>NZ_CP085840.1:2796636-3107373 GCF_020715685.1 Dermatobacter hominis
GCCGGTCCGGCCACGGCGTCGGGCACGGCCAACGTGCAGTTCAACATGATCGCCGGCAACTGCTCCTGCACCGGCAGCGCACCGGAGTTCCACCACACGTTCGCATCGTGAGCGGGGCCGGGAGCACCACCGTCCTGAGGTGCGTCGAACACGACGGCGCGTGACGGGGACGGCGCACGAGCGCAGAGGGAAGCGCCCTACGGTCGGGGGTCGGTGAAGGAGGACCCCCTTGCAACACACCGATCCCCGACCGGGTGACGAGCTGCTCGTGCGACCGATCGGTCACGTCCGTGGAGGGCGTGACGTGGTCGAGGACGACGACTGGCAGTCCGTGACCGCGCGCATCGAGCTCGACGGCGGCGTGGTCAACCCCGACGCGACCGACGGCCTCGAGTCCTTCTCGCACGTCGAGGTCGTCTACGTCTTCGACCGCGTCGACCCGGGCTCGGTGTGCACCGGCGCCCGCCACCCCCGCGGTCGCGAGGACTGGCCGCGGGTCGGGATCCTCGCCCAGCGGGCCAAGGACCGACCGAACCGGATCGGCGTCACCGTGTGCGACCTGGTCCGGGTCGAGGACGGGGCGCTGGTCGTCGCGGGGCTCGACGCCGTCGACGGCACGCCGGTGCTCGACGTGAAGCCCTACCTCACCGGGTTCGCCCCACGGGGCGAGGTGCGGGAACCGGCGTGGGCGACCGAGCTCATGCAGGGCTACTGGTAGCGGGCGCCGAGCCCGCCCGGACACGGGCGACCACCAGCCGCTCCCCGGCGCCGCTCAGGCCGCGGTGCGGGCCTTCGACTCGGCGATGCAGAACACGCCGTAGACGAACAGGCCCAGGGCGATCGCCCAGAGCAGGATCGGCCCCCACGACGTCCCCGCCAGCTCGAGCAGCGCCCCCGACGGTCCGGCGGCCTTCTCGGGCCGGTAGGCGATCGCCGCCTGGAGGAAGAACCAGCCGACCACCGCGATGACCAGCGCCCTTGCGGTGTAGCCGACCATGCCCAGCCGGACGATCCACGAGTGCTCGTCGGCGTCGAGGCGCTCCGCGAAGTGGCGCTGCAGCACCTGCTTGTAGAAGCTGAACACGGCGTACCCGATGATCCCCGCGCCGAGCAGCCCGACGAGCCAGCGGCCGGCCGGCAGGTCGAACATCGTGGACGCGGCCTCCTTCGACTTCTGGTCGCTCCCCGAGCCGCCGCCCCCGCCGGTGCCCTCGCCCGTCCAGTTCGAGATCGTCATGGTCAGCGTGGTGACCGCGAGCGAGAGGTAGATGACGGCGAGCACCGCGTACTTGAGGCGGTGCTGGGCGTCGCTGCCCTGGACCGGGTCGCCCATGAGCGCGCAGAGCACCCGCCAGGCCGCGAGCGCGAAGAGCGCCACCGTCAGGGCCACGAGCAGGAACTTGCCGAACGGCTGCTGCGCCAACCAGGCCACCGCCCCCTCGCCGGACGGGTCCTGCTCCTTCTCGCCCATCGCGATGCGGATGGCGAGCAGCCCGACGATCATGGCCACCACGCCCTGGCCGACCAGGCCGATGCGGCCCAGCGGCTCCTTCCAGTCCCTCGCCTTGTCCGCGACGGCGTGTCGACTCGAGCCCACTGCGTGCGTCATGGGGATCTCATCCCCACTCGAGGGGTGGCGCAGTACCGGCGTCGTAGGCTCCGCGCAGCCGCGAGCGACGCGGTCCCGAACGGAGGTGCTCCATGGACGCGACCGACCTGGCGGAGATCGGCGAGCCGCCGAAGCTCGTCCCGCTGCTCCGGCTGGAGGCGACGATCGGAGCGCCGGCCATGGCCATGACGCCGGTGGGGACCCGGGCCCCGGTCGCGGTGACCGGCGGGCGCTTCGCCGGCGATCGCCTGTCCGGCTCGGTGGTGCCGGGCGGCATCGACTGGCTGCTCATCGACGCCGCCGGCATCTGGCACGTGGACGTGTCCATGGTGCTGCAGATCGACGACGGCCCGGTCGTCGTCGTCCGCTACGAGGGCCGGATCCGACTGCCCGACGACGGGATGGAGCGGCTCCTCGGCGGCGGCTCGATCGCGCCGGACGAGATGTACTTCCGCACGGCGCCCACCTTCGAGACCGAGCCGGGGCCCTACGAGTGGCTCAACTCCGTGCAGGCCGTCGGCGTGGGGTCCCTCGGACCGGGCACGGTCGCCTACGACGTCTTCGAGGTCGCCTGACGGAGCGGCGGGGCGGCGACCGGGCAGCAGAAGCCCTCGACCGGCTCGGGCGTCGGCGCCGCCCTGCGGTCGCGGATCGTCAGCCAGGCCAGGACGCCACCCGCTGCTGACAGGGCGGCGCAGATCACCATCGACTGGCGGAACCCGTCGGTCATCGCCGACGGCACGTAGAAGTCGTCGCCCGTCAGACCGGTCAGGCCGGGCAGCACGGCGACGGCGAGCAGGCCGCCCATCCGGGCCACGGCGTTGTTGATGCCGGATCCGACCCCGGCGTGCTCGTCACCCGCCGCCGCCAGCACGGTCGCGGTGATCGGGGCGACGAGGATCACGAGCCCGATCGCCACGACCAGCACACCGGGGAGGATGTGCGTCAGGTAGCGGTCGCCCGGGACGACCCGGGAGAGCATGAGCAGGCCTACGCCGACCACGACCGGCCCGACGGTGAGGGGGATGCGAACCCCGATCCGCTCCGACAGGGCCCCCGAGCGCGCCGACAGCAGCAGCATCAGGATCGTCTCGGGCAGGGACGCAGCCCCTGCCTCGACCGGTGAGTAGCCGAGCGAGATCTGCAGGAACGATGCGAAGAGGAAGAAGAAGCCGCCGACCGCGGCGTAGACGAGGAACGTCACCGCGTTCCCGGCGCTGAACTGCCGGGAGCGGAACATCCCGAGCGGCAGCATGGGCGCCGGCACCCTCGACTCGACCACGAGGAACGCCGCCAGCGCGACCACGCCGGCCACGCCCGCCGCGGTCGCCAGGCCCTCGGCGCCGACGCCGCCGGTCAGCCAGAACGTCACGCCGGCGAGCCCGACCGCCGCCAGCGCCGCGCCCAGGACGTCGACGCCGCGCACGGCGTCGGGGTCACTCGTCTCGGGGACGTGCCGGCGACCGGCGAGGAACGTGAACAGCCCGATCGGCAGGTTCAGGAGGAAGATGGCGCGCCACGACACCGCCGCGATCAGCACGCCCCCCACGAGCGGCCCGATCGCGGCGGCGACGCCCGTGAGCCCCGACCACGCGCCGATGGCACGGGCCCGGTCCCCGGGGCGGATCGACGCCTGGATGATCGCGAGGCTGCCCGGCGTGAGCAGCGCCGCGCCCCCGCCCTGCACGACGCGGGCCGCGATCAGCAGGCCCGTGTCGGGAGCGACCGCGCACAGCACCGAGGCGGCGCAGAACACCACCACGCCGACCTCGAACACCCGACGTCGCCCGTAGGTGTCCCCCAGCGCGCCGCCGACCAGGATCAGCGCGACGAGCGACAGCAGGTAGCCGGTGGTGACCCACTGGAGCGAGCTGGTGTCGGCACCCAGGTCCCGGCCGATGTCGGGCATGGCGATGCTGAGCACCGTCGAGTCGAGGAACGCCATGCTCGACCCCGCCACGGTCACGGCGACGATCCAGCGCCCAGAGCCGGAGGACAGCGCGCTCGTCATCGGGCCGACCCCGGCACCGTGGCGGCGACCGGCGGCCGACCGGTCGCCACCCGGAACGCTCCCACGACCTCGACCAGCCGCTCGCGGGCCGCGTCGGCGTCGGCCGGCAGCCGCAACGAGGCGCGGAGGTCGGTCACCCCCGCCGCGACCAGCTCGGGGACCGTCGCCATGGCCCCGTCGACGCCGAGGCCGTCGGGTCCGTCGATCGCCAGGCGCCCGACGACCTCCAGCCCGGCCGGGTCGTAGCCGGCCTGCTCGAGCGCCGCTCGCATCCGGCCGGCGGCGGCGATCGGGTCGGCGGCGTCGTCGCCCCAGGGGATCCACCCGTGGCCGAAGCGGCCGAGGCGCTCGACGACGCGGGGTCCGATGCGGCCGCTGACCCAGACGGGCACGCCCCCGGGCTGCACGGGCTTGGGCATCTGGTGGATGCCGTCGAACGTCAGGGTGGGTCCGGAGTGCCGGGCGCGCTGCTGGGTCCACAGCGCCTCCAGCACCTCCAGGCTCTCGTCGAGCAGCCGGCCCCGGCGGCCGAAGTCCAGACCGGCGGCCTCGTACTCCTCGCGCTGCCAGCCGACCCCGACGCCGAGGTCGAGGCGGCCGCCCGAGAGCACGTCGAGCGTCGCGGCGGTCTTGGCGAGCACGGCGGGCCGGCGCAGCGCGGCGATGAGGATGTTGGTCCCGAGGCGGATCGTGCTCGTCCGGCCGGCGACGACGGCGAGCGTGGTGAGCGGCTCCAGCCAGTGGCCGTCGGGCCCGGTCGGCTGCACGCCGCCCGCGGTGCCGCCCAGCTCCGGGCGGCCGTAGGCCTCGAGGTCCTCGCCGAAGGCGACGTGGTCCGACACCACGAGGCGGTCGACGCCGACCTCGTCGAGCAGCTGCGCCCGCTCGAGGGCGTGGGACCAGCCGCCCGGGTCCTCGGCCGAGAACGTCACGAGCGTCATCGACAGCCGGGGCACGGGTTCGGGGCGGTCGCTCACGTCGCGTGCTCCTGGTCGGTCGGTCGGTCGGTGCGCGCCGGGACCGGCACCTCGGTGGTGAAGCGCACCTCCACCGTGCGGGCCGAGATGCGCCAGCCGTGCTCGTCGCCCCGGTAGCGGTCGAGGTAGCGGACGTGCTGCACCCGGTCGACGGCGTCGTCGCCCGGCGTCCCGACGTGGTGGTGGGCCTGGCAGAGGACCTCGCCCTCGGCCGTGTCGGCGTCGACCATGCGGTAGCGGGCCTGGCCGAGCAGGTGGAAGGTCACCGGGTAGCGCTCGCGGAGCACGGCCGGGATCCCGGCGATGGCGTCGACGCCGTCGCGGGAGCGCTCCGAGCCGACCACGAGGTCCCGCACCGTCAGCGTGGCGTCGTCGGTGAACAGCTGCCGGAGCGCGTCGGCGTCACGGCCGTCCACCGCGGCGGCGTAGTCGGCCGCCAGGGCCCGCAGCCGCTCGCAGGTCACCGGATCGGGATCGACCACCGCACCCCCTCGCTCCGGCGGGTGGACCCCGCCAGACCTGACGGTAGGCGACGGCACCGACCCGGGTCGGCGGTCAGCGGTCGCGGGTCATCCCGTCGATGGCCACGGCGATCGCCAGGACGAGCGCCGGGTCGGTCTCGCCGAACACCTCGACCCCGTACGACTCCCGGACGCGGAACCAGCGCTTGGAGACCTCGGCGACCTTCGTGCCGTCCTGCTCGATCTCGTACTCGTGGTCGACGACGTTGCCGTGCGCGGAGAGGTCGGCCTGCCCGTCGAGCTCGATCTTGAAGTGGTCGCGCAGCCCGATGATCCGCTTGGTCACGGTCGCGCTGCGCCCGCGGACCTCGAGGTGCATCTTGTCCCGGAGCGTCAGCTTCCGCTCCTTGATCTCGGCCACCTCGGCGCCGGTCGCGTCCTGCAGGATCCACGTGTCGCGGACCCGCATCGCCTTGCCGTCGACGTGGAAGGCCTTCTGGCCCGACTCGTCGGTGATCCAGGAGTCGTCGCCGATCGCGATCAGCTCCTCGCGCATCTCGAAGCGACGGACCGGTCGGTCGTCGTGGTGTCGCAGCAGTCCCATCGGTGGGCACCTCCCGTCGTGGACCCCCATCTTCGGCGCGCGCGGCCGCCGGCGCGGCGCGGACGGCGACGGATGTCGCAGCGGGCAGGGCGACGGGCGCGGGGTCGGCGGCGCCCCGGCCCCCCTCACGCCCTGGCCCGTCACCCGAGGTGCGCAACCCAGACGTCCTCGGCCGGCCACCGCCCGGCCCAGTCCGCGGTCACGATCTCGTACCAGTCGGGATCCCCGGAGCCCTCGGGCGGTGCCAGCTCGTGGAGTGCGTCCACGACGAACCCCGCCGCGCCGAGGATCCGGATCCAGTCGCCGTGGGCGGGGTGGTGCTCGACTCCGCCGCCGGGCCACGTCACGCGCCGCACGTCGGCCCGGCCCCTGAGCAGGCGGTCACCGGCCGGTCCCGCGTCCTCGGGCACGCACATCGCGGCCAGCGGGCTGTTGGTCAGCAGGACGAGCCGGCCACCGGGGCGGAGGAGCCGGGCCGCCTCGGGGATCCAGCGCTCCGGATCGCACCACGGTCCGGCGCCGTACTCGCTGAGCACGAGGTCCGCGCAGCCGTCCCGCAGCGGCACGCGCTCGCCGTCGGCCTCGACGAGCGGGAACCTCGGCCCCCACCGGGCCTGGCACCGGGCCGCGGTCGCGAGCTGGGCCGGGCTCAGGTCCACCGCCACGGGCCGGGCCCCCTGGCGGGCCAGCCACGCCGACACGTAGGCCGTCCCGGCGCCCAGCTCCACGACGTCGAGCCGGGCGAGGTCGCCGCCGCCCAGCAGCCCGAGCCCCGACTCGGGCAGCCGGAACAGCCCCCAGGTCAGGTCCGTGGCGTTCCAGCGCCGCTCGGCGTCGACGTCGGTGAACTGCGCGTTCACCTGCGCCCACACGTCGCGGTTGCGCGCGATCGGGTCCACCTCCACGCCCCCAATCGTGGCGTCGGGCCGGCCGGAGGGGAAGATGGCGGGCCGTGGGACACGTCGGCCAGGACCTCCTCGACACCGCGCCGGCCCTCGCGTTCCTCTGCCTCGGCGTCCCCTACGCCGCACTTCTCGACCGGCTCGGCACCTTCGACGCCGCGGTCGCCTGGCTGGCGGCGCGGCGCGCCGCCGTCCGCACGGGGCTGCTCTGGGCGGTCGCCGCCGCGGTCACCGCCCTGCTGAACCTCGACACGACGATCGTCCTCCTCACGCCCATCGCCGTCCGGCTGGCGCGGCGCAGCGACCACGACCCCGTGATCGTCGCCGCCGTGCCGCTGCTGCTGTCGGGGCTGGCGTCGTCGTTCCTTCCCGTGTCGAACCTGACGACGCTGATCGCCCAGGGCCGGACGGGGTTGAGCACGACCGACGTGCTCGTCCACCTCGGACCGGCGAGCCTGTCCGCCGTGCTCGTCGGGTGGATCGTCTTCCGGGCCCGGGCCCCGCGGGCGCTGGTGCTCGCCGGTTCGAGACCGGTGCCGGTCGGCGCGACGGCGGACGGCGACGGTCGGTCGCGACCGCCGTCGGCGCCCGCGGTGGAGCGGTCCGCGCTCACCGTCGGGGGTGCGGCGGTCGTCGCGACCGTCGTCGGGTTCGTGCTCGGTGCGGCGATCGGGATCGAGCCGTGGACGGTCCTGCTCGTCGTCGACGCCGCGCTCGTCGTGCACCTTCGTTGGTTGCCGTGGCGCGACGTGCCCCTCGGCACGGCGGCCGCGGTCGGCGCGCTCGTCGCGCTCGTGGCCGCGCTCGGCGTCTCGCCCGGTTCGTGGATGGCGGGCGACGGCACCGGCCCCGTAGCGGTCTCGGCGGGCACCGCGGCCGGGCTGGCGAACCTCCTGAACAACCTCCCGGCGACCGTCGTCGGGTTCGGGTCGGTCACCTCGATGGGCGACGGATCCTGGGGCTGGCTGTGGGGGGTGAACGCGGGCTCGTTGCTGCTGCCATGGGGCACGTTGGCGACGATCCTCTGGTGGCGGGTGCTCCGCGGCGAGGGCGTCGCGCTCGACCTCCGCCGCTACCTCGCGACCGTCGTCCCCGTCGCGGTCCCCGCGTTCCTCGCCGGGACCGCGGTGCTGCTCGCGACGCTCGCCGTCGCCTGATCACCGGGAGCGGGGCGCGCCGGATCGTCAGCTCGGGAGCGCCCACGCGGCGACGGTGTCGTACCGCGCGCCGTCGGGGTCCAGCCGGCTGCGGACGAGCGCGACCTCGTCCACCCGGAACCGACCGTCGACCATGGCCCCCAGCGCCGGCGGCATCCGTGCGTCCCGCTTGACCCTCGCGATCGTCAGGTGGCCGTGGAACGGCCGCCGGGGCGGCGGCTCCCCGATCGACCGGGTCGCGGCGGTGACGCGGGCCGCCAGCTCCTCGAGCCCGCCGACCGGCACGACCAGCGCCCGCTCGCCGATCACGTCCACCGCGGGGCCGAGGCGGGCGGTCGCCGAGGGCAGCTCGACGTCGTCCATCGCCGCCTCGACCTCGTCGACCCGGGCCTCGCCGAAGAAGCGCAGGGTGATGTGCCACCGATCCGGTGGGACGAAGCGCACGCCCCGCTGGTCCTTCCGGCGGAGCGTCATCAGCTCCTCGACGACATCGTCGGGGGGCCAGACGGCGAGGAACAGCCGGGCCGTGCTCATGACCCCAGTCAACCGCCGACCGGCCGGTGTGCGGCGGGCGGTGGGCCCGGACCGCCTTCCCCGCACGTCGCCCTTGACCTCAAGCGAACTTGAACTCCTACGGTCGGGGCATGACCACGACGACCACCTCCACCACCAGCGCCCAGACCCTCGACCGGCTGCTCGACCGCGAGCTCGACCGGTCGCCGCACGCCCGCGGCGGGTTCATCTCCCACCTCGCCATGGGCCTCACCGCGGCGGCCCGGCTGGGGGCCGACCCCGACGAGCTGGACGCGCTGTTCGTGGACTGGACGAGCGGCGACTTCCTGATCGGGCGCGATCGCCCTCCCGAGCTGGTGCCGCTGTCGGACGAGGTCGCCCGTCACGGCGCCACCGCGATCGTGCGCGAGTGGCTCCCGCACCTGATCGGCCACCCGGGCGCGCAGTTCTTCCACGCGGTCATCCGGCTCGACCTCGCCCTCGACGCCGACCACCCGGGTCAGATCGCCAACGCGCTCCTCAACTGGGGAGCCGACGCCACGCCCCCGGCCCCGGGCCCGGACGGCGACGGCGACCTCGACGTCGCGGAGGTCATGGCGCGCGTCGCGGCGGGGGACCGCGACGCGCTCCACGACCTGCGGGCCGACGACGACCTGCTCGACCAGGTGGCGGCCTGGGTCGCGTCGGTGCACGACGACCCCCACGACTTCGGGACGCTGCACTTCGTCACGGGGACGCGGGCGGTCCGGGCGGTGGCGCCGTACCTCGACGACGACGACCGGCGCGAGCTCGGGCTGCGCACGGTCCAGGCCCTCATCGGCTTCACCGACCGGTTCGGCCCCTCGACGCCGCCCCCGGCCGACGAGCTCGACCGCCGGCGCGCCACGAGCGTCCCGGACTGGGGCGAGCTCGGACGGCTCGCGATCGCGTCGGGCGACCCCCACGTCGTGAAGCTGACGTACGCGTGCCGCCTCGAGGAGGCCGCCACCGGCGATCCCCTCCTCCGGTGGGTGGCCGCCCGCCAGAACCGGGCCGCCTGAGCCGGTCGGCGCCCGGATCGCGGCGCCGACCGGCTACAAGCGCACGACGAGACGGCCCGTGGTCTCCCGCCGCTCCATGGCGCCCAGCCCGTCGGGGATGTCGTCGAAGGCCAGCTCCCGGGTGACCACCGTGCGGAGGGCGCCGGTACGCAGCATCTCGAGCAGACGGGCGTGGGCGGCCTGGCCCTCGGCCCTCGACGGCCAGTTGAAGCCGAGCAGCCGGCGGGTCCCCATCGGGTCGTTGACGTAGACGAGGCAGACCCCGCAGAGGTCGAAGTTCCCGTAGGCGATCGGGCGCGGTGTGAGGTAGGCGCCGTCCTCGAGCTGGATGTCCTCGCTGAAGCCCACGACCAGGTGCCGGCCCCCGAAGCCCATGCAGCGGAAGGTCGCGACGGTGGTGGCGCCGCCGACCGTGTCGAACGCGACGTCGACGCCGCGCCCGCCCGTGATGTCCTCGACGGCCTCGAAGAGGTCCGTGCTGCGGTGGTCGATCACGTGGTCGGCGCCGAGCTCCCGGCAGAACGCCACCTTCTCCGGTCCACCGGCCACCGCGATCACGGTGGCGCCGAGCGCCTTGGCGATCTGCAGCGCCCCCGAGCCGGTGCCGCCGGCGGCGGCGTGGACGAGCACCGTCTCGCCCGGCTGGAGCCGCCCTCGCTCGTGCAGCGCGAACCAGCCCAGGTGGAACGGGTAGTGCATGGCCGCGCCGTCCACGCTCGACATCCACGACGGGATGACGAGCGCGGTCGCGGCGTCGATCACGGCGTGCTCCGCGTAGCCGCCGTGCGCCATCACGGGGATGCCGACCACGCGGAGGCCCAGCAGGTGCTCCGCGCCCGGCCCGGCCGCCTCGACCACGCCGACCGACTCCATGCCCGGCACGAACGGCGCCTCGAGCGGCAGGGTCAGGTAGCGGCCCCGGATCACGTCGATGTCGTTGAAGTTCAGGCAGAACGCCTCGACGGCGATCCGGGCCTCGTTCGGGCCCGGTGCAGGGACCTCGACGACCCCGCGCTCGAGCACCTCGGTCGGATCGCCCAGCTCCCTCGTGATCCAGGCCTGCGCCTTGACCGGTGCGCCGGCCGTGGACGTCGGATCGCTCATGTGCCGCACCCCCGTTGCTCGGCCGCCCCCTCGGCGGCCGCCGGTCCACCCGGCTGACCGGCGGCCCGACCGTAGGCGCTCAGGGCCCGGGCACGCCGCGGGTCCTGGCCACCTCGCCCAACCAGCGCGCCGACCGCTTGGGCGTGCGGTCGAAGGTCACCGGGTCCCATCCGACGAGCCCGAACGTCGGCCGGAAGGATCCCCACTCGTAGTTGTCGAGCAGGCTCCAGTGCAGGTAGCCGCGGACGTCGACGCCCGCCGCACCCCGGCGGGGCGCCGTGACGTCGAGGAGCCCGTCGAGCGCGGCGGCGGTGTAGGAGATCCGCCGCTCGTCGTCGGCGGTGGCGATGCCGTTCTCGGTGACCAGCACCGGCACGTCGCCGACCACCGAGGCGGCGTACTCGACCGCCTCGCCCAGCGCGGCCGGGTAGTGCTCCCACCCCATCTGCGTCCGCTCCTCCTCGGGGTCCTCCCGGACCACGCCCTCCGGGCCGAAGACGTTGCGCGTGTAGGACTGCACGCCGACGAAGCCGTCGCCGCGGGCCGGTCGCAGGAACGACTCCTCGTGCGCCTCTCGGTAGGCCGCCGCCGCGTCCTCGCCGCCGGGCACCGACTGCACGGCGTGCTCGGCCACCGACCAACCCACGAGCGCGTCGGGCAGGGCGCCGGTCAGGACGTCGACCGCGGCGTGGTGGGCGGCCACGAGGGCGTCGCGCGTCGCCGGGTCGGGCGGCGGCAGCGGGCCGGCCGGACCGTCGCCGAGGAGGTCGTCGAGGTCCGTGCCGCCCGACATGAGGCGGGCGGCCGTGGCCATGACCGACACCATGTTCGGTTCGTTGATCGTGACGACCCACCGCACGTCGCCGTCGGCCAGGACCGGAAGGACGGCCTCGACGTAGCGGAGGAAGCGCTCGGTCGCGCCGTCCTGGGTCCAGCCCCCGCCGCGGGAGAACCACGCCGGGTTCGTGAAGTGGTGGAGCGTCACCACCGGTTCGATCCCCAGGTCCCGGCACGCCGCGACGATCCGCCCGTAGTGCGCGACCTGGGCTCGCGAGATCTCGCCGTCGGCCGGCTCGATCCGCGCCCACTCGATCCCGAACCGGTAGGCGTCGAGCCCGAGCTCGGCGAGGATCTCGAGGTCCTCCCGCCAGCGGTGGTAGCTGTCGGCCGCGTCGCCGCTCGGCTCCGGCAGCGGTGAGCCGGGACGGTGCTCGAGCCGCCACCAGTCGCTGGCGACGTTGCCGCCCTCGATCTGGTGCGGGCTGGTCGAGGCGCCGATCAGGAACCCGTCCGGGAGCGGGCGTCGCCCCGTCGCCGCCCTTCCGCCCGTCGCGCCGTCGTCGGTGTCGGTCATCCCCGCATCGGAGCACACGGTCAGCTGCCGCCGAGCGCCCGGACCGCGGCCACGGTGTCGGCCTGGTCGGCGTCCTTGTCGTCGCGGTAGCGCACGACCCTAGCGAAGCGGAGGGCGATGCCGCCGGCGTAGCGGGTCGACCGCTGGATCCCGTCGACCGCGATCTCGACCACCTGCACGGGCTGCACGGCCAGCACGCCCGGGCCCAGGTCGGGGTCGTCGGAGGCCTGGCGCGCCACGTCGTCGTCCACGGCCAGGGCGGTGAAGTGCTCGGTCTGCCACCGGAGCAGCTCGTCGGTCATGCCCTTGAAGGTCTTGCCCACCATCACGAACGGCGAGCCCTCGCCGCCGTCGCCGCCCTCGCCGTCCTCGGCGCGCCGGGCGCCGAGGTGGAGGTTCGACAGGAGGCCGGCACGCCGACCGTGGCCCCACTCCACCGCGAGCACGACGAGGTCGAGGGTGTGGACCGGCTTGACCTTCCGCCACGCCTTGCCGCGCCGACCGGCCTCGTACGGCGAGAGCGACGACTTCACGACGACGCCCTCGTGACCGGCGGCGAGCGCGTCGGCCAGCGCCGCCTCGGCCGCGGCGCCGTCGGTCGTGGCGACGGCGGGGACGGCATGCTCCCCGGCCACGCGCTCCAGCTCGAGCCGCCGCACCGCGAGCGGCTCGTCGACCAGGTCGCGGCCGTCGAGGTGGAGGAGGTCGAAGAAGAAGGGGCGCAGCCCGCGGATCGCCGGCCCGGTCGGATCGGGGGCCTCGACGGCCCGGCCGCTGGCCGTGTCCTGGAACGCCGCCGGGCGGCCGTCCGCGCCGATCACCAGCGCCTCGCCGTCGAGGACCGCCCGACCGGCGGGCAGGGCCGCGACGGCGGCGACCACGCCCGGCACCTGGTCGGTGATGTCGTTGAGGTTCCGGCTCCAGACGCGCACGTCGTCACCGGCCTTGTGCGCCTGGACGCGGATGCCGTCGAGCTTCCACTCGACCGATGCATCGCCCAGCTCCGCCACCGCCTCGCCAACCGACGCCGCGGTCGAGGCCAGCATCGGCTGCAGCGGCCGGCCCACCTCGAGGTGGACGGCCGCCAGCGCCTCCCGGCCGCCCATCAGGGCGGCGACCGCGACCTCGTCGAGCCGGCCGCCGAGCATGCTCGCCCGGCGCACCGCGGTCGCCGGCACCTCCGCCGCCACGGCGACCGCGTCCACCATGACGCCGGCCAGCGCGCCCTGCCGGAGCTCGCCGCCGATGAGGCCGAACAGCAGGTCCCGCTCGGGTGCCGTCGCCCGGCCCACCAGCTCGCCGACCAGGCGCCGGCGCTCGAGCGTCGACCCGGGACCCTGCAGCACGGCGAGCTCCGAGAAGGCGCGGTCGACGTCGAGCACCTCGAGCGTCGGTGCCGTGGCCGGGTCGGGGACCCCGTCGGCCGCCGCCTGCAGCGTCCTCCAGCCCACCCCCACGCGTCCTGGCGGAGCTGGCCCGTCAGGAACCCGACGACGGCGGGCACCTCCGCGGGATCGGCACGGCGGAGGAGCTCGGCCAGGGCGTCCCGCTTCGCGTTGCGGGCGCCGGTGGCCGCCGCCGCCGCGGACGTGGCGGCGACCTCGGCGAAGCGCATCCGGCCATCAGACCACACGGGCGGCCGGTCGCCGCCCGGTCACCCGACCACGACCGGGGCAGACTCGGGGCGTGGATCGGACCGCAGGCCGGACCGGAGCGGGTGGACCGGCGCCCATCACCGTGGAGCCGAGCCGCGAGGCCCGGGTCGGCGCGGCCACCGTGCGCCGGGCCCTGCCCCGGCGTCGCCGCCGCACCATCGGCGCGTGGTGCTTCGCGGACCACATCGGGCCCGACACCGTCGACGACGGCAGCGGCTCGTCGGGCCCGGGCGGGATCGGACCGCACCCGCACATCGGCCTGCAGACCGTGACGTGGCTGCTCGCCGGTGAGCTGCTCCACCGCGACAGCCTCGGTTCCGAGCAGTCGGTCCGACCGGGTCAGCTCAACCTCATGACCGCCGGCCACGGCATCGCCCACGCCGAGGAGTCGCGGACGCCGAGCGGCGCCACGGTCCACGGCATCCAGCTGTGGGTCGCCCAGCCCGAGGCCACCCGCGACGGCGGCTCCGACTTCGAGCACCACGACGAGCTGCCCCGCACCGAGCTCGACCACGGCGAGGCGACGGTCCTCGTCGGTGAGCTGCTCGGCGCCCGGTCGAGCGCCCGGGCCGACACCGACCACCACGGCGCGGAGCTCCGGCTGCGACCGGGCACGTCGACGGTCCCGCTGCGGACCGACCACGAGCACGCGCTGATCGTGCTCGAGGGCGAGGCCTCGGTCGGCGGACACGACGGCCGGCGGCTGGTGCCGGGCGAGGTCGCGCTCGTCGACCCGGGCCGTGACGAGCTGGCGCTGGCCGCGACCGGACCGACGACGCTCATGCTGCTCGGCGGCTCGCCGTTCCCCGACCCGGTGCACATGTGGTGGAACTTCGTCGGCCGCGACCGGGCTGCGATCGACCGCGCCTGGTCCGACTGGACGGCGGGCGCCGACCGGTTCGGGCCGACCGGCTCGCCGATGGAGCGCATCGAGGTGGGTGCGCCGCCCTGGCAGCACGGCTGAGCGGCGCGGTCGTCACTCGACGCGCAGGACCGTCGCCGGTCGGCGCTGGTTGATCCACCGCGCCGGCCAGAGCGCCAGGGCCGCCGCCATCCCCACCAGCAGGGGGAGGCAGGCGAGGACCGCCAGCAGCGGGACGCGCACCGACGGCACGACGTCCACGAGCCCGGCCACCCGGATCCACAGCGCGGCACCGGCGAGCGCGCCCAGCGGCACGCCCACCCCCACCGCCACTGCGGCCAGCGTGACGGCGGTGATCACCAGCGCCGAGCGCACCTGCCCCGAGGTGAACCCGAGGCTGCGCACGATGCCGAGCTCGTGACGGGCCCGCCGTCCGGTGGCGACCACGCCGTTGCCGATCGCCACCACGGCCAGCCCGCCGAAGAACCAGAGGAACACGACCGGGACGGTGCGCACGTCGTCGAGCACCACCAGGGAGCCGGGCGGCGTCGGGAAGCTCTCGTCCATGACGCCGTACGGGTAGCGCTCGTCGAGGGCGGCCGCCTTGGCTGAGTGGTCGACACCCGGGGCGTAGCGGACTGTGATGATCGGGTACGGATCCCGTCCGGGGTCCACGGCGATCAGGTCCCGCAGCGTGTCCTCCTGGACGATCGCGGTGCGACCCGGCGACGAGCTGAGGACCTGGGGATCGAGCCCGAGGCCAACGACCGTGGCGTCGATGCGCCGGTCCGAGGTCCCCGTCAGCTCGACGTCGTCGCCGACGTCCAGGTCCAGCTCACGGGCCAGCCCCGGGACGAGCACCACCTCGTCGGGGCCCGCGACCTCGCGGCCCTCGAGGATCGTTACCCGCGTGCTGCCCTTGGCCGGCGCGAGCGCCACCGTGCCGACCGACACGCCGTCCACCCGGATCGAAGGGGTCGACCACTCGGCCACCACGGCGTCGAGGTCGGGGTCGTTCGCGAGCTCCGTGGTGCGCTGCTGGACGGCGTCCTCGGGGACCTCGATGCTCAGGTCGGAGTTGATGCCGTAGGCAGCCGGCGTCGCCACCAGGTGGTCCAGGCTCCGCAGGAACACGAGCGAGGCCACCAGCCCGACGACGCCGATCGAGGCCCCGACCATCGCCGCCCGGGCCGAGCGGCCGCGTCGACGGCGCTCGGGGTCGGTCGCCAGGCGCACGCCGATCTCGACCGACGGCCTGCTCGGCGCCAGCACCGACCGGAACCACGGCGGGCGGAACGGGCGGAGCTCACCGGGCGCGCGGAGCTCGACGGCGGCGACGGCCGCGACGAGGCCCAGCAGTGCGAGCGCCGACAGCACCGCACCGGGCACGAGCACGAGCAGGTCCACGTCGAGTCCCGGCGCCGGCTCGATCATGCGGGCGCGACCGATCGGGAAGGCTGGCGAGACGGCCGCCGCCACGAGCGGTGTCGCGAGCAGCGTCACCACCGCGCTGAGCCCGACGGGGTAGGTGGCGGCCCGCACCCGGTCGCCGGAGGTGAACCCGAGCCCGCGCAGCGTGGCGTCCTCGCCGCCGCGTGCCGAGATCTGGCGCCGCGCCACCTGGCCCACGACCACGCCGCCCACCAGCAGGACCACCGCCGCGAGGATCCAGGTCCCGAGCGAGGTCACGTCCTGGGAGGGCCGGGCGTCGTCCAGCGACTCCTGGAGGCGGCGGATCTCGAACCGCTCGGAGCTCGGCACCGCGTCCCGCAGGCGCGCCTCGACCCGGTCGACACCGGCGTCGCCGTCGACAGTGCGGATCGCGATGCCCCGGAAGGCGTTGTCGCAGCCGCCGCACTCCGGGTCCGCCGAGATCCGTGCGTAGAACGCCGGTGAGGCCAGCATCTGGCGGTCGACCGCCCTCGACGCGATGTCGAACGTGTCACGCAGGATCCCGACGACGCGCAGCTCGATCTGCGACCCGCCGGGCTGGGCCTCGGTGTCGAGGCCGATCGTGCGCATCTGGTCGTTCGTGTAGAGGTCGAGGGCGAACGACGACCCGACGTGCAGGTCGTTGCTGTCGGCCGTTGCCCGGCTGATCGCGACCTCGTCCAGCGAGTCGGGCGCCGGCAGCCGGCCCTCGTCGACGATCCGGCGGTTGATCGCCTCGTCCGGCGCCGGCTCCGAGATCGGGTAGTACCAGTCCTTCGTCGCCGCCGTCCGCCCGATGCTCGAGGCGATCGGCTGCCGGGCGATCACGTCGGGATCCTGCGCGAGCTCGGCGGCGACCTCGGGAGCGACGGTCGGGTCGAGGAACCGGATCGTCGCGTCGGGCGCGAGCGTCGACTGCGCCAGGCGCTCGGGCGCGGACGCGGACCGCCGCTCCCCCGCCACCGCCGCGGAGGCCAGCCCGCCGACGACGCCGGCGAGCAGGCCGAGCAGGATCAAGCCGACCCAGAGCCGGCGCGTCCGCGACAGGGCCACCAGCCCCACTGCGCGCATCGGGACATCAGGCCACAGCGGCCGTCGCGGCCACAAGTGGGCGGCCACGCCCCCGAGGGTGGTGCTGGCACCCCCCTCGGCGCTCTACTGCCGCTCCCCGCCGCTCAGGCGATCGTCCGCTCCCAGCCGCTCAGGCGATCGTCCGCTCCCCGCCGCTCAGGCGATCGTCCGCTCCCCGCCGCTCAGGCGAGGAACATGCGCAGCTCGTCGGCGTCGTCGCGGGCCTGGCGGCGGGCCATGGCGATCGCGCCCGGCACCGCCGTCGGGTCCATCAGTCGGTCGATGTCGACCGACTCCGGCATGCGGTGGAACACCTTCGTCCCGGCCGACTCGAGCGCCTCCAGCTCTCGCACCGGGTCACCCGGCTGCTGGGTCATGGCCCCCTCGGTCGCGTCGGCGCCGTCGGTCAGCTGGACGACCACCGCCCGGCGGGCGCCGGCCAGGAGATCGAGGTGGAGCCCCGTGCCGCTCACCCCGCCGTCCATCGCGCGGCGGTCGCCGAGCGGCTGCGGGGGGAAGATGCCGGGCACCGCGCTGCTCGCCGCGGTGGCACGCGGGACGGCGATGCGGTGACGGGACGTGATCACCAGCCGCTCGCCGGTGAAGGCGTCGACCGCGGTGAGGTGCAGGGCCGGCGACGGCCACCGACGGGACGCGAGGACGACCCCGAGGTTGCGGCGCATGGTCGAGGCCGGGGGCGTCTGGGCCGCCAGCGCGGCGTGCCCGATCTCCCGGATGGTCTCGGGCTTCGAGTCCTGCGCCACCCAGAACAGGTCGCGGGCGCGGTCCTGGCTCGGGTGGAACTTCGACGCAGGGGCGAGCACGCCGACGAGCTTCGGAAGCCGGGCGAGGACCCCGAGCTCCCCGTGGAGGCGCTTCAGGTTGCCCGCCTCAAGCACCGAGCTGACGATCGAGCCCGCCGAGGTGCCGACCACCCGGTCGGCGCCACGGAGGTCGACCCCGGCGGCGAGCAGCTCGTTGAGGTAGGTGACCTGCCACGCCACGAACCACAGCCCGCCACCGCCGAGGCACAGCCCGAGCGGCAACCCCTCGCCATGGCCCGCGCCCATGTCGCGGGGGATCGCCATCCCGTCGGGAGAGGTGTCGACGCGGAGCTCTGCGGCGGGGTGGGGACTCATCCGCCGAAGGCTATCGGCGGGCCTCGGCGCCGAGCTCCAGCACCCCCTGCTGCTGCTCGACGGCGCGCTCGAGTCGGAGCAGCGCCACCTTCCGCTCGATGCCGCCGCCGTAGCCGGTCATCGAGCCGTCGGCGCCGATCACCCGATGGCACGGGACGATGATCGCGATCGGGTTGCGCCCGTTCGCGAGCCCCACGGCCCGCACTGCGCTGGGCCGGTCGATGTGGGCCGCGAGCCGGCCGTAGGACCAGGTCTCGCCGTACGGGATGTCGCGCAGGGCCTGCCAGACCGATCGCTGGAACTCCGTGCCGACCAGCTCCAGGTCGACGTCGAAGTCCTCGAGCTCACCGGCGAAGTACGCGTCGAGCTGCTCGACGACGTCGGTGAACGCCGTCGGGTCCTCGCCCCACGCCGAGGCGTCGGGCTCGTGGGCCTGGCCGCGCATCACGAGGTGCCGGAGCCGGTCCTCGCCCGCGAGGGTCACCGGGCCGATGGGGGTGTCAATCGTGCGGGACCTCATCGTCGTCTCCTGTCGTCGGTGGCGGGCCCGGAGCCCGCCGTCGTGGTCGCGCCGTCGGCGCGGTGGTCGGGGTGGCCGGCGGCCCACAGGTGCTGGACGGCGACCGATCGCCAGGGGCGCCAGCGCCCGGCCCGGTCGGCGAGCGCGGCGGGCGTGGCCGGGATCCCCAGCCGCTCGGCGCCGCGGCGGACGACCAGGTCGGTCACCGGGAAGGCGTCGGGATCGCCGAGCCCGCGCATGGCGATCAGCTCGACGGTCCAGGGCCCCACGCCGGGGAGCGCGGCGAGCCCTGCCCTGGCGGCGTCGCGGTCGGCGCCGGGGCCCAGGTCGACCGCGCCGTCGGCGAGCGTCTCCACGAGCGCCCTGAGCGTGTCCCGACGCCGCGTGGGCAGCCGGAGCGGCAGGTCGTCGAAGGCCGTCGCCAGCTGCGCGGCGGTCGGGAAGAGGAGCGAGACGTCCGAACCCGCACCGTCGGCGTCGCCGTCCCCGGCATCACCGTCGACGCCGTGGCGCAGCGCCTCGGGCAGGGTGTCGCCGATCGCGGCGGCGAGGCGGGCGGCGTGGGTCCGCACCGCGGACGTGGCGACCTGTTGCGCGAGGACGACGCGGACGGCGAGCTCGTCGCCGTCGACGGTCCGGGGCACGCGCCGCCCGGGCGCCCGGCGCACCGACCGCCGCAGGAGCGAGTCCGCTGCCAGGACCTCGTCGACGGCGACCGGGTCGGCGTCGAGGTCGAGCAGCCGGCGGCACCGGGCCACGGCCGAGGTGAGGTCGCGGAGGTCCTCGAGCCGGAGCTCTGCCGCCACGTGGTCGGCGAACGGCGTGAGGGCGACCACCCCGGCGCCGTGCGCCAGCCGCAGCGAGCGGCGATAGGTCGGCGCGGTCGCGCCGGCGTCGGCCCCGCACCACCCGGCCGCCTCGACCCCGGGGACGGCGGCGTCGAGCAGGTGGCCGAAGAGCCGGTCCGCGGACAGCGGCGGGCGGAACGGCAGGCGCAGGTGGAGCGTCCCCGGGGTGGCGGCCTGGCGCGCCCGGGCGCGCCGGCGGAGCTCGCCCGGGGTCAGGTCGTAGACCTCGCGCACCGTCGCGTTGAACTGCCGCACGCTCGAGAAGCCGGCGGCGAAGCAGACCTCGGCGAAGCCCAGGTCGCTGGTCTCGATGAGCGTGCGGGCGGTGCGCGCCCGCTGGGCCCGGGCCAGGGCGAGCGGTCCCGTGCCGAGCTGGGCCCGGAGCAACCGCTCGACCTGCCGATGGCTGTAGCCCAGGCGGCGGGCGAGGCCGGGCACGCCCTCCCGGTCCACGGTGCCGTCGGCGATCAGGCGGACCGCCCTGGCCACGACGTCGGCGCGCGGGTCCCACTCTGGCGAGCCCGGCGAGGCGTCGGGCCGGCACCGCTTGCACGCCCGGAACCCGGCCTGCTGGGCGGCCGCCGCCGTCGGGTAGAAGCGCATGTTGGTCCGACGGGGCGGCCGGACCGGGCAGCTCGGACGGCAGTAGATCCCGGTGGAGGTCACCGCACCGACGAACCAGCCGTCGAAGCGGGCGTCCTTGGACTGCACGGCGAGGTAGCAGCGGTCCTGGTCCAGGAGGAGCTCGTCGGGGGGGACCGTGGTGGCGGGCACCCGTGCAGCCTCGCACGCGACCGGCCGCCGGTCTGGCGGAAAAGCGACACCGCGGTCGGACCGCCTGGCCCGCGCCGGAGCGGGTCGCGACCGCGGTGCGCGCGAGGATGCGGCCGTGCCGGCCCCAGCTCGCGACATGCCCCCGCCCCCGACCGGATCGTTCGCCAGCGACAACGCGGCGGGCGTGTCGCCCGAGGTCATGGACGCGCTGGCCGCCGCCAACGTCGGCACGGCGATGGCGTACGGCGACGACGACTGGACCCGCCGCGCCCGGTCGGCGCTGCAGGACGCGTTCGACGCCCCCGTGCGCTCCTACTTCTGCTGGGGCGGCACCGGCGCCAACGTCGTCGGGCTCGCCAGCGTGCTGCGGGCCTGGCAGGCGGTAGTGTGCGCGGACTCGGCGCACATCGTCGTCGACGAGTGCGGCGCCCCGGCGCGGTTCACCGGCGCCACCATCGCCCCCGTCGCCACCGACGACGGGAAGCTGTCGCCCGCGCACCTGGAGCCCTGGCTGCACTGGCAGGGCAGCGAGCACCACCCGCAGCCCGCCGTCGTGTCGATCACCCAGTCGACCGAGCTCGGCACGCTCTACTCGGTCGACGAGATCGGCGCGCTGTGCGAGGCCGCCCACGCCGCCGGGTTGCTGGTCCACCTCGACGGCGCCCGGATCGCCAACGCGGTGGTGGCGACCGGTTCGGACCTGTCCACGATGATCCGCGACACGGGCGTCGACCTCATGACGTTCGGCCTGACGAAGGATGGCGCCATGTTCGGCGAGACCGTCGTCTTCGTCACGCCGGGCCTCGACTCCGAGGCTCGCTTCGTCCGCAAGCAGGCGGGCCAGCTCATCTCGAAGAGCCGGTTCGTCGCGGCGCAGGTCGAGGCGCTGCTGACCGACGACCTCTGGCTGCGCAACGCCGAGCACGCCAACCGCACCGCGGCGTCGCTGGCCCGTGTCGTCGCCGACGTGCCGGGGGTCTCGGTCCAGGGCGCGCCGGCGGTCAACTCGGTGTTCGCCCAGGTCCCCGCCAGCGCGATCGTCCCGTTGCAGGAGTGGTCGTTCTTCTGGGAGTGGGACCTGACGGTCAGCCTGGTCCGCTGGATGACCAGCTTCGCCACGACCGACGAGGACGTGGCACGGTTCGCGGCGGGCGTCCGGGCGATCGTCGCCGACCACGTCTGACCGCACCGGCGACCGGCACCACCGACGGCACGAGGACGAACACCGGGGGGATGACATGACCGAGGTCCACGGCCACTGCGACGAGCGCTTCAACGCGGTGCGCGACGCGTTCCAGGCGAACTTCGACAACGGGCTCGAGGACGGAGCCAGCGTGGCGATCGCCGTCGAGGGCGAGCTCGTGGTCGACCTCTGGGGCGGCGTCGCCGACCGTGCGACCGGCGCCCCGTGGGAGGAGGACACGCTCTGCTGCCTGTGGTCGTCGACGAAGACGATGGCGGCGCTGTGCCTGCTCACGCTGGCCGACCGCGGCCTCGTCGACCTGGACGCGCCGGTCGCGACCTACTGGCCGGAGTTCGCAGCGAACGGCAAGGACGGCGTGCTCGTCCGCCACGTGATGTCGCACACCGCCGGCCTTCCCGGCTGGGGCAGGCCGATCTCGCTCGACGACCTCTACGACGTCAGGTCCGCCGCCGCGCTCCTCGCCGACGACGCGCCGTGGTGGGAGCCGGGCACGGCGGCGGGCTACCACGCGGTGACGCAGGGCTTCCTCCTCGGCGAGCTCGTGCGCCGCGTCACCGGCGACAGCCTCGGCACGTTCTTCCGCACGAACCTGGCCGAGCCGCTCGGCGCGGACTTCCACATCGGCACCGGTCCCGAGCACGACCACCGGATCGCCACGATCATCCCGCCGACGAAGGCGCTCGGCGGCCGGTCCTCGGCCGGTTCGGTCGGCGAGCGGGCGCTCAACAACCCGGTGATCACCGCCGACGTCGGCAACACGGTCGACTACCGCCGGATCGAGCTGCCGGCCTCGAACGGCCACGGCAACGCCCGGTCGATGGCGCAGGTGCAGAGCATCGTGAGCGGCGGTGGGTCGGTCGGCGGTCGGAGCTTCCTCTCCGAGGACGCCGTCGCCCAGATCTTCCGGGAGCAGTGGGTCGGACCGGACCTCGTCCAGGAGATCGACACGCGACTGGGCATCGGCTTCGGCCTGAACGGTCCCGAGGTGCCGGTGAGCGCGAACCCGCGGGCCTGCTTCTGGGGCGGGTGGGGCGGCTCGGTCGTGATCAACGACCTGGACGCCCGGACGACCTTCGCGTACGGGATGAACCGCATGGGCGACGGCCTGGACACCGACTTCCGGGCCATCAGCCTCGTGTTCGCCTGGCAGGCCAGCGCGATGGCCGCATGAGGGAGCAGGCCAGCGCGATGGCCGCATGAGGGAGCAGGCCGGCGCCACGGCCGCACGAGGGCCCGCCTGACCGCGGCGGAGCGAGGTCGGTAGCGTGGGGCCCATGGGTCCCTCCCGGAACGCGCCGTGCTGGTGCGGCAGCGGCAAGAAGCTGAAGCGGTGCCACCTGGACCGCGCCCGGCTGGTCCGGCCGGCGGTGCGGATCGGCGCGGTGCGCCCCGAGCGCGCCGTCCCCGAGGGCATCGCCCGGCCCCACTACGTGCTCGACGGGACGGTCTGGCCGCCGCCCGAGGCACAGGTCCTCTCGGGTGAGGCGCTCGAGCGGATGCGCCACGCCTGCCGCGTCGCCGCCGAGGTGCTGGCCGAGACGGTGGCGGCCGTCGGGGTCGGCGTCACCACCGACGAGCTCGACGCCGTCGCGCACGAGGCCTACGTGACCCGGGGCGCCTACCCGTCGACGCTCGGCTACCACGACTACCCGAAGTCGATCTGCACCTCGGTGAACGAGGTCCTGTGCCACGGGATCCCCGACGACCGGCCGCTGCAGGACGGCGACATCGTCAACGTCGACGTCACGGCGTTCGTCGACGGCATGCACGGCGACACGTCCGCGACCGTGGGCGTCGGCACGATCGCCCCAGAGCTGGCCGTCCTGATCGACACGACGCGCGACGCCACGCTGGCCGGGATCGCCAACATCCGCCCGGGTGAGCCGATGCAGCGGGTGGCCGAGGCGGTGACGTCGGTGGCGAAGGACCGCGGCTACGGCGTCGTGTCGGAGTACGGCGGGCACGGGATCGGCGAGGTGTTCCACGCCGACCCGCACATCCACCACACGATCACGTCGCGTGACCGGGCGGTCGCCGTCCCGGGCCTGTGCCTGACCGTGGAGCCGATGCTGCGCACCGGCGCCCCGCGCTTCACGACCGCCGACGACGGGTGGACCGAGGTCCTCGACGACGGGATGCCGAGCGCCCAGTTCGAGCACACGGTCGTCGTCACCGGGACCGGCGCCGAGATCCTGACCGTCCTCGCCGACGGCACGAGCGCCGTGTCGCCGGCCGGGTCGGTGCACGCGCCGGCCGGCTGACCGCCGGCGCGCCGATCAGCTCGCCGCCTGCGCCGGCACCGCTGCGCCGGTGCCCCACGCCTCGGCCAGCAGCTCCATGCTGTTCACCCGCGTCTCGGTGGCGTGGCACACGGTCGACACCATGAGCTCGTCGGCACCGGTGCGCGCCGCCAGCTGCTCGAGCTCCTCGACCGCCCGGTCGGCCGTGCCGACGATGCGGTTCGACCGGGTCGTCCGGGCCACGCCGGCCCACCGGTGGTCGGTCGCCTCCTCGGGGCTCACGAGGCGGATGCGCTCGCCGGTGCGGATGCCGTGGATCAGCAGCTGGCCCGGCAGGGCCTGGCGCTCGGCCTCCTCCTCGGTGTCGGCCACGAGCACGTTGGCCGACACGATGAGGTGCGGTTCGGGCAGCTCGGCCGACGGCCGGAACGACCGGCGGTAGAGCTCGGCCGCCTCGTCGGTCCCGCCCATGTCGAAGTGGTGGGCGAACACGAACCGCAGGCCGAGCAGACCGGCGAGCTGGGCGCTGTAGCCGCTCGAGCCGAGGAGCAGGATCTGCGGCCGCGAGGCGGCGAGCGGCGTCGCCGTGAAGCGCTCCCACAGTGGCCGTCCGCCGGCGACGAGGTCCCCGCGGACCTCGGGCCGGGGGTCGCCGAGCAGGCCCATCAGATCGAGGAGGTCGCGCGGGAAGTCCTCGGCCGACAGGTCCTCGGTGCGGCGCAGCGCCATGGCCGTGTACGGGTCGGTGCCGGGGGCACGACCGATGCCGAGGTCGACGCGGCCCGGGTGCAGCGCCTCGATCGCCGCCACCTGCTCGGCCACGACCAGCGGCGCGTGGTTGGGGAGCATCACGCCACCGGAGCCGACGCGGATCCGCTCGGTCCGGGCGGCCAGGTGCGCCATCAGCACCGGCGGGTTCGTGCTGGCGACCGAGCTCATGTTGTGGTGCTCGGCCACCCAGAACCGCTCGTAGCCGAGCCGGTCGGCGGCCTGGGCCAGCTCGGTGGCGCCGAGGAGGGCGTCGCGCGAGGTGCCCTCGGCGGTCACGATGGCGAGCTCGAGCACGGAGAGGGGGACTCGTGGTGTCACCGGCCCAACCTACGGCGCGGCCGAGCCGGGTCGGCATGCGCTGCCCCGTCCTCCCGGCCCCGGATCTCGGTTGCCGCCGGGTCGGTGGCGGGTGGGAGAGTGACGGCATGGGCACCCCCTTCGGCCACCTGACGACGGTGACGCGGCTCGACGGCCCGCCCGATGCGACGTCGCACCGGTACACCGGGCGCATCGACGACTCGTGGGTGCTGCGACCAATGCCGCAGGGCGGCGTGACCACCGCGATCGCGCTCGCGGCGATGGCCGCCGAGCTCGACCACCCCGACCAGCGCCTGCGGACGATGCACACGATGTTCACCGCGCAGGTGCCGCACGGTGACGTCGAGGCGGACGTCGAGGTCCTGCGGCGCGGCCGCACGATGTCGCACCTGCGCGCCGAGGTCCGCTCCCCCGGTGCGGCCCGCGGCCACATCGTCACCGCCGCCTTCGGCGCCGAGCGGGCCGGGTTCGACTTCACCGACATCGCCCCGCCCCCCGACGTGCCGCTCCCCGACGACTGCCCGAGCTTCCGCGACCCCCCACCCGAGGACTGGGAGCCTGCGTTCGAGCCGATGCCGTTCTGGATGCTCCGGATGGAGGGCCGGCCCGCCCTCGGCAACCCGCCCTGGGCCGACTACGAACCCGATCGGGCCGAGCGGGCCAACTGGTACCGCTTCGACGAGGCCCCGCTCCGCGACGACGGCACGCTCGACCCGTTCTCGTTCGCGCTGCTGGTCGACACGATGCCCGGAGCCGCCGGCGAGAAGCTCGGGCCCGGGCAGCCGCCGTGGTTCGCGCCGAGCGTCGACCTCACGCTGCACGTGCTCGACGACTGCCGCTCACCCTGGGTGCTCGCGCACAACACGGCCCGCCACGCGGGCGGCGGGTACGCGTCGGCCGACATGACGCTCTGGGACTACGGCCCCGGCATGGACGACCCCCGCCCGGTCGCCTACGCCACCCAGGTGTTCCTGTTCTCGATGACCTGACGAGGACCGCGACGAGCCGGCGCGGGCTCGATGAGCCAAGGCGGGGCCCGCTCCGCCCCGTTAGCGTTCGGAGGATGCCGTCGCCCGCCTCCGGCTCACTCATCGAGGATCACGCCCTGATCGGCGACACCCGGGGCGTCGCCCTCGTGGACCGCACCGGTTCCATCGACTGGTGGTGCCCCGCCCGGATCGACGCCCCGGCGTGCTTCGCCGCCCTGCTCGGCACACCCGACCACGGCCACTGGCGCCTCGCCCCGACCGAGCCGGTCCTGCACGTGGAACGGCGCTACGAGCCCGACACGCTCGTCCTCGAGACGGTCATGACCACCGCGTCCGGCACCGTCGCCGTCATCGACTTCATGACGCCGGAGCACGCGGACCCCACGATCCACCGCCGCGTCGAGGGACGCGACGGCAGCGTGCGCATGGAGATGGAGCTGGTCGTCCGCTTCGACTACGGGTCGGTCACGCCGTGGGTGCGGGCCACCGGCGACGGGCTGCTGATGGTGGGCGGCAGCGAGGCGCTGCGGCTCAACAGCCCGGTCCCGCTCCACGGGCGCGACATGCGCACCTACGCCGACTTCAGCGTCGACCGGGGCGAGCACCGCTCGTTCTCGCTCGCCTGGCACCCGTCGGTCGACCCGGCCCCGCTCCCCCTCGACACGGCCGCCGCCCTGCACGGCACCCGCGGCTGGTGGCGGGCGTGGGTGTCGCGCTGCACCTACACCGGTCCGTGGCGCGAGGACGTCATCCGCTCGCTCATCACGCTCAAGGCCCTGACGAACAGCCGCACAGGCGCCGTCGCGGCCGCGGCCACGACCTCGCTGCCCGAGTGGATCGGCGGCGTGCGCAACTGGGACTACCGCTACTCGTGGCTCCGGGACGCCACGTTCACGCTCCAGGCCTTCCTCGTCACCGGCTTCCACGACGAGGCCGCGGCCTGGTCGCGCTGGCTCCGCCGCGCCGTCGCCGGCAGCCCCGGCGACTTCCAGATCCTCTACGGGGTCGGCGGGGAACGCCGCCTGCCCGAGCTCGTGCTCGACTGGCTGCCCGGCTACGAGGGCTCGGCCCCGGTCCGCATCGGCAACGCCGCGTCGGGGCAGTTCCAGCTCGACGTGTTCGGCGAGGTCATGGACGCCGCCGCGACCGCCCGGCGCGCCGGCATGCAGCCCCGCGACGCCGCCGGCGTCGACATCTTCCGCGCCCTCATGGCCCACCTCGAGGCGGTGTGGCAGGAGCCCGACGAGGGGATCTGGGAGGTCCGGGGACCGCGCCGCCACTTCACGCACTCGAAGGTGATGGCGTGGGTCGCGTTCGACCGCGCCGTGCGCATGGCGACGAGCGTCCGCGCCGGCGACCCGATCATCGGCTCGGTCGACGAGCAGCGCGTGGCGCGCTGGGCGGAGCTCCGCGACGAGGTGCACGCGCAGGTCTGCGAGCGAGGCTGGAACGACGACGTCGGCGCCTTCACGCAGTTCTACGGCTCCGACCGGCTCGACGCGAGCCTCCTCATGATGATGGCGGTCGGCTTCCTGCCGCCTGACGACCACCGGATGGTGGCGACGATCGAGGCCATCCGCGAGCGCCTGTCGACCGACGGGTTCGTCCGGCGCTACGAGACCGAGCCGCCCGGGCCCGACGGCACGACGGTCGACGGCCTCCCTCCCGGCGAGGGCGCGTTCCTGCTGACGACGTTCTGGCTGGCCGACGCCCTCGCGATGATGGGTCGCGTCGACGAGGCCACCGAGGTCTTCGAGCGCCTCCGCGGGCTGCGCAACGACGTCGGCCTGCTGTCGGAGGAGTGGGACCCGGCGGCGGGGCGGATGCTCGGCAACTTCCCCCAGGCGTTCTCCCACGTGGGCCTCGTCAACACGGCCGCGAACATCGCCGCTGCCGACGGCCGCGGACCCGGGATGTCGCGAGCCGGGGTAGACCGACCCGCATGAGCACGGACCAGACCGCGACCACCGACGGGTTCCGGGTCGAGCACGACTCGCTCGGAGAGGTCAGGGTCCCGACCGACGCCCGGTGGCAGGCCCAGACCCAGCGCGCCGTCGAGAACTTCCCCGTGTCCGGCACCACCGTCGCGCCCTCGCTCGTCCGGGCGCTGGTCGAGATCAAGCGTGCCGCCGCCCAGATCAACGCCCGCCGCGGCCACGTCGACACCGGGATCACCGACGCGATCGTCGCCGCGGCCGACGAGGTGCTCGGGGGTGCGCACGACGACCAGTTCCCCGTCGACGTGTTCCAGACCGGGTCGGGCACCTCGACGAACATGAACGTCAACGAGGTGCTGTCCACCGTGGCCAGCGGGGGCGGGCTCGACGTCCACCCGAACGACCACGTGAACGCCGGGCAGTCCTCCAACGACACGTTCCCCTCGGCGATCCGCATCGCCGCGGCCGACGGCGTCGTGCACCGCCTGATCCCCGCGCTCGAGCACCTGGCGCGCTCGCTCCGGGGGGCCGCCGAGCGCTTCGACGACGTCGTCAAGGCCGGGCGCACCCACCTGATGGACGCCGTCCCGGTGACGCTGGGACAGGAGTTCGGGGGCTACGCCACGGCGATCGAGCTCGGGATCGACCGCCTCAGGGGGATGCTGCCCCGGCTCGGCCACCTCCCGCTCGGCGGCACCGCGGTCGGCACCGGGCTCAACGCGCCAGAGGGCTTCGCCGCCGAGGTGATCGAGCTCGTCGCGCAGCGCACCGGCCTCGACCTCGTCGAGGCGACCGACCACTTCGAGGCCCAGGGCGCGCAGGACGTGCTGGTCGAGGCGAGCGGCGCGTGCCGGGTCGTCGCTGTCAGCCTCAACAAGCTGGCGTCGGACCTGCGGTGGATGTCGTCGGGCCCGTCGGCCGGCCTGGCCGAGATCCACCTCCCCGACCTCCAGCCCGGCAGCTCGATCATGCCGGGCAAGGTGAACCCGGTCCTCCCCGAGGCGACGCAGCAGGTGGTGGCCCAGGTCATCGGCAACGACGCCGCCGTGGCGTTCGCCGGTGCGTCGGGCAACTTCGAGCTCAACGTGATGCTCCCGGTGATGGGCCGCAACCTGCTCGAGTCGATCGAGCTCCTCGCCAACGTGTCGGTGCTGCTCGCCGACCGCTGCATCGACGGCATCACCGCGGACGCCGAGCGGTCCCGGCGCTACGCCGAGTCGTCGTCCGCGATCGTGACCGCGCTCGTCCCGCTCATCGGCTACGAGCAGGCCGCCGTGGTGGCCAAGGCGGCGGTCGCCTCCGGCCGCACGATCCGCGAGGAGGTCGTCGACCGGGGCCTCGTCGACGACGTCGAGGCGCTGGACCGCGCGCTCGACGTCCTCGCGATGACCCGCGGCGGGCGCAGGACCGACTGAGTCCGGCACCGGCAGCAACACGGCGGGCGCAAGACCGACATCGCCGCTTGGTGCCCGTCGAGGCTCAGGCGCCGTCGGCGCGGCGGCCGAGGACCTTCCGGCCGAGCCGCCGGGGCGACCAGCGGCCCTGCGCCACCACGACCAGGCGCCCGACGGCGGGGTCGAGCGTGCGGGCCCAGTCCCTGATCCCGCTGTTCGACGTCAGGTAGATCACCTGGCTGCGCTCGGCACGGGTGACCAGCGCCTCGAGCGCGACCGCGGCGTCGTCGGCCGCCATCGGCCCGAAGGTGTCGGCCAGCACGACCGGCGGCGGGGCCGAGGACCAGGGGTCGAGCCGGCCGATGATCGCCTCGATCACCGCCGGCACGTCGTCACGGCGGTAGCGGTCGGTCGGTTCGGCGTCGATCCGCTCGACCTGGGCGGTGGCGGCGGCGACGGCACCGGAGGCCGCGACCGCAGCCTGGTCGGCGGCCTGGACCCGGGCCGCGAGCGCCTCGGCCTCGGGGAGGGCCCGGCCGAGCACCTCCTCGAGGTCGGAGATGCGCGACACCAGCTGATCCCGCTGGGCGGCCAGCTCACCGCCGCGGACGGCCAGCGTCCGCTCCTCGTCGTCGAGCTCGGTCACCATGTCGCGGTAGCGGAGCACCTCCTCGCGGGCGGCCTCGATCGCCTCGTCGACCGTCAGCGTCAGGCGCATGACGACGTGGGGCACCTCCGGCACGCGGGCGAGGTGGTCGAGCGACGAGCCCTCGGGCCGGTAGCCCAGGAAGGCGGTCACCCGCTGCTGGGCCGGTTCGCGCTGCGACGCCAGCTGGTCGATGCGGGCCGCCGCGGCCTCGCGTGCCTCGGTCAGGGCCCGGTCGAGCGACTCGATCCGCCCGGTCAGCTCGGCGAGCTTCGCCTCGACGGCCTGGCCGACGCCGCGCGTGGACGTGGCGATCGTGTACTCGAGGTACGAGTCGAACCCGTAGCGGGCCAGCACCTCGAGCTCGGCGGCCGCCGCGGCGTCCTGCTGGCCCTTGGGCGCCTGCAGCAGGGCGATGTGCGCGGCGTCGATCTGGGTCTTCGCCGTGTCGCCGAGCAGACCGGAGGCAGCGAGGGCGACGAGGACCTCGTGGTTGCCGCCGATGTCGGCGCGCTCGGCCGCCAGGGCGGCGACGGTCGGTTCGCCCTCGATCCCGGCGCTCGCGGCCTGCTGCCATGCCGTCTCGACGGCGTGGACCTCGGCCATCAGCGCCTGGGCGCCGGGGCTGACCGCGGCGCTGCCGGCGGCGACGTCGGCGAGCCACCGCTGGACCTCGACGTGCTGGTCGGCGCGCAGACCGCCGAGCCCCGCAGCCCGGTCCACCAGCGCGGCCAGGGCGGTCGTGTCGGAGCCGATGCGGATCGCGGCGCCGTCCTCGGCCGGGCCAAGAGCCGCGGCGAGCTCGCCGCGGACGGCCTGGAGCTCCTCGAGGCGGCGCGTGGCGGCATCGGCGGCGTCGGCGGCCACGGTGCGCTCGGCGGTGATGGCGGCCGGTCGCTGGTCGAGCGCGGCGATCGCGGCGTCGACGTCGGCCACCCGGGCGACGCACCCGTCGCGCTCCTCGGCACCGGCGGTCACGGCCGCAGCCGTGGCGTCGCGGAGGCGGGCCAGGTGGTCGCGCTCGTCGATCGCCCGCCGCAGGTGCTCCCGGGCGACGCCGAGCTCGGCGACGGCGGCGTCGCGGGCGGCGCGGAGCGCGGTGGGATCGGGAGCCGGCAGGTCGCCGGGGCCGATGAGCGGCAACCCGTCCCCCACCAGGTCGAGTGCGACGACCGCGGTGGGGTCGAACGGCGTCAGGAACCCGCCGCCGTCGACGGTGCCGGTCACCTCCGACCCGGCCAGCACGTACGCCCTCCCCAGGAGCGACGCGACGCGCTCCTGCACGGCGGCGCCGGCCACCACGACGTTCAGACGGGGATGCAGCTCGAGGTGCACGCCGCGCTCGGCGCCCACCTGCAGGTCCACCAACCGCACGGGACCCACCTCCTTCCGCTCCCCGATCGGCAGAGGGGCGGCGAAGTGAAGCGAACGGTCCGAGGTTCACCCACCGGGGTGACCGGTCGGACGGGGACCCGGGCCCCCGGTCCCCCGGCCGGGGCTGCGGCTAGCCGTCGCGCTCGCGGGTGTCGCGCAGGAGGACCTCCTGGGCGACGGTGGCCACGTGGGTGCCGTCGAGGCCGAACACGTGACCGAGCGACAGCCCGCGACCGCCCACGAACGTGTGGCAGGTGAAGTCGTGGACGTGCCAGTCGTCGGCCTGCAGCGGGCGGTGGAACCAGATCGTGTGGTCGAGGCTGGCCGTGAACAGCGCCCGGTACAGGGTCTCGTCGGGCTCGTTGCGCACCGGGTGGGCCTGGACGACGGCGTCGGTCGGCAGGTCGTCGCTCATGTAGGCCAGGGCGGCGGCCTGGCGGACCCGGTCGTCGCCGATCGGCTCGGTGGTCCGCAGCCAGGCGGTGGCCCGGCCCCGGCCGTCGCGCTCGATCGAGGAGCTGACCCGGTCGCTCGGCACGAAGGCGCGCTCGAACGCCGCGCTCCACGAGCTCTGCTCCAGCTGGTCGGGCATCGGCAGGTCGGGCGGCGGTGCCAGCGTCTCCACGTCCGCCGAGCGCTCCGGGCGCTGGAAGCTCGCCTCGAGGTTGAGGATCGCCCCGACGGCCTGCCGGGCCACGACGCGCCGCGTCGCGAACGATCGGCCGTCTCGGATGCGGTCGACCTCGTAGCGGACCGGCTCGTCGTGGTCGCCGCGCCGGATGAAGTAGGCGCGCAGCGAGTGCACGCCCAGCTCCTCGGGGACCGTGGACGACGCCGCCATGAGCGCCTGGGCGACGATCTGGCCGCCGTACAGACCGCCCCACGGGTACTGGGGACCGACGCCGACGAAGACGTCCCGGCCGTGGTCGGCCAGCTCGAGGATGGTCGTCAGGTCCACGGCGTGGACGGTAGCCCGACCCGCCGGCCACCGATGAACCGCATCTCGCGACGCAGGACACGACGAGCGCGCCGCGGGACCCGCCGCGGCCGGACGGACGGGGGGCGCCGCCCGCCCGGCCCACGGCATCGGGGCCGAACGATCCCGTGGAGCCGTCCACGGTGCGCCCTTCCCGATGGCATCATCGCCCGGGGCCCATCACCGCCGACATGGGTCGGGTCCCCGCGCACCCGGGTCGGATGGCCCGGGTCCCCGACACCCGGAGCCACCCGATGAACGCTGCAGCACCGTCCGACGTCCCCCCGGTGGACGAGCACCTCATGAACCACGCCGTCTCGTGGACCCGATCGGCCGGAGAGCTCACGCTCGGGTGGTTCAACCACCCGGAGCTCGGCGTCGAGCGCAAGCACGACGGCTCGCCGGTCACGGCCGCCGACCGGGCCGCGGAGCGCCTGCTGCGGGAGAAGATCGCCGAGGAGCTGCCGGACGACGCGATCCGCGGCGAGGAGGAGGAGGACCGCCCCGGCACGTCGGGACGGACATGGGTGATCGACCCGATCGACGGGACCAAGGCGTTCAGCCACGGCGTCGGCACCTTCTCGAACCTGCTCTACATGGAGGACGAGCACGGTCCGGCGATCGGCGTGATCAACCTGCCGGCCCTCGACGAGACCGTGTGGGCCGGGCGGGGCCGGGGGTGCTTCCACGACGGCTCGCCGTGCCGCGTGTCGGACCGGACCGAGATCGAGGGCTCGTACCTCAGCGTCACCGGGTTCCACGGGTGGAACCCGACCATGTTCGAGCGGGTCACCGAGGCCGGCCTCCAGCTGCGGACGTGGGGCGACGCCTACGGCTACGCGCTGGTGGCCTCGGGCCGCGTCGAGGCGATGTTCGACCCGGCGCTGGCGTGGTGGGACATCGCCGCCATGCTCGTGATCATCCCCGAGGCCGGGGGCACCCTCACCAACTGGGAGGGGGGCGACGCCGCCGAGGAGCACATCGACCACCCGGAGTACAAGTGGTCGGCGATCGCCTCGAACGGCGCCTTCCACGACCGGCTGGTCGAGGTGCTCGGCAGCTGAGCCGGGCCCGGGGTCAGCAGGCGGCGCCGGCCAGCGACTGCACCAGCGAGACGAAGGCGCCGTCGGACTCGGGCCGGTCGCGCAGGGTGATCCGCTGGGTCGGCTCCGACGCGGCGCCGATGGCGTCGACGTAGCGGGCGCGCCGACGTGCCACCAGGCCGTCCGGGACCTCGCGGTCCTCGGCGGCGACGTACTGGGCCTCGATGCCCATCTTCAGCATGCCGAGGGCCTCGGTGCGCATCTGCGAGACGCGGGACTCGGTCACGCCCAGGAACCGCGCGAGCTCCTCGGAGGTGCGCTCCTCGATGAAGTAGCCGAGGACGATCACGCGGTGGCGCTCCGGGAGCAGCGCGATGGCGTCGCGGAGGTAGGCGTGCAGCTCGCGCTGCTCGAGCTCCTCGGCGGGCTCGCGCTCGTCGGGGTCCGCCAGCACGTCGACGAGGGTGAGCTCCTCGTCGTCGGTGTCGCCGACGAGGTGCTCGAAGGCCAGCACGACCGAGCGGAAGATCCGGTCGCGGAGCCGGTCCAGCTCGTCACGGGACATGCCGAGCGCCTCGGCGGTCTCACCGATCGACGGGATGCGGCCGAGCTGGCCGGCGAGGCGCTGCTCGGTCTGGTCGAGCCGGCGGGCGAGCGTCCGCACCGAGCGCGGCGCCCAGTCGGCGGATCGGACCGCATCGATGATGGCGCCGCGGATCCGCTGGGCCGCGAAGCGGTTGAACGGCACCCCCCGGGACTCGTCGTAGCGGCGGGCGGCCTCGACGAGGCCGAGCGCCCCGGCCCGGACGAGCTCGTCCCGGTCGACGTGGCGCGGGAAGTGCACCGCGACCTGGAACACGACGTGGTTCACGAGCTCGAGGTGCTCCTCGACGAGCTTCGAGGCCTCGCGGTCGCTCGCCGACGCCGTCGGAGGGAGCAGCGCTCCGCCGGTCGGCCGCTCCGCACGGGTCCGGCGAGCCACCGCCGGACGCTCCTGCGTCGCTCGATCATCCCTCACTGCTGCGCCCATGTCTGCATCGCTCCTCACTGCCGTGGTCGGCCAGAGGGGTATCGGCGCGCAGGCGCGCCGGACTTGAGCAGAAATCCGAAGAAATCCGTGCCCCAGTCCGACGAGACGTCGATTTTCACTCTCTGTGGCGGTATCGGCATCCGCCGGGCCGACCTGAACACCGAACGCGACATTCTTCCGGTCAGCGACTGCGTTCGTGGTCCTCGGGAGTGATCGATCCCGGCGGCGCAGCGCCGCGAGGTCAGGTCCCGCCGAAGGTGGCGCTGCGCACGCCGCGGCGGGCGAGCTCGCGCAGCACCGGCACCGGATCCGCGATCGCGGCCGCGCCGTGGCTCCCGGGCTCGAGCGCACCGGTGGCGACGTGCAGCGCCAGGACGGCGGCGGTCGCGGCGGCGGCCACGCCCGGGCGGTCGAGGACGCCGTACACGACGATCTCGCGGCGGCCGTCGCGGACGCCGCGCAGCTCGACCCGGGCGGCGCCCGGCCCGCCCTCCACCGGCGGCCCGACGAGCACGGGCAGCGGGGCGAAGATGCGGTCGAGCGGCGAGGCCGCGAGGCGGGCCGACACCCGGGTGGCGGTCGGGAAGGCGTCGACGAGCACGAGCGGTTCGGCCAGGTCGGCGCGGTAGCAGTCCCGGGCGCCGATCGGGTCGGGGAACCAGCAGAGCTCCCGGCCGGAGAAGCCGGCCCGCCGGACCCACGTGCCGTCGCGCCACTCCTGGGCCGCCCCCCGCAGCGCCTTCAGGCGCTGGCGGGCGCACGCCGGACCGGCGGCGCCGTCGCGGGCCACGTGGACCTCGTCCACGCGGTCGAGCAGGCCGGCGGCGTGACGAGCGAGCAGGCAGGTGAGCCCGGGTGACATCGCCGCGCCGACGACGACCGTGCGCTGCCGCTCGACGGCGAGGGGGTGGAGCCGGAGCACGGCCTCGACCTCGTCGGCGTCGTCGGTGGTCGCGACCACGTGGCTGCCGGCCTCGAGCGCGGCGCGCACGACGTCGAGCTGCTGGCGCGGCTCGCGGCAGACCAGGACGACGTCGGCCGGACCCGTGCGATCCGCACCGTCGACCGGCCCCTCCTGGAGTCGGACGGCCGCCGCGTCGCCGAACGTCGAGCGGAGCTGGTCGCGCCGGTCCGCCCGCCGGGTCGACAGCGAGACGTGCGACGTCGTCGGGGCGCCGTCGGCCCCGGGGCCGAGGAGCTCCCTCGCGGCACGGGCGCCGACGATCCCCCCGCCGACGACGGCCACCCGGGGCGCACGTCCGCCCGTCGAGGTCGCGCCGCTCACCGCAGGTCGTCCCCGACCAGCTCCCGCCACCCGCCGCGCTGCGGTGGGGTCTCCGTGGAGCCACGGAAGCGGAGGACGAGGCCGATGAGGCCGCCCAGCGCCACGGCCGCCGCCGCTCGTCGCAGACCGCGCACGGTGCCTCCTCGGGGGTGGGGGGCGGGGGGTGCCCGCCCGACGGGCCCCCGGACGCAGGTCCCGGCGTCCGGGTTCCGACACGGGGCCGGGATGGTGGGGCTAGCTGGAATCGAACCAGCGACCTCACCCTTATCAGGGGTGCGCTCTAACCGACTGAGCTATAGCCCCGGCACTCCGAGGCCCGGCCGCTCGTCGCCGAGCGATCGGGCCGGTCGGTCACAGTACCCGAGGACGGATCGGCACGGGAAGCCCGTACCAGGGCGCTCAGGGCTGTGCCGGCTCGTCGATCGGGCGGGCCGACTCCTCCTCGATCACCGACACCCACACGCCGCCGATGATGTCGGAGATCAGGTTGAAGACGAGCGTCGCGACGACGATCGAGGCCGCCAACCCGAGGTGCAGCAGGAGCGAGATCAGGCCGAACTGGCGGAACAGGAACTCGCCGTCGAGCTTCCAGTCCTGCAGCTGGAGCGACGAGTTCACGAAGCTCTCGAGGCTGCTCACGGTCCCGGAGCTGCGGGCCACCGTCCACAGGATGACCGCGGCGATCATCGAGATCAGCCACATGCAGAGCGACACCAGGACGGCGAGCTTCAGCATCGACCACGGGTCGATGTGGCGCACCAGGCGACGCACCTTGCGGGCCTCGAAGCGCTGGCGCCGGTAGCCGAGCACCCGGTTGGGCGTGGGGTCGGCGTCCACCTCGACCGCCCGGCGCCGGGCGGGCGGGCCGCTGGGCGGCTCGGACCGGCGCGTGGCACCAGTCGCCGCCGGGGCGGTCGCCGTCGGCGTCCCGGACCCAGGATCGGCGGCGCGGGAGCCCGAGACCGGCCGTCGGGCCGCCGAGCGCGACGCGGACTGGCCCCGTTCAGCAGGTCCGGGCACCGCAGGTGTCGGCCCGGTGTCGGCCGGACGGGTGCTGCTCACGTGAGCGAGCCTATCCCGAGGTCTCCGACCCATCGGTGAGCCGCCCGGGTGCCCGGCCGTCCGCCAGGGGGCCCCGCGCTCACCCGCCGGCCGGTCGAGCCGCCGCCTCGGCGGTGGCGCCGTCGGCGGCGACGCGCACGCCGACCGTGCTCCCGACCCGGCGGATGGCCCGGATCGAGGCCCCCGCTGCCCCGGTGACCGCCTCGGCGCCCTCGTCGCCACCGGTGACCGCGGCCAGGGCCGCCATGTCGGCGATCGCGTCGGCGCGGGCGCGGCGGACCGCCGCATCCCCGATCCTCACGACGCCCAGTGCGAGCACCGCCGCCACTGCGAGGGTGACGGCGACGAGCGGCGCGATCGAGCCGCGCTCAGCCCTCGGCGGGGGGCGCCTCCCCGTCGGACAGGTCGACCGTGCCGCCCTCCGCGCCGTCGACCACCTCGGCCTCGTCGATGTCGGCATCGTCGTCCTCACCGCCCAGCACCCGGGCCACGGCCGCGACCCGGGTGTCGTCGTCGAGGTTCATCACCCGGACACCGGTCGCGTCCCGGCCCTGCACCGAGATCGTGTCGACCCCGGTGCGGATGACCACACCGGAGTCGTTGATGAGGAAGACGTCGTCGTCATCCGCGACGAGGAGCCCGGTCACGACGCGACCACGGTCCGCGTGCAGCTTGTGGGAGCGCACCCCCTGGCCGCCCCGGCCCTGGAGGTTGAACTGGTCGACCTCGGTCCGCTTTCCGTAGCCGGCGTCGGTGATGGTGAGGAGCTTCAGGCCCTCGGCGATCGGTGCCGCGCCGACGACCCGGTCGCCCTCGCGCAGCCGCATGCCCCGGACGCCGCTGGCCGTGCGGCCCATCGGGCGCACGTCGGTCTCGGAGAACCTGATGCCCTGGCCGGCCTCGGACACGATGAGGATCTCGTCGTCGTCGGAGGTGGCGAGCACGCGGACCAGCTCGTCGCCGTCGCGCAGGTTGATGGCGATGAGGCCGTCCTGGCGCGAGCTGTCGTAGGCGTTGAACAGCGTCTTCTTCACGACGCCGTTGGCGGTCACGAAGAACAGGTACCGGTGCGACTCGTAGTCCCGCGTGTCGATGATCGTCTGGATCTTCTCGTCGGGCTGGAGCCGCAGGAGGTTCACGATCGCGAGCCCCTGGGCCGTGCGGTCGCGCATCGGGATGCGGTGGGCCTTGAGCCGGTAGACCTTGCCGCGGTTCGAGAAGAACAGCAGGAAGGCGTGCGCGGACGTGTGGATGAGGTCCGTGATGTAGTCCTCGTCCTTGAGCTTGGCCCCGGCCACGCCCCTGCCGCCCCGGCCCTGGGTGCGGAACACGTCCGCCGCGACCGTCTTGATGTAACCCCGTGCGGTCATCACCACGACGACCTCTTCGTCGTCGATGAGGTCCTCGATCTCGAGGTCGCCGTCGTCGTGCTCGAGCGTCGTCCGGCGATCGGTCGCGAACTCGTCGCGGATCTCGGTGATCTCGTCCTTGATGACCGCCCGCAGCCTGGCGTCGTCGTTGAGGATGGCCTGCAGCTCGGCGATGGTGGCCCGCAGCTGCGCCATCTCCTCCTCGAGGCGCTCGCGGCCGAGGCGGGTGAGGGTGGACAGGCGCATGTCGACGATCTCGGTCGCCTGGATCTCGCTGAACGCGAAGCCCTCGCCCTGCAGCGTCGAGATCGCCGCGGCGCGGTCCTCGGAGGCCCTGATGGCGGCGATGATCTCGTCGATGAGGTCGAGCGCCCGCAGGAAGCCCTCGACGATGTGCGCCCGGCGCTCGGCCTTGGCGAGGCGGAACCGCGAGCGGCGGGTGATGACCTCGACCTGGTGCTCGATGTAGTGCCGGAGCGCGTCGGCCAGGTTCAGCGTGCGCGGCACGCCGTCAACCAGCGCCACGAAGTTCACGGCGAAGCTCGTCTGCAGCGGCGTGTGCTTGTACAGGTTGTTCAGCAGCACGTTGGCCGGCGCATCGCGCTTGAGCTCGATGACGAGTCGGGGCCTGCCCTTCGAGCTCTCGTTGCGGAGCTCGCGGATGCCCTCGAGCACGCGGGCGTTGACCAGCTCGGCGATCTTCTCCTCGATCGACTCGACCGAGGTCTGGTACGGGATCTCGGTGACGACGATGCGGTCGCCCTTCGGGCCCTCCTCGATCTCGGCGCGGGCGCGCATCTTGATCGAGCCGCGCCCGGTGCGGGCGGCCGAGACGACGCCGGCGCGACCCATGATCTGGGCGCCGGTCGGGAAGTCGGGGCCCTTGACGAACTCGAGCAGGTCGTCGGGCGTGGCCTCGGGGTGCTCGAGCAGGTGGACGGTGGCGTCGATCACCTCGCCCAGGTTGTGGGGCGGGATGTTGGTGGCCATGCCCACCGCGATGCCCTGGCTGCCGTTGACCAGGAGGTTGGGGAACCGGCTCGGCAGCACCGTGGGCTCCTCGGTGGAGCCGTCGAAGTTCGGCACGAAGTCGACGGTGTCCTCGTCGATGTCGGCCAGCATGTGCATGGCGAGCGCGGTGAGCCGGCACTCGGTGTAGCGGTAGGCGGCCGGCGGGTCCGACGGCGAGCCGAAGTTGCCGTGCGGGTCGATCAGCGGGTGCCGGAGCGAGAAGTCCTGGCCCATGCGGACGAGCGCGTCGTACACCGACTGGTCGCCGTGCGGGTGGTACTTGCCGAGCACGTCACCGACCACGGTGGCGCACTTCTTGTGGTTGCGGTCGGGCCGCAGGCCCGCCTCGTGCATGGCCCAGAGGATCCGCCGGTGCACCGGCTTCAATCCGTCGCGGGCGTCGGGGAGGGCCCGCGACACGATGACCGACATGGCGTAGTCCAGGAAGGACTGCTCCATCTCCTGTTGGATCTCGATCGGCTCGATCGAGCCGAACGTGACCGCCACCGCGTCCTCGGAGGGCTCGACCTGCTCGGTGCCCTCCTCGGGCTCCGGCGGGTCCTGTGGTGTGTCGTCGCTCATGTGTCCCTTGGGGATGCCGGTTCAGAGGTCGGTCTGGCTCGGAGGTCGGTGCCTCAGATGTCGAGGAAGCGGACGTCCGACGCGTTGGTCTGGATGAAGTGCTTGCGGCTCTCGACGTCGTCGCCCATGAGGATCGAGAACACCTCGTCGGCGATGACGGCCTGCTCGACCGACACCTGCAGCAGCGTGCGCTGGGCGGGGTCCATGGTCGTGGCCCACAGCTCGTCGGCGTCCATCTCGCCGAGGCCCTTCAGCCGCTGGAACTCGTTCTTGTGGTTCGGGTGCTCGGCGAGGAACGCGGCCTTCGCGGCGTCGTCCTTCAGGTAGATCTTGTTGCGGCCGACCTCGGTCGAGTACAGCGGCGGCTGGGCGATGTAGATGTGGCCGCCCTCGATGAGCGGGCGCATCTGGCGGAAGAAGAACGTCAGCAGCAGCGTCCGGATGTGCGAGCCGTCCACGTCGGCGTCGCACATGAGGACGACCTTGTGGTAGCGGATCCGGTCGTAGTCGAACTCCTCGCCGACGCCGCCGCCGATCGCCGAGACCAGCGCCTGCACCTCGGTGTTCTTGAGCATCTTGTCGAGGCGGGCGCGCTCGACGTTGAGGATCTTCCCCCGGATCGGGAGGATCGCCATCGTGGCCGGGTTGCGGGCGTCCTTGGCCGAACCGCCCGCCGAGTTGCCCTCGACGATGTAGAGCTCGGACTCGCGGGGGTCCTTGGACGAGCAGTCCGCCAGCTTGCCGGGCAGGCCGGCGCCGTCGAGCGCCGACTTCCGGCGGGTCGCGTCGCGCGCGGTGCGGGCGGCCTCGCGGGCCCGCGCGGCCTGGACGGACTTCTGCAGGATCCGCTTGGCCTCGGAGGGGTGCTCCTCGAGCCACTCGGAGAGCTTCTCGTTGGTGGCGCGCTCGACGAGCGAGCGCATCGGGACGTTGCCCAGCTTGGCCTTGGTCTGGCCCTCGAACTGCGGGTCCGTCAGCTTCACCGAGATGATCGCGGTGAGGCCCTCGCGGATGTCCTCGCCCTGGAGGTTCGGGTCCTTCTCCTTGATGTGGCCGTGCTCACGGGCGTAGCGGTTCACCGTGTTGGTGAGGGACTTCTTGAAGCCCTCCTCGTGCATCCCGCCCTCGATGGTCGAGATGCCGTTGGCGAAGCTGTGCAGGCCGTCGGAGTTGTAGCCGGTGTTCCACTGGAACGCGACCTCGACCTCCATCGCGCCGTCGTCGTCGGACTCGCCCTGCGCGTAGTAGCCGACGTCGCTGAACAGGGCCTCCTTGGCCGCGTTCACGTGGCTGACGAAGTCGCGGATGCCGCCCTCGTAGTGGAACACGACCGGCTCGGTGGTGTGGTCGGGACGGTCGTCGCGGAACGAGATGCGGAGCCCCGCGTTGAGGAACGCCATCATCTGGAACCGCTCGGTGAGCGTGGCGGCGCGGAAGTTCGTCTCGTCGAAGATCGACGGGTCCGGCCAGAAGCGGACCGTGGTGCCGGTGCGGGGCCGGCCGTCGGGCCCGGCCGGGGCGTCACCGATGACGTGGAGCTTCTCGACCAGCTCGCCGCCGTCCGCGAAGGCCATGGCGTGGCGCCGACCGTCCTGGTCGATCTCGACCTCGACGCGGGTGGACAGGGCGTTCACGACCGAGATGCCGACGCCGTGGAGACCGCCGGAGACCTTGTAGGCGCCGCCGCCGAACTTGCCGCCGGCGTGCAGCACGGTGAGCACCACCTCGGCCGCCGACATGTCGGGGTACTGCACCGACGTGTCGACCGGGATGCCGCGGCCGTCGTCGCGGACCTCGCAGCCGCCGTCGGGCAGGAGGGCCACCTCGATCGAGGTGGCGTAGCCCGCCATGGCCTCGTCGACGGAGTTGTCGACCACCTCGTAGACCATGTGGTGGAGCCCGGCGGGGCCTGTGGACCCGATGTACATGCCGGGCCGCTTCCGCACGGCCTCCAGGCCCTCCAGGACCTGGATCGACTCCGCGCCGTACGTGGTGGGTTCTGATGACAAGCCCGGCCTCCGGGGGTGGATCGGTGGTCGTCGCGGGGCCCGCGGACGGTCTCCGGGCCATCGCCGCAGCCACACCCCCGATGCTGTGGACGACCTGTGGAGAACGGTGTTCACGAGTGCCGTTCGAACGCCCTCATGGTACCACTCCCCCACCCCCCGGCCCGGCCACCGGGAGGGGGGACCGGTCCCCTGCGGGAGGGGCGGCCCGACGGGTCCTCAGGGCCTCGGATCGACCCGGATCTCGACCTGCTCGACGACGTCGCAGCCGCACAGCTCGTTGGCCGCGGCGGCCAGGTCGGACCGCTGCCAGCGCAGCGAGTCGGCGACCGCCGGGTCGTCCACGGCGACGGTCAGCCGGCCGTCCCTGAGCGAGTGGAGTCGGCACGCCGTCGCGAGCCGGGTGCCGACCAGCTGCGGCCAGGCGTCGGCCAGGGTCCGGATCGTGTCGGGGCGGGCGAGGCCGAAGGTCCGTTGCAGGCGCCCCAGCGAGGATGACAGGGCGTGGAGCGTCTCCCGGTCCCGGGGCAGCGGTTCGATGGCCACGGGCCCACGGTAGCCAGCGGCCCGGACGCCGACCGCGACGGCGGCCTCAGCCGGCCGAGACACCGCCGGCGGCCACGTGGAGCACGAGGTCCGCGGCGATGCCCTCGGGCAGGCCGGCGGCGGACGACAGCAGCGTCTGGCCCTCTGGCAGCGAGCGGAGCAGCGCGGCGCTCCGGTTCGGGTCGAGCTCGGAGAACACGTCGTCGAGGAGCAGCACCGGCGGGCTCCCGTGGGTCTCGAGCAGCGCCCGGTGCGACGCGAGGCGCATGGCCAGCGCCAGGGAGCGCTGCTCGCCCTGCGAGGCGTGGGTGCGGGCCGGCAGGCCGCGCAGCGTCAGCTCCAGGTCGTCGCGGTGCGGCCCGACCAGGGTGAGGCCCCGCCGCAGCTCGTCGTCGCGCGCCGCCAGCAGCGCGGCGGCCAGCCCGCCCGTGCCGTCGGGGCCGCGCCACGCCGAGGTGTAGCGGAGCCCGACGTCGAGCTCGTCGTCGGCGACGTCGCGGTAGGCGCGGGCGATGGTCGGCGCGAGCCGCTCGGCCAACCCGTCCCGGAGCCGGGCGAGCTCGTCGCCCGCGGCCGCCAGCTTCTGGTCCCACACCTCGAGCGTCACGAGCGCGGACTCGTCGGGACGGCCGTGGATCTGCTTCAGCAGGGCGTTGCGTTGCTTGAGCGCGCGCTCCCAGTCCGAGCGGACCGCGTCGTGGCGCGGGTGCAGCGACACCAGCAGGTCGTCGAGGAAGCCGCGCCGCAGCGCCGGTCCGCCCTTGACCAGCTCCAGGTCGTCGGGCGCGAACACCGTCACCCGCACGGCCTCGAGGAGGTCCCGCTGGCGGGCCAGGCGCTGCTTGTCCAGCAGCACGCGATTGCGACCCGTCCGGGCGATCTCGGCCTCGACGAGGTGCTCGCGGCCGTCGGTGGTGACCTCGCCACGCACGACCGCCCGGTCCGCGCCGACGCGGACCAGTGCCTCGGACGGCGCGCCGCGGAACGACCGCAGCGTGGCGAGGTAGCCGACCGCCTCGAGGAGGTTCGACTTGCCCTGGCCGTTCTGGCCCAGCACCGCCGTGAGCCCACCGGGCAGCTCGACCTCGGCCTCCGCGTACGAGCGGAACTCGCTCAGCCAGAGGTGGTGCAGCTGCACGGTCGGACCGCGGTCGTTCGCGAGGGCGCCGGCCGGGGGCGCGGCAGGCGTGCCGGCGCGACGGGGCTCAGGACACCCGCACCGGCATGAGCAGGTACAGGAAGTCGTCGCTGTCGGTGGAGCGCAGCACGGCCGGGCGCTGGGCGTCGCGCGTCTGGAGCACGACCTCGTCGGCGGACGTGACCTCGAGGCCGTCCATGAGGTACTCGGGGTTGAAGGCGACGGTGAGCTCGCCGCCCTCGTACTTGGCGTCGATCTGCTCGACGGCCTCGCCGACGTCCTGCGTGATCGCCCGGAGCTCGAGCCCGTCGGGACCCATCGTCAGGCGGATCGGGCTGTTCTCCCGCGCCATCAGGCGGACGCGGCGGATGGCGTCCTGGAGGGTCTGGCGCTCCACCGTCAGCGCGTTCGGCATGTCGGTGGGGATCAGCTTCTGGTAGTCGGGGAAGTCGCCCTTGATGAGCCGCGTGCTCAGGTGCAGGTCGCCGACGCTGAAGCTCACCATCTGGTCCGACAGCACCAGCGTGACCTCGTCGTCGTCGCCGAGGGCCCGCGTGAGCTCCTGCAGCGAGCGCGACGGCACCAGCACCTGCTGGCCCTGCTCGAGCAGCGACGTGCCGGGGAGGTCGCGGTAGGCGAGCCGGTACGAGTCGGTCGAGACCATCCGGAGGCCGCCCTCCTCGGCGGCGAGCAGCACCCCGGTGAGGATCGGTCGGGACTCGTCCGAGCTGGCCGCGCCGACGACCTGGCGCAGGCCCTCGGCCAGGTGCCCGGACTGCAGCGTGACCGACTCGCCCTCGGGCTCGTGCGGGTTCGGGTACTCGTCGGCGGGGATGGCGTTCAGGAAGAACTCCGAGCGCCCGGCCCGGATGCTGGGGCGGTCGCCCGACGTGTCGACCTCGACCGCGCCGGGCTCGAGGTTGCGGACGATGTCGACGGCGAGCTTGGCCGGCAGCACGGCGATGCCGTCGTCGCCCCCGGCGACCTGCAGCTCGGTCGTGATCGTCAGGTCGAGGTCGCTGCCGGTGATGCGCAGGCGGTCCCCCCCGAGCGACAGGCGCAGCCCGGACAGGACCGGGAGCGCGGCCCGGCTGGTGGCGGCCCGGCCGGCGGTGCCCAACGCATCGACGAGGACGTCTCGCTCGCAGCGGAACTTCACCGTGACTCGCTTTCCCCACTGCTGTTGCCGTCGTCGTTGTCCAACCAGTGGGAGTAGTAGTTGGGCCTGTGGATTGTGGGAAACCTAGCGCAGCCCTTGTGACATCTGGGTTGGGCCGTGCACAGGTCTCCCGGGCTGTCCCCGCGACACGCGTGGAATTCCACGCACGTCTGTGCACGACGGTCGGTAGAGAGGTCGCGGCCCACAGCGCGATCCCGCTCCCCTCCCCGTCGCGATCCCCCTCCCCCTGCGTCGCGATCCCCCTCCCCGGCCGTCGCGATCCACCTCCCGGTCGAGGCGGCGCGACGCGGTCGGCCGCGGTCGACGAGGGAGCAGGGACCCTCAGCGCTCGGAGAGGAGCGACTGGATGAGGGCGGTGACGTCCTCGTAGGTCTCGTGCTTCTCCTGCATGAGCGCCGCGACCTTGTCGTACGCGTGGATCACCGTCGTGTGGTCACGGCCGCCGAACTCGCGCCCGATCTGCGGGTACGACAGGTCGGTCAGCTCGCGGCACACGTACATGGCGATCTGGCGGGCGTGCACGAGGTTGCGGGTGCGGCTCCGGCTCTGGAGCTGCTCGACGTCCAGCCCGAAGCGCTCGGCGGTCTGGGCCAGGATCAGCGCCGGTGTGATCTGCCGGGGCTTCGTCGAGCTGATCGTGTCGGCGAGGATGTCCGAGGCGAGGTCCACCGTCAGCTCGGTCTGGTTGAGCGCCGCGTACGCGCTCACGCGGATCAGGGCGCCCTCGAGCTCGCGGATGTTGTACGTGATGTGCTCGGCGATGTAGCTGAGCACCTCGGGCGGGACCGACGTCGCCGACTGCTCGTTCTTCTTGCGGAGGATCGCCAGCCGCGTCTCGAAGTCGGGCGGCTGGATGTCGGTGATCAGGCCCATCTTGAACCGGCTGCGGAGCCGGTCCTCGAGGGTGGCGATGTTGTCGGGCGGGCGGTCCGAGGACAGCACGATCTGGCGCTGGGCCTCGTACAGCGTGTTGAAGGTGTGGAAGAACTCCTCCTGGAGCTGCTCCTTGCCCTCCATGAACTGGATGTCGTCGACCAGCAGGACGTCGATCTCGCGGTAGCGGCGCTTGAAGTCGGGCTGCTCGTTCTTGCGGATCGCGTCGACGAACTCGTTCAGCAGCGTCTCGGTCGAGATGTAGCGGACCTGGTAGGTCGGGTAGTTGTCCCGGACGTACTGGGCGATGGCCTGGAGCAGGTGCGTCTTGCCCAGCCCGGCGCCGCCGTACACGAACAGCGGGTTGTAGCTGCGGGCCGGCGTCTCGGCGACCGAGAGCGCCGCGGCGTGCGCGAAGCGGTTGGAGGGGCCGATGACGAACGAGTCGAACGTGTAGCGGCGCGGCCCGGAGGAGCGGCTGCCCTCGTCCTCGGGCGCGGCGGGCGCCGGCTCCGGGCGGGCGGCGGTGGTGAGGTCCACCGTCAGGGCGTCGCCGGGCTCCGGGCGACGATCGTCGATCTCGACCTCCAGGATGAGGCGGATCTCGGGGTACCCGGCGTCGGTGAGCGCGGCCTCGAGCAGCGAGAAGTAGCGCTGCTCGATCCGCTGGCGCACGAGCTGGCTGGGGACGGCGAGGGTGAGGACGTCGTCGTGCAGCGCATCGACCTGGATGTCCTGGAAGGTCGAGGACCACACGGTGTCGCTGACCTGCTCGATCAGCACCTCCGCCGTGCGTTCCCAGACCGTTGTTCCCTCCGCGCTCACGCGGCCTCTCCTGTCGACGTCCGTGCGTCCTGGTATGTGCGGGCGCCGGGTGGGTGGGCGTCCCGTCGTGCGGTTGTCCACAGGGAGTCCACATCTGTGGACACCTGGGACGTGGGGGTGTCGAGCGCGGCGGTGCGCTGTCCGGCCCGCCCCGGGCGTGGCCGTCGGCACCGGGATCCGGGCCGTCGGCACCGTCCGCGGGCGGTGCGTGCGTCGACGGACCGTAGCCACGACCGTCATCGAACCGCAACCCTCGCTTGTGACCGGCGTCTCACCACTGACCGTGGGCGCCCGGTGACGGAGACGGAGCGCCGTCGGGTGGTTGGCGCGGGACGGCCCGACGTTCTAGCGTGGTCCGGTCAGACGCCCGACCGGGCTGCCCCGCGCGGTGCCCCGAGGACGTCCCCCGACGACCGGTCCCCCGGCCGCCGGACGTCGCCGCCCACGGCTGCGCCCCCGTCCGCTGCCGCCGGCGTCCCGGTCGATCCAGGAACTTCGTGGAGTCAAGGTGAAGCGCACATACCAGCCCAACACACGGCGCCGTGCCCGCAAGCACGGCTTCCGGCACCGCATGTCGACGCGGGCCGGTCGGGCGATCGTCAAGGCCCGGCGTCGCCGCGGTCGCGCCCGTCTGTCGGCCTGAGCCGAATCGCGCCGATCGTGCCCACGCCCGGCGTCGGAGCGCAGCGGTGCTGGAACGGATCACGCGTCGAGCGGTGTTCAGGGCCTTCGCGCCCCCTGCGCCGCGCCACCGGTCCGGCCCGCTCACGCTGGTCGTCGCGGACCGACCCCAGGACGACGGCGATGCGGCCGGGCTCGCCATGGCCGTCAGCCGCAAGGTCGGCCCGGCCGTCGTGCGCAACCGCCTCCGCCGCCAGATCCGTGCCGCCGCTGCCGAGCTCGACGCCGAGCGGCCCGTCCGTCGCGGGTGGTACCTGGTGATCCTCCACCCGCCGGCCCGTGGCCGCACCACCGCCGAGCTGCGGGGCTCGCTGGCCGCGGCCCTCGACCGGGCCGGAGCACGGCCGTGACCGGCGACGCCGTGGCCCACCGCCCGTCGCTCGCCGCCCGCGGCCTGACCGGGGTCGTGCGCGTCTACCAGCACGCCGCCGCCGGTCGTCCGTCGCCCTGCCGCCACGTCCCGAGCTGCTCCACCTACGCGGTCGAGGCGCTCGAGGCCCATGGCGCGGTGCGCGGTTCGTGGCTGGCGGTGCGCCGCCTCGGACGGTGCCACCCGTGGGGGACGTCCGGCTACGACCCTGTCCCGCCCCGACGTGGGGCGGTGGGGGTCCAGCCCCGACGTGGGGCAGAGGACGTCAGCGGCGTGGAGCACGCAGGACCGCAGGAGCGATAACGATGAAGGTGTACATGCGCGTACACATCACCACGCGGCCGGGCACGACGGTGCCGGCCAGGGAGGCACGCTGATGTTCGAGCAGTTCTTCGAGGCGCTGGGCAGCGTCCTCAACTTCTTCTACACGTTGATCCCCAATTACGGGATCTCGATCATGCTCCTCACCGTCCTGGTGATGGTGCTGATCACGCCGCTGACCGTGAAGAGCACGCGGTCGATGCTCCAGATGCAGCGGCTCCAGCCCGAGATGAAGCGGCTGCAGGCCAAGTACAAGGACGACCGCGAGCAGCTCAACGCCGAGCTGATGAAGTTCTACCGGGAGAACAAGATCAACCCGCTCGGCGGCTGCCTTCCGCTGCTGGCGCAGATGCCGGTCTTCATCATCATGTACCAGCTGCTCCGGGGCCTCACGACCCGTCAGGGCGGTATGGGCTCGGGCATCGGCCACATCGCCGGACAGGTCCAGCAGGGCGTCGAGCTCACGCCCTGGATCTTCACCGACCAGTACTTCCGGCCCGAGCACCTGAACCACTCGTCGGACCTCTACCAGTCGCTGTCGAGCACCAACACGATGAACTTCTTCGGGATGGACCTCGCGGTCTCCGCCGCCCAGGCCCTGAAGCTCGGGTTGCTGATCGCCGTGCCCTACCTGCTGCTGCTCCTCGTCATCCTGGTGACCGGCGTGTACCAGAACCGCCAGCTGCAGGCCCGGAACACCAACACGGCGGTCAACCCGCAGCAGCAGATGCTGATGCGGATCATGCCGTTCTTCCTCCCCGTGTTCTCCTTCGGGTTCCCGTCGGGCCTGGCGCTCTACTGGGCGACCCAGAACCTCTGCCGGATCGGGACCAACGCGTACATCACGCGCAGCGTGTACCGGAAGGAGCACGAGAAGGCCCCGATCGAGACCACCGCCAAGGAGAAGGTCGGGAAGGGCAAGGGCGGCGCGGACGAGGACGACGGGTCCTCGGGCGTCGGGAAGGGCGGATCCGCGAAGAGCTCCGGCAAGGGGGCGGGCGGCAAGGGCACCGCGGCGATCGGCAAGGGCGCCGGCGCGAAGCGCGCCAACGGCAACGGCAAGGCCGACGACGACGCCTCGCGCCGCGAGGGCAGTTCGGTGAGGAGCCAGAAGGCCAGGGAGAACGCCTCGGCCTCCGGCGTGACGGGCAAGCGCTCGGGCTCCGGCGGCAAGCGGACGGTGAACCCGCGCCGCTCCGGCCAGCCGCGCGGCCGGAGCGGAACGGGCACGGACAGCGGCAACGGACGAGCCGGCGACGGCGACGAGAAGGAGTGAGTGCCACCGTGGAGTGGGTCGAGACAACCGGCAAGACCGTCGAGGAGGCCAAGGAGGCCGCCCTGGATCGCCTTGGCGTCGACGAGCAGGACGCAGAGTTCGAGGTGATCGAGGAGCCCCGTTCGGGGCTGTTCGGTCGCACCCGCGGCGTCGGCAGGGTGCGAGCCCGGGTCGTGCCGCGTGCGCCGCGGCCGAAGCCCGAGCGCCGCAAGCGCTCGCGGTCCGGCGGACGGTCGGGCGGTGCCGAGGAGACCAGGGACGAGAGCGGCAGCGGCGGCCAGGGCGGCCGGTCGCGGCAGCGCAACCGCAGCGGCGGCCGGAACGGCCAGGGCGACGGACGCGGGAAGGCCGACGACGGCCGGAACCGCGCGGACGCCGAGGAACGCACCGACGCCGGTGCCGACAAGGACGCAGCCCCGACCAGCGGTGGCGGCGGCAGGGAGCGGAACCGCAGCGCGGCGCCGCAGAAGGAGCGTGAGGTCATGGACGAGGCAGCGCAGTGCGAGGCGGTCACCACCTTCCTCGACGGACTGGGCCAGGCCTTCGGTCTCGAGGTCACGAGCACGGCCACCATCGAAGGTGACGTGCTCCGAGCCTCGATCGAGGGCAGCGAGGTCGGCCTGTTCATCGGCCCGAACCTCGGCACGCTGGAGGCGATCCAGGAGATCGCCCGCAACGTGCTCCAGCGCCACGCCGACGGGCGCGAGCACGCCAAGGTCGTGCTGGACGTCTCCGGAGTGCGCGAGCTGCGACGCACCAAGCTGGCTGCGTTCGTCACCGAGGCGGCGCAGCAGGTGAAGGACGACGGCGTCGAGCTCGCCTTCGAGGTCATGTCGAGCCCCGACCGCAAGGTCGTCCACGACACCGTCGCCGAGATCGAGGGCGTGGAGTCGACGTCGATCGGCGAGGACCCCCGGCGCCGGGTGGTGCTCAAGCCGGCCTGAGCCGGCGGGGAGCAGCTCCCATGGCGGACGAGGTTCACGCCGCAGGACGCGATGACGGGCACCCCTCGAGGGTGCCCGTCCCGCGTCCGGGTCCGGGTGAGACCGTGCCGGCCGGCGCGCTCCGGGACGTGCTCCTGCGCTCGCGCGAGCTCGGCTTCCTCGGCCCGGGCGAGATCGAGGTCCACGTGCGGAACGCGGACGCGTTCCTGACCGCGCTCCCTGGCCGTCGGCCGGCCGGGCCCGCAGTCGAGGCCGCCCAGCTGCTCGACCTCGGTTCCGGCGGTGGGGTCCCCGGACTGGCCCTCGCCGCCGAGCGCGACGATCTCCGGGTCGTGCTGCTCGACGCCGCCCAGCGCCGCACCGAGTTCCTCGAGTGGGCGGTCGGTGAGCTCGGCATCGCGGATCGGGCGTCCGTCGTCCGGGGCCGGGCGGAGGAGCTCGCCCACGAGCCGGACCTCCGCGGTCGCTTCGACGTCGTGACCGCCCGGTCGTTCGGTCCCCCCGCCGTGACGGCGGAGTGCGCGGTCGGCTTCCTCGCAGGGCCGGGCTCCGTGCTCCTGGTCAGCGAGCCGCCCGGCGGTGATCCGGACCGCTGGCCTGCCGGTCCACTCGCAGAGATCGGGCTCCGACCGGGCGCGACCTGGGAGGGCGTCGGCGCCACGGTGCGCGCGCTCGAGGTGGTCGCAGGCTGCCCGGACCGGCTCCCCCGCCGGGTCGGGCTGCCCGCCCGGCGCCCGTTGTTCTAGCGAGCTCCCTCCCTCCCTCCAGCTGGGCGCCCGCCCGCCCTGCTGATCAGCCGGGTCGCTCCCGCGACTCCCCAGCCCGCCTTCGCGTTCCTCTCCTTCTCCCGGGTTCTCCCTCCCTGCTCACTCTCCTGCGTTCTCTCCTCTCTCCGCTCTCTCTCTACTCTGCGCCGGGCTCTCTCATCTCCGCTCCGGCCCGCTGTCCGCTGGGAAGTTCCACGTGGAACGACGGGCCGAGGCCTGCCGACCGCCATCGAGGGTTCCACGTGGAACGACCGACCCAGATCCGGCGAGGCGGCGATCCCGGCCCCGTTGAGGTTCCACTGGAACGCACGGCAGAGGCGGCCACTGCCCGAGGGTGCTTGACCCCGGCTCCTCCGGGCGGGGAGGATGGGGCCGCACCGCGCCGGCGGTGCATCGTCGACCCGGGTGGACCCTGCGCTCGCGGGGTGCGTCCTGCAGGTCCGGAGCCTGCGGACGAGAAACCCTCACTGGGAGCTTGGATGTCTGACCTTCCACCCGACACGGGTGCGAACGACGGGTCTGTCGCGCTGGGCGCGCAGGAGCCGTCGGACGGTGATCCGATCGGCGTCACCGGGCCCACCGTCGTCCCCGGGGCCGAAGGAGTCGAGGAGCCGGCGGACGGTCCTGGCGACCGTTCGGTCGCCGGCGGCGACGAGCCGGCCACCGGGCCCATCGTCGACCTGTCCGACTCCGTGTCACCGGCGGCGGCGGTGGACGCCCCGAGCGATCGGCCCTCCGGCGACGGCGCGGAGCCGGGCACGCAGCGAGTCCCGGACCTGAGCGAGGCCGGCTCGCCCGAGGTCGCCTCAGGTCCGTCGGGCGTCTCGGGGCGGCCGCTCCCGAGGGTGATCGCCATCGCCAACCAGAAGGGTGGCGTGGGCAAGACCACCACGACCGTGAACATGGGTGCCGCGCTGGCCGAGCTGGACCATCGCACGCTCGTGATCGACCTGGACCCCCAGGGGAACGCGACCACCGGCCTCGGCATCAACTACCGGACCCTCGACCACACGATGTACGACGTGCTGCTGCACGACGTCCCGCTCGAGGACTGCATCGAGCCGACCGAGGTGCGCAACCTCTTCGTCGCACCCGCCAGCCTGGACCTGGCCGGCGCCGAGATCGAGCTCGTCCCCGCCTTCAGCCGGGAGGGCCGGCTGAAGCGGGCGATCGCGGAGATCATCGACGACTACGACTTCATCCTGATCGACTGCCCGCCCTCGCTCGGGCTGTTGACGGTGAACGGACTGGTCGCCGCGACCGAGGTGATGGTCCCGATCCAGTGCGAGTACTACGCGCTGGAGGGCCTCGCCCAGCTGACGCGGAACGTCGACCTGGTGCGGACGAACCTGAACCCCGAGCTCGAGATCAGTGGGATCGTGCTCGTGATGTACGACAGCCGGACGCGGCTGGCGGAGCAGGTCGTGACCGAGGTTCGCGCCCACTTCGGACCGAAGGTGTGTCGGAACATGATCCCGCGCAACATCCGGTTGTCGGAGGCACCGTCCTTCGGCCAACCCATCACCACGTTCGATCCGAGCTCCAGAGGGGCGGTCGCCTACCGGGAGCTGGCGCGGGAGGTCAGCGGTGGCTCGTAAGGGAGGCCTCGGACGGGGCCTGACGTCGCTGATCCCGGCCGGAGCCGGGGAGGACACCGACACGGTGACCTCCGCCGGCCTGACCGAGGTGCCGGTCGAGTCGATCCGGCCGAACCCGATGCAGCCGCGCCGGTCCTTCGACGAGGAGTCGCTCGAAGGGCTGTCCGACAGCATCAAGGAGCTGGGCGTCCTGCAGCCGGTCCTGGTCCGCGAACTCGACGACGGCTACGAGCTGATCGCGGGGGAGCGCCGCCTGCGGGCGGCGAAGCGCGCCGGGCTCCGATCCGTCCCGGTGGTCGTGCGGACCGCCGACGACGTGTCGTCGCTCGAGCAGGCCCTGGTCGAGAACCTGCACCGGCAGGACCTCAACCCGCTCGAGGAGGCCGCGGCCTACCAGCAGCTGATCGAGGACTTCTCGTACACCCAGGAGCAGGTCGCCCAGCGCGTCGGGCGGAGCCGGTCGGCCGTCACCAACCTGCTGCGGCTGTTCCAGCTCCCTCCCGGGGTCCAGCGGCTGGTCGGCGAGCAGCTGATCAGCGCCGGTCACGCGAAGGCGCTGCTCGGCCACCCGGACCGCGCCTACCAGGAAGCGCTGGCAAAGCGGACCGTCGCCGAGGCGCTGAGCGTCCGCGACGTCGAGCAGCTGGTGCGCGAGCGGCTCGAGCTCGAGGCCGGTCTCGACGCCGAACCCGACGTCGACACCGCCGACGACGGGTCGGGACCGGCCGGCGGCTCGCCCGGTCCGAGTCCGGCACCGCTGCGACCGCCCGGGCTGCTGGAGCTCGAAGAGCTGCTCGCCGACCACCTCGACACGAGGGTGTCGATCACGATGACCGCCAAGCGCGGGAAGGTGCTGGTCGAGTTCGCGAACCTCGAGGACCTCGAGCGCATCTACCGCCGCATCATCGGCTGAGCGTCCCGACAGGCGCGCGGTCGATCCCGTCCGGCCCTCGGGGCCGATCTGGTCGTGCCGCTGGGTGAAGGGCTGATCCCCTCGACCACCCTCCACCACAGGTCGAGCACGTTGTCCACAGCCTGGGCACAAGTCTGGGGAAAGGGCAACCTGAGGTGCAGGTTCTCGAAGGAGGGGTCGACCTCAGCCGCCGGTCGAGGTCGAGGCGGTCACGCGGGTGGGATCGGGCCGGCGCGACGCTCACCGGCGGCCGGCGCCGCTCCTGCGGCGTGCTCCGGCAGCTCGGGAGCGGGGTCGGTCGCCCACGCCTCGAGCGCACGCTGCAGCGATGCGATCACCAGGTCGCGGCTCTCGTGCACGGCCGCACGGTCGCCGAGCTGCACCAGGACCGCCGTCGCCCGCGTCTCGCGGAGGATGGGCAGGCGCATCCCGGTCACCGCACCGATGTCCCACCCGGGGGTCGCCGGGAGCTCCTTGACCACCAGCTCGGCGAGGTGACGCCCTCCGGCCGAGGCGAAGCCGGTGACCTCGAAGTAGCTGGCCTCGACGACGGTGCCCTCGGCCAGGGTGAGGCCGAGGTAGACGTCGGCGTCGAACTCGTTGGCGCCCGCCGCCTGGTCGGACCACTCGCCCTCGAGCAGCACGGTGGCCACGCCGACGTCCTGGAGCGAGGCAGCCAGCCGCACGGCGATCGGGTGCAGCGACTCGTCGGCGCCCACCGCCACCCGGAGGGCCTTGAGCTGGCGCAGCGAGCGGCGGAGGCGATCTCGTTCGCGGACGGCGGTCACCGTGGCCCGGCCACCCCGGCCCTCGAGCCGCATGAGCGCCTCGACGGTGTCGGGACCGCACACCTCGTCGGTGATCAGGCCGGCGTTGCGCTGGAAGTCGCCGACCGCGGCGCGGGTCGCCGGACCGAAGATGCCGTCGACGCGCCCGGCGTCGAAGCCGAGGGCCCCGAGGCGGAGCTGGAGCTCGGCCACGTCGTTGCCGCGCATCATCGGGGAGCGCAGGCACACGAGCCGATCGCCGAGCCGGAACTCCGACTCGACGAGCGCCGCCCAGGTCGAGGCGTCGCAGACCCCGTCGCTGCGGAGCCCGGCCTGCTGCTGGAACCCCTCGACGGCGCGGGCCGTGCCGTCACCGAACTCCCCGACCGGATCGCCGGGTTCGTGGCCCGACGCCGCCAGCCGTCGCTGGAGGTCGGCGACGGCCGGGCCGGAGGCGCCGGGTCGCAGGGGGAGTGCGGAGAGGGTGATGGTGGCTCCCGGGGTCACGTCCGGCCGTTCGGCTCGGACGGAGCGATGCTAGTGCCCCGGGTTGACGGCCCGGCCCGGCGCGCCCGCACCGTGGCGGCGCCGGACCGCACCGCGTGCGGCCTCAGATGTAGGCGTTGAGGTCTTCGAGCAGCTGGGGCTTGCCGCGGGCGCCGACGAGGCGCTGGTCCTCAACCCCATCTTTGAAGACGATCATCGTGGGGATGCTCATCACATTGAACTTCAACGCGAGGTTCGGGTTGTCGTCCACGTTGACCTTGGCGATGCGCACCTTGCCGTCGTGCTCCTGCGCGACCTCTTCCAGGATCGGGGCGATCATCTTGCAGGGACCGCACCACTCGGCCCAGAAGTCGACCAGCACCGGTTCGGTCGCGCTGCCGATCTCCTCGTCGAAGGTCGATTCGGTGAGTTGCGTGATGGAGCCCATCTGGCTCTCCTCCTGGTGTGCGGCTGGCCTCGTGCTGTCGGTCGACGGTCCTGCGGGCCCGCCGTTCCCGGCGGGGATCCGGTGGGTCCGCCGATCGGGTCCACGGAGGTGCAACCGGGATCGGTGGTCCACCATTCCAGCACCACCTCCGCCGGCGGTGGTGCACCGGACCGCGTGGGCGGCCCGGCGGGGGCGACCGTCGGGGCGGCGTGGAGCTCAGTGGCCCTGCGACTCGAGCCAGCGCTCGGCGTCGATGGCCGCCATGCAGCCCGAGCCCGCGGCCGTGATCGCCTGGCGGTACCAGTCGTCCTGGACGTCGCCGCAGGCGAAGACGCCCTCGACGGCGGTGCGCGAGGTCCCGTCCTGCGTGAGCAGGTAGCCGTTCTCCTTGAGCGGCAGCTGACCCACGAAGAGGTCCGTGTTGGGCCGGTGGCCGATCGCCACGAACACGCCGGCGGCGGGCCGGTCGACGACCTCGTCGGTGAGGACGTTGCGCAGCCGCACCGCCTCGACCCTGTCCTCGCCGATGATGTCGTCCACGACCGTGTCCCAGAGGAACGTGATCTTGTCGTTGGCGAACGCCCGGTCCTGCATGATCTTCGAGGCCCGGAGCTCCTTGCGCCGGTGCACCACGGTGACCGACTTGCCGAACCGGGTGAGGAACATGGCCTCCTCGAGCGCCGAGTCGCCGCCGCCGACCACGACGATGTCCTGGTTGCGGAAGAAGAAGCCGTCGCACGTGGCGCACGTCGAGAGCCCGTGGCCGAGCAGGCGCCGCTCGGACTCGAGACCGAGCATGAGCGCGCTGGCGCCGGTCGCGACGATCACGGTGCGGGCCAGGTAGGTGGGCTCGGCCGCGTCGGGATCGCCGACCCACACCTTGAAGGGCCGCTCGGACAGGTCGACCCTGGACACCTTGGCCGTCTGGATCTCGGCGCCGAAGCGCAGCGCCTGGTCGCGGAAGCTGCCCATCAGCTCGGGGCCCATGATCCCGTCGGGGAAGCCCGGGAAGTTCTCGACCTCGGTGGTCAGCATGAGCTGGCCGCCGGGCTGGTCGCTCGTCGAGGACGGCTCGCCCTCGATCATCAGCGGTTCGAGGTCGGCGCGGGCCGAGTAGATGGCGGCCGTCAGCCCGGCGGGGCCGGAGCCGATGATGACGACGTTGCGCAGGTCGGGCATGGCGGGTGATCTCCGTTCGGGTTGGGCGGCCGGGGTCGCCCGGGGGGTGAGGGCAGGAGCGTCAGGTGGGGACGCGTCCGCGCTTCGACCACAGGACAACACCGACGAGCACGAAGATGATCCCGAAGATGAGGTAGGTCGCCCAGGCGGGCAGGAAGATGGTGAACACGCGGACCAGCCCGACCAGGAACAGCACGACGATCGGGAGCGCCAGGATCAGCGCGACGACCGCGTAGACCATGCCCTTGGAGATCTCGAGGATCGGGCCGGTCGTGTGGGACCGGACCTTGTCGACCGAGTCGACGATGAGGTCGGTCACCTGGTCGGTCCAGTCGCCGTTGCTGGTCGCCGGTCGGGGGGCCGCGGCGTTCGCGGGCCGTCCGCCGGGCGCCGAGCCGGGTTCCGGCGCGGTGGACGGTGCGGAGGGCGCGGTCGGCTCGCTCATGGCGGGGAGCCTAGGGGGCAGGTCGGCGGACGGGCGACAGGTGACGGGCCACCGCCCCGGTCCGCCGGCTCGGCGCCGCGCCGATCGGGTGGCGCAGCAGCCGGATCGGCCGGTTCAGCCCACCGTCTCGCAGGTGTCGACGAACGCGGCGCGGAGCTCGCCGTCGTCCGCGGCCACGGCCACCAGGGCCTGGCGGCCGTCGAGCAGCACGGTGCCGATGCGGACCCACTGCTCGGACGGGAACAGGGGGCAGGGCAGCTCGCCCGGCGACCGCGGCACGAGCCGGGCCGGATCGCCCACGGCGGCGCGCAGCTGCGACGCGTCGGCCACCGTCCCGAGGTCGGGCAGGCCGGCGAGGTCGTCGGCGGCGGCCGCCGAGCCGGCGGTGGGAGCCGAGGCGCGCTGCTCGCCGGCGTCGAACGGCGCCACGGTGGTGGTCACCGCTGCCCCCTGGTCGCCGCCGCTGTCCGCCTCGGCCGACGGGGCGGCGGTGCTGCGCTCGGTGAGGTCGGCGGAACCCGAGGCGCTGTCGTCGGACCCCCCGCTGCCGGCGCTCAGCCCGAGTCCGACGGCGGCCGCGACCAGCACGAGCGCGGCGGCGACGCCGCCCACGACCGACAGTCGGCGCCGCCGGGCCGTCGCGATCGGCCGGACGACCGGCGGCGCGGCGGGCTCCGGTGCGTCGTCGCAGGCGGTCGACACGTGGTGGCCGGCCGCCGCCAGCGCCGCGGCGATCCGGTCGCCCGCGCCGGGCGAGAGCTCGTCCGCGTCGGCGATCGCCCCGGCCCGGATCCCCGCCTGCACGGCGCGGAACGACTCGAGGCGCGCCGTCAGCGCCGGGTCCGCGGCGACCGCTGCCACCTGCTCGTCTGTGGCCTCGCCGTCGAGGACGGCCGTGACCAGCTCGTCGCCGATCGGCTCGTCGGTCGGGTCGTGGGGAGGCGGGGTCGGGTCGGTCATGGCGTGGTCGTCGAGGTCGGTGGCGACGGCTCGGTCGGGCCGCCGTCGCCTGCGGGATCGGCTGCGGGTGCGGTCGGGTCCTGCGTCGTTCCGACGACGCGACCGCCGTCGGGGTTCCCGTCCGCCGGCGCCACCTGAGCGAGCGCTTCGGCGAGCCGAGCCCGGCCCCGGGCGATGCGGGAGCGGACCGTGCCCGGCGGGAGGTCCAGGATCTCACCGATCGTGGCGTAGTCGAGGTCGGCGACGTCGCGGAGCACGAGGGGCGTCCGGAAGTCCTCGGGCAGTCGGTCCAGCGCCGCGGCGAGCTCGGCGCGGTCGCCCGCCCGCACCGCGAGCTCGGCCGGCCCCGGCCCGGCGGCCGGGGGCTCCGGCGCGTGGTCCCCGTCGATCGGGACCGGCCGTCGGCGTCGTCGGCGCAGCTCGTCCAGGCAGCTGTTGGTGGCGACCCGGTACGCCCACGTCGAGAAGCGCGACCGCCCGTCGAAGCGGTCCAGGCGCCGGACGATGGCGATCATCGCCTCCTGCGCGGCGTCCTCGGCGTCGGACCGGTCCCGGCACAGCTGCCGGCACACCGCGACGATGCGGTCGTGGTGGCGTCGGAGCAGCAGCTCGAGCGCACGGCCGTCGCCGCCGCGTGCCGCCGCGACCAGGTCGTCGTCGGAGCGGTCGGCGCCCGGTCCGGCCGCGGCGTTCACGCGCTCGGCACGCCGATCGCCACGACCTCCTGCACCTCGACGCGGTGCCGCGAGCCCTTGCTCGGCTCGCCGAGGTCGGTGATCCAGACGACCACCGTGCTCCCGGTGGCGCCACCGAGGTCCACGCTGACCTGTCCCCGGACGTCCTCCACGGTGCCGGCCGGGGTGGCGCCCGCGAGCGAGTCGGGGCCCGGGGGCCCGTCGAGGACGAAGACCTGGCCCGACCAGCCGTTGGTCGACCCGGTGATGCGGACGCTCTCGAGGGCCGAGCGCTGCGAGAGCTCGAGCACCAGGCCCACGCCGGTCTTGTCGCCGAAGAAGTCCGACTGGTCGTAGGTCTCGGTGCGCCAGGCGCTGCGGTCGTCGCCGTCGGCGGCGCGCCCGGCCATGCTGTCGTTCTCGCCCGCGGCGCCCGAGCCCTGCGGGTCGTACGAGCTCATCGAGGCCACCGGCAGCGGCGCGGCGGCGGCGATGGTCGTGGTCGTCGAGGCGTCGGAGGTGCCGGTCGACCGGGACTCGCGCAGCAGCAGGCCGGCCACGATGATCGCGACCGCGATGAGCAGGATGACGAACGCCGGCAGCAGCCAACGGCGCTCGGAGCGCCCGAAGCTCTGAGGTTCGGGGTCGGCCGTCGGCGCCGGTTCGGGCGGCGGCGGGCCGGGCGGGGGAGCCGGGACGTTGACCTCGGTCCGGAGCAGCGCGGCGCGGAAGTCGGCGGCCGAGCTGAACCGGTCGTCGGGGTCGCGCTCGAGGGACCGCATCAGCGCGTCGGCCAGTCGGGGTGGCACGTCGGCGCGCAGGCGCCGGGGGTCGACCGGCGTCGTGTGGAGCCGGGCGAGCGCGACCGCGGCGCCGGTGTCGCCCTCGAACGGGACGCGCCCGGTCAGGCACTCGTACATCACGAGGCCCAGCGCGTAGAGGTCGGCGCGGGCGTCGACGTCGGAGCCCGTGAGCTGCTCGGGCGCGAGGTACGAGGCCGTGCCGATCAGCGAGCCGTCGCGCGTCAGCTCCGTCTGGTCGTCGGCCTTGGCGATGCCGAAGTCGGCGATCTTCACGCGGCCGTCGTCGCAGAGGAGGATGTTCGACGGCTTCACGTCCCGGTGGACCAGCCCGGCCCGGTGGGCGGCCTCGAGCGCGTCGAGCAGCCGCAGGCCGATTCGCATCGTCGTGTCGGGGTCGATCGTTCCCCGCTCGTCGATCAGCTGCCGCAGCGTCGTCGCCTGCAGCAGCTCCATGACGATCGCCTCGTGGCCGCCGTCGCTGCAGGTGTCGTAGACGCCGACGATGCCGGGATCGTTGAGGCGGGCGGCGGCGATCGCCTCCTGGCGGAACCGGCGCACGAGCGAGTCGTCGTCCGCGAGGTGGGGATGGAGGACCTTGACCGCGACCCGCCGGCCGAGGACGTCGTCGGTCCCCTCCCAGACCTGGGCCATGCCGCCCGCACCGATCATCCGGTCCAGTCGGTAGCGGCCGCACAGGGTGGTGCCGGCGAGCTTCCCCGCCTGGAGCGACCCCCGGGTGAGGTCGATCGGGCCGGAGCCGACCTGCGTCTCATCCACCTGGGTCCACGCTACCGGCCCGTCCCGGCTCTGGCGGCCGCACCCCGGGGCCGGCGCACCACGATCGGCGGGTCGTCGTCGGGCGCGACCGCACCGCCCTCGGCTGCGCCGTCGCTCGAGCCCTCGGCTGCGCCGTCCGGGGCGCCATCGGTACCGAGCGGCTGAGCGGTCGGACCGGGCGCCGGCTCGTCCGTGCCGTCACCCGGCGGCGGACCCCCACCGGGCCCGTCGCGCCGCCGGCGGCGGTCCCGGCGGATCGTCAGGAACCACCATCCGGCCAGGAAGAGCAGCGAGAGGACCGACAGCGCGGCGCCGACGCCGGAGATGGTCGACGAGCTCACGGGGATCGCGACGGACGGCAGCACGATCTCGCCGTCGGGCGAGGACGCGTCGACGCGCAGGGTGGTGCCGCCCGGCGCCCGGGTGGTGACCTCGACGTCGATGCGGTTCTCGCCGGGGTGCAGGGTGACGACCCGGCGGTCCGCTCCCTCGACGTCGAGGCGCACCGACCGGACCCAGATCTCGACCTCCACGTCGTAGGGCAGGTCGTTGCGGAACCGCAGCGGGATGGTCGAGTCCTGGCTCGTGAGGAGCACCCGCCGTGACTTCGGCATCTCGATCCGCCCGGCCAGCGCGTCGATGTCGGCGGCGATCCTCGAGTGGTAGGCGTCGCGCTCCGAGGCCGTCATCGTGCGGTCGAGCGTCTGGGCGTCGAGCAGCTCCCACTCCGCCGCCTCGGCCGTGGCCGACGGCGCCATCGAGCGGAACCCGTCGATCCGGGCCCGGGTGTCGACGACGGCCCGCACCGCCGGTCCCTGGTCCGCGCCCGACTGCGCCGGGAGCTGGCCGGTCACCTCGGTGCCGTCGACGACCGCCGGTGAGGGGGGCACGGCCTCGGCCGCCGTGGTGATCGGCCCGGGTGCGGACACGGCGGCCAGCAGCGCGGCGACGACGGCGGGGTCGGTCGACGGCGGGATGGACAGCACGGCGCTCGGTCCGGGGAACGCGTCCTCCGAGCCCGACGCGGTGAACCACGTGGCCATGAGGGCGGTGACGACCTGGTTGGCCCGCTGGCCCACGCCGACGTCACCGGCGAGCAGCGAGGTCAGGTCGGGGTCGGGCGAGGTGGCGGTGAGCGGCGAGGGGACGACCCCGACCGCGCTCGTGGTGACGGCCACCGGGTCGAGCTCGCGGTCGGTCAGCCGCACCCGGTCGGCGGCGGTCACCAGCCGCTGCACCCCGAACGCCTCGAGCAGCTCGAGCGACGGCGTGGTCACGGTGTCGTCGAACCAGGTGGCCGGCGCCGGGTCGGTGCCGAGCGCCTCGCGGATCGCGGTGTTGCCCAGCGCGACCTGGCGGAGCACCTCGGCGCCGCCGTCGTCCGCGCCCACGAGGCCACCGGTGTCGACCGCGACGTAGGGCATGCGGGCGACGGTCACGGCGTGGCCCGGATCCGCCACCGCGTCCCGCAGGCGGCGCAGGGCGTCGCGGTCGGCGGGGTCCTCGGACCTCGACAGCGCGTCGAGGAGGTTGGGCCGGACGGCGAGCGTGAGCGGCGCCTGGGGGAACGTGGACACCAGCGTGGCGGCACCGGCGAGCGAGCTGCGGGTGGCGGCATCGAGCTCGCTCTCGCCGGTGGGCGACAGCGCGGCCGGACCGTCGACCAGCGTGAACAGCGACAGCGACATCGTGGCGGGTGCGCCGTCGGGCGTGGTCGGCATCTCGTCGGGCAGCCGGTTGAGGAACACCGTCGTCGAGGCCAGCTCCTCGCCGGCCGCGTCGGTGACGCTGATCGACACCGGGTGCACGCCGGGGTTCGGCAGCAGCAACCGATCCGAGGTGCCCGACCGGCTGGACCGGATCGGCACGTCGAGCACCACGCCGACGGTCGGGTCGCCGAGCTCGGCGAGCGGCCGGCTCTGCGGGGACTGCATCATCCCGGGCAGCTCCTCGCCGGCGATGGCCCGGTCGACGGCGTCGCGCAGCGACGAGGAGCCCGAGGCCCGGAGCCGCTGGTGCACCGCGGTGCGCACGACGGCGTCGGGGGGCAGCGGTCCCTCGACGCGCAGCTCGACGCGGAAGTCGCCGTCGGCCTGGACCCAGGGCGTGGCCGACGTGACGCGGATCGAGGTCGTCGCCGGGTCCTGCGCGGGGCGGGCGCCGGCGCCCGGGGCGAGGGCCGCGACGAGGAGCGCACCGATCCCGGCGACGAGCAGCAGCGTCCGCGTGGCGCTCGTGGGACGGGCCTGCGTCCGTACGGCGCTCATGGAACAGGACGGTGCAGGACGACGAGGTCGGTCGGCGTCGGCCGGAACCCGAGCCGCTCGTACAGGTCCAGGGCCCGCAGGTTCTCCTGCTGCGTGTTGACCAGGAGCCGCCGGCACCGGCGTCGCGCCGACCAGCGGAGCGCGTCGACCACGAGCGCGCTCCCGACCCCCCGCCCGGCGAGGTCGGGGTCGGTGGCGAGGCGCTGGAGGAACCCCTGCCCGGCGCCGCGGCCGGTGATGGCGTAGCCGATGGTGCGGTCGCCCTCGGCGGCGACGCGGAAGCGGGTCACGGGCGTCGCCTGCTCGGCCTCGGTCATGGCGGTCCGGTCGAGGCGCCAGAACGTCGGGAACGCACGGCCGTCGACGGTGAGCGCCGCGTCGCGGTCGTGGCGGCGGGCCCGTCGCAGCCGCACCCTGCCGTCGAGCGGAGGCCGCGGCGGGTCGAGGTCGCGCAGGTCGTGGGCCAGCACCCGCAGGCGGTCGTACTCGGTGAAGCCGGCCTCGGTGAAGGAGCCGGACTCGGACGGGTGCAGGGCCGAGGTGATCACCGACGTGTAGCCGGCCTCGGCGATCCGGTGGAGGCAGCCGCGCAGGCCCTCGACCGACGGCCCCCCGACCTGCGGCTGGAGCGCCAGGTAGGCGATGCGGTCGTCAGCGTGCCAGGGACCGACGCGGAAGCGGTCCTCCCCGACGCTCAGCAGCTGACGGCTCGCCATGGTCCTGCAGGTGCTCCAGACGGTCTCGGGCGGGTGCGGCGACCCGGGATCGTGGGGTGCGCCCCGCTCGTCGCGGGCCGATCCGGGCGGTGACCAACGATAGGTCCGATCGGTGGCGGGACGCCGTACCCGGCGGCCGGGGGACGGGCACCGACCGTCACTACGCTGGGGCGGTGGCCGTGCTCGTGTACGCCGACGACCGGTTCCTGTCGCACGACACGGGGCCCTTCCACCCGGAGCGCCCGGATCGGCTCACCGCGGTCGGCGACGGCCTCGTCCTGGCGGGTGTCGACGACTCCGTGGAGCGGGTGCTCGCCCGCCCGGCCACCGACGAGGAGCTGCAGCGGGTGCACCCCGACGCCTTCGTCCGAGGCATCGAGCAGTTCTGCCGCTCGGGCCGCACGCACATCGACGGCGACACGGTGGTGTCCGAGCGGTCCGCCGAGCTGTCGCGGCTCGGTTCGGGCGCCGGGCTGGACGCGGTCGAGCGCCTGGCCGCCGGGCAGGCCGACGCCGCGTTCGTCGCGCCCCGACCGCCCGGTCACCACGCCACGGCCACCCGGGCGATGGGCTTCTGCCTCTACAACCACGTCGCCGTGGCGGCGGCGGCGCTGGTCGACGCGGGGGAGCGGGTGGCGATCGTCGACATCGACGCCCACCACGGCAACGGCACCCAGGACATCTTCTACCGGGACCCCGACGTCCTCTACGTGAGCTGGCACCAGCATCCGCTCTACCCGGGCACCGGCATGGCCCGCGAGGTCGGCGCCGGGCCCGGCCACGGCACCACCCTGAACCTCCCGATGCCCCCCGGGGCCACCGGCGACCGCTACCGCACCTCGTTCGAGGAGCTGGTCGCCCCTGCGATCCGGGCGCACGGTGCCACGTGGATCCTCGTCTCGGCCGGCTTCGACGCCCACCGCGACGACCCGCTCACCGACCTGGGCCTCACGTCGGGCGACTACGCCGACCTCGTCGCCGACCTCCTCGGGCTCGTCCCGGCGGGACGCCGGCTGGTCTTCCTCGAGGGCGGCTACGACCTCGAGGCGATCGCCAACTCGACGGCCGCGACCGTCGCCGCGCTCTTCGGCGAGCGCCTGCACCCCGAGCCGCCGAGCTCCGGTGGTCCGGGCGACGACGTCGTCGAACGCGTGACGGCCGTGCGCGAGCGCATCGGTAGCCTCGAGCCGTGATCCCGGCCCGTGCGCGCGAGCTGCTCGAGGAGGTCCGCCCGCTGGCGGACGCCTTCGCCGCGGCCGACGCCCGGATCTTCCTCGTCGGCGGCGTGGTCCGCGACCTCTTCGTCGACGACGCGCTCGCCGACGAGCGCATCGGCGACGACATCGACCTGACCACCGACGCCCAGCCCGCCCGGATCAAGGCGATCATCGGGCCGATCGCCGACGCGGTGTGGACCCAGGGCGAGCGGTTCGGGACGATCGGCTGCACGATCGGCGGCCGGACCTTCGAGATCACGACGCACCGCGCCGAGGCGTACACCTCCGACAGCCGCAAGCCGCAGGTGGCCTACACGACCGACATCGAGGTCGACCTCTCGCGCCGTGATTTCACGGTCAACGCGATGGCCCTCGAGGTCACGTCCGCCACGCCGGCGCTGATCGACCCGTTCGGCGGGCTCGCCGATTTGGCCGCGGGCGTGCTGCGCACGCCGCTCGACCCCGACGTCAGCTTCTCGGACGACCCGCTGCGGATGCTCCGCGCCGCCCGGTTCACCGCCGGCTACGGCCTCGAGCCCACCCCGGAGCTGGTCGCCGCCGTGCGCGCCGGCGTCGAGCGCCTTGAGATCGTGAGCGCCGAGCGCATCCGCGACGAGCTCTGCAAGCTCGTGACCGTCGACGACCCGTCCGCCGGGCTGTGGTTCGTCCACGACACCGGCCTCTCCGACATGTTCCTGCCCGAGCTGCCCGCCATGCGCCTCGAGCAGGACCCGATCCACCGCCACAAGGACGTGCTGAGCCACACGATCGCCGTCGTGGCCAAGGCCCGCAACGAGCTCAAGGTCCGGCTCGCCGCGCTCTTCCACGACGTCGGCAAGCCGAAGACGCGCTCGATCGGCGGCAAGGGCGTGTCGTTCCACCACCACGAGGTGGTCGGGGCGCGGATGACCCGGGACCGGATGAAGGCGCTGCGGTTCAGCAACGAGATGGTCCAGGACGTGACCCAGCTCGTGTACCTGCACCTGCGGTTCCACACGTACCAGATGGGTTGGACCGACGCGGCGGTGCGCCGGTTCGTCCGCGACGCCGGGCCGCTCCTGCCCGAGCTGATCGCCCTGACGCGCGCCGACTGCACCACCCGGAACAAGAAGCGCGCCGAGGCCCTCGACCGGCGGATCGACGACCTCGAGGAGCGGATCGCCGCGCTGCAGGCGAACGAGGAGCTGGCCGCGATCCGGCCCGATCTCGACGGCCAGCAGGTGATGTCGCACCTCGGCATCCCGCCCGGGCGCGAGGTCGGCCGGGCGCTCGAGCACCTGCTGGAGCTGCGCCTGGAGCACGGCCCGCTCGACGAGGCGCGCGCCTACGCCGAGCTCGACGCCTGGTGGGCCGCTCGATCCGAGGCGTAGCGCACGACGACCGGACGTCGTCGCGATCCGGCCGGAGGACCGGCCGACGGCGGCTCCCTCTCAGATGCCGAGCTTGCGGGCGCGCACGACGAACGTGGGCGGGACCCACTCGAGCAGCGTCGACGAGTGGATGCTCTGCGCGTCGGTCACCGGCTCGGGCTCGAGCAGCGCGTCGACCTGGAAGTTCGACCGCGACAGCGTCGTGAACACGTCGCCGATCTGGTGGACGTGGGTCACGCCCTCGTCGCCGCCGGCGCGCCACGCGAGCGGCGAGGCGCTCCACGCCGTGCGCGTGAGGTAGGGCGACGGCTGGTCGGGGTCGTCCTCGAGCATCGTGGCGAAGGGGTGCGGCAGGGAGAGGAGCAGCGCGCTGCCGGGCGTCAGCACGCGGTGGACCTGCCGGAACACCCGGCCGAGGTCCTGCACGCCCGCGAGCGAGTAGACGGCGATGACGAGGTCGACGGTGTCGGCACGGACGAAGGCGAGGTCGGCGAGATCGCTGTGGTGGAACTCGACGCGGACCTCGGCGACGTCGGCCGCGGCGCGGGCCTGGGCGAGTCGCGCCGTCGAGGCCTCGACGGCCGTGACGCGGGCGCCGCGGCGGGCCAGCGCGATCGTCGCTGCGCCGGCGCCGCAGCCGAGGTCGAGCACGCGCTTGCCGTCGACCGGTCCGACGAGGCGCTCGAGCGCCTCGTCGTCGAGGTCGGGGCCGAGCCGGACCCGGTCGCGGCCGCCCTCGGCGCCGTGCGGGAAGCTCGCGGGCGGCAGCTGGAGCTGGGAGGCGGCGTCGCGCACGAGCGCGGGGCGCGAGCTGAGGTTGCCCGCCGAGGGGTGGCGCGGCCGGCCGGACGCGGAAGCAGAGGTCGCCATCGCCGCTCAGTCTGGCGGAGGCGTCCCGGCGGGTCGTGGACCTCCGCGTCCGTGAGCGGGGTCCGACGCGGCCGCTCGCCGCGACGGTCCGGCGGTACCCTTGGCGACCGTGCCGTTCCTCGCGCCGGAGTCCGGCGGACGTCCCGGGACCGAACCCGGCTCGGTGGACTACCGCTTCGCGCGCCGCCAGCTCCTGCACCGCGTCCGGTCCGGCGAGCTCACGCAGGCCGACGTGTGCGACGCCCAGCACGAGCTGCTCCGGGTCGGCCGGAACTGCGCGCAGCGCGCCCGCCACGACTGCCCGGTGTGCGGCGAGCACGAGCTGCGGCTCGCCCGGTTCGTGTTCGGCCCGCGCATGCCGGCGGGCGGGCGGGTGGTCGCCAGCCGCTCCGAGCTGCTGAAGCTGGCCGCCCGCACGAGCGGTCCGGGGCTGCGCTGCTACACGGTCGAGGTGTGCCTGAGCTGCCGGTGGAACCACCTGCTCGACATCACGCCCGTCGGCGGCCGCGCCGGCGACGCCTGACCGGCTCTCAGGATCCCGCGGGACCGCCGCGGGGTGCGCGGGGCAGAATGTCGCCGCCGCCCGCACGCCCCGGTTCAACCGGGCGCGGCCGCCGCCCCGTCCCATGCCTGCTCCGCCACCGTCCTCCGACCGGCCTCGTCGCCGTGCCGCCGCGCCCGCGGCGCCGAAAGGTCGCGGACCGGCGCGGTCGGCCGCCGGCGGACCGCCGCGCCCGCCGTCCGGATCGGACCCGGCCGTGGCCGACGCCCCCAAGAAGCGCAGCTTCCTCTGGCGCTGGCGTCGCTTCGCCTACGCCGCGCTGGTGCTCGGCGTCGTTGCCATCGGCGGCGTGTGGGCCGCGCTGAACACGATCGAGCTCCCGCCCGCGAAGAGCCAGTCCGAGACCACCTTCGTCTGCGACATCGACGTCCCGGCGGGGGAGTGCGGCTTCGACAACTCGATGGCCCGGCTCTCGGCCAGCGAGGAGCGGGTGGTCGTGGACTACGACGACCTGCCGCCGGTGCTGGTCCAGGCCGTGCTCTCCGCGGAGGACCGGAACTTCTTCGACCACAACGGCGTCGACCCGGTCGGCATCGCCCGCGCGTTCACTCAGGACATCATCGGCAGCAGCCAGTCCCAGCAGGGCGGCTCGACGATCACGCAGCAGTACGTGAAGTCGGTGTACCTGACCTCGGAGCGGACGCTGACGAGGAAGGTCAAGGAGGCGGTGCTCGCGGTCAAGCTCGAGCAGACCCTCGACAAGCGCGAGATCCTGACCCGCTACCTCAACGAGGTGTACTTCGGCCGGGGCGCCTACGGCGTCGAGGCGGCCTCCCGCGCCTACTTCGGCGTCGGGGTCAAGGACCTGACGCTGCCCCAGGCGGCCTACCTCGCCGGTTTGATCCGGGCACCCGAGCGGGCCGACGCGACCCGCGATGCCGACGAGGCGACGCGCCGGCGCAGGACCGTGCTGAACGCCATGGTCGAGGAGGGCTACATCACCGAGGACCAGGCCGCGTTCGCGAACGCCGTGCCGTGGAACTCGGAGCCGACCTCACCGACCGGCCAACCGCAAGAGGTCACCATCCAGCCCCGGGCCTCGGAGCACTCGGACCTCGGCGACGTGGAGTACAAGGAGCTCGGCTCGCAGTACTGGATCGAGTGGGTGCGGTCCCAGCTCCGTGAGCGCTTCGGACCCGGCGCCGAGACGAAGGGCCTGCGGGTCTACACGTCGTTCGACCCCAAGCTGCAGAAGTACGCCGTCGACGCGGTCAACAAGACGCTCGACCAGCCCGACGGCCCGGTCGGCTCGCTCGTCGCGATCGACAAGGACGGTCGCATCCGCGCCATGTACGGCGGCCGTGACTACGAGGTCAACAAGGTCAACCTCGCGCTCGGCAGCGCGGGGGGCGGCTCGGGCCGCGCCCCCGGGTCGACGTTCAAGCCGTTCGCGCTCGCGGCGTTCGTCGAGGAGGGCTACTCGACCAAGTCGAAGTTCCGCGCCCCCGCCACGACGATGTTCCCGAGCGTGTTCGCCGAGCCCGGGAAGCTCTGGAAGCCCGGCAACTACGACAAGGCCGACCACGGCGTGCAGTCCGTGGAGGAGGCGACCTGGGACTCGACGAACACCGTGTACGCCGGCATCGTCGACACCGTGACGCCCAACCGGCTCGCCGAGATGGCGACCCGCCTCGGCGTCCGGGCGCAGCTCGACCCGGTGTACGCCCTCGTGCTGGGCACCGAGGAGGTGTCGGTGCTCGACATGGCGTCGGCGTACTCGACCTTCGCCGACCGCGGCCGCCACGTCGAGCCCTACGTGATCACCCGCATCGAGGACGCCGACGGCGAGGTGCTCTTCGACGCCGGCACCGAGGTGCAGCCCCAGCAGGTCATCAGCGAGGACGTCGCCGACACGGTGACGACCGTCCTCCAGGGCGTGATCCTCAAGGGCACCGGCTCCCGGGCCGGGCTCAAGACGCCGGCGGCGGGCAAGACCGGCACGACCAACGACGCCAAGGACGCCTGGTTCACCGGGTACACGTGCAACCTGACGACGTCGGTGTGGATGGGCTTCGAGCAGCCCGCGGAGATGAAGTCGTACAAGGGCCAGGCGGTCGCGGGCGGCTCGTTCCCGGCGACGATCTGGCGCGACTTCATGAGCAAGGCGACCGCCGGCGACGCCGCGTGCAAGTACCCGCCGACCGACGCCGGCACGAAGATCCTCAACTCCGGCATGGCCCTCACGAGCGGGTCGACGACGACCACGCCGAAGGGCTCGACCACGGTGAAGCCCGGCGCGACGACGACCACGACGGCGAAGCCGGGCGCCTCGACCACGACGACGGCGCCGAGGCCGACCACCACCGCGCCGACGCCGCCGACCGCGCCGCAGGCGGGCGCGGGCGGCGCCGCAGCGGGCCAGTAGCTCAGCCGGGCTCGGGCGTGCGCCGCACGTGCGGGTACTGGTCGCAGCACGTGGCGCACCAGTCCTCGTCCTCGTCGACCACCTGGGTCTCGGCGAGCTCCTCGATCGACTGCGGATCGGTGGGCGCGCCGTCGGGCAGCACCAGGTAGACGCGCCGGACCGGCACGGTGTCCTCGCCGGTCCGGCCGCAGCTCGTGCAGGTCGCCATGGCGGCACCGTACCGCCGCGGGCGCGGCGGCGGCCCCGCGCCGGCCCCTGCGATCGCTCAGGTCCCGGGGTGACACCCGACTCACCGGACTTCCCCCGCGCAGCCCGCGTGTCGTACCGTTCGTGGTGACGGCCGGCAGCCACGGGGCGCTGGACCTGACCAGGAGGTGGGCTGATGGCTCACGAGACCGTTCCGACGAACGCTGCTCCCACGACCGACGGGGTGCCTGCCCGACCGGCGGAGGTCATGGGGGCTGCCCGACCGGCGGAGGTCATGGGGACTGCCCGACCGGCGGAGGTCACCAGGACTGCCCGACCGGCGCGGATCACCGTGCCGTGGGTCCGGGCCCGCAAGGTCAGCGACCACGCCGACCCGCTGGTGATGGTGACGGCCTACGACGCGCCGGGCGCCCGCATCGCGGACGACGCCGGCGTGGACATGATCCTGGTGGGGGACTCCCTGGCCATGGTCGTGCTGGGCTACGAGGACACGCTGTCGGTCACCGTCGAGGACATGGCGCACCACGTGGCCGCGGTGGCCCGCGCCAAGCCGTCGGCGCTCGTCGTCGGCGATCTGCCCTGGATGAGCTACCACGTGTCGACCGAGGAGACGGTGCGCAACGCCGCCCAGCTGGTCCGGGCCGGGGCCCAGTGCGTGAAGCTCGAGGGTGGCCGCAAGCGGCTGGCGATGATCGAGGCCCTCGTCGACGCCGAGATCCCGGTGATGGGCCACCTCGGCCTCACGCCGCAGTCGATGCACGCGATGGGCGGGTTCCGGGTGCAGGCCAAGGAGTCCGAGGCGGCGCTCGCCCTGGTGGCCGACGCCAAGGCGCTGGCCCACGCCGGCTGCTTCGCGATCGTGCTCGAGGGCGTGCCGGACGAGGTCGCCCGCATGGTGACCGACGCGGTCGACGTCCCCACGATCGGCATCGGCGCCGGACCGCACTGCGACGGCCAGGTGCTCGTGTACCACGACCTGCTCGGCCTCGAGGACCGCACGCCCGCCAAGTTCGTGCGCCGCTACGCGGACCTCAAGGCCGCCTCGGTGGCGGCGATGTCGGACTTCGTCGTCGACGTCCGCAGCCGGGCGTTCCCCGACCACACCGAGAGCTACCACCTCAACGCGGAGCAGGCGGAGGCCCTGTCGCTGTACGGCGCCGCCCCGGTCGACTGAGCGCCGGCGGCGGCCCGGCCGGGTCGGCTGTCAGGGGGTCGCGCGAGCGTGTGCGGCGACCCCACGGACGGGGCCGGCTGGCGGTGACCAGGGGGGCCACCACTACACTTCCCCTTCTCATCAAGAGCCCGGTTCCGGCCGGGTGCCCTGTCCTGCAGGTCGCAGGACCCTGACGGCCCCAGCGGGTCGAGGTCCAGAGGGAGGTACCTGAACGTGCCGACACGCGCGTACGAACTGATGATCATCGTCGACCAGGACGCCGATGACGCCGCCAACCGTGCGGTCATCGAGCGGGTCAAGGAGATGGTGGCCGCCGACGGCGGGACCGCCCCCAAGGTCGACAACTGGGGCCGGCGTCGCTTCGCCTACCCCATCGACCACAAGCAGGAGGGCGTCTACACCGTCCTCGAGATCGTGACCGAGGCCCCGAACCTCGACGAGATCGACCGCTTCCTCCGCCTGGCGGACGACGTCGTCCGCCACAAGCTGATCCGGCTGCCCGACAAGGAGGCCGCTCGTCGCGGGCTCCTCACGGCCGCCGGCTGAACGAGGAGGAACGGATATGGCAGGCAACTACGTCGAGCTGATCGGCAACCTGACCCGCGACCCCGAGCTGCGGTTCATCCCCAGCGGCGCGGCCGTCGCCAATTTCGGGCTCGCGGTGAACCGCCGGTGGCGGAACCAGCAGAGCAACGAGTGGGAGGAAGAGGTCGCCTTCTTCGACATCGTGTGCTGGCGTGAGCTCGCCGAGAACGTGAGCGAGTCGCTCACGAAGGGCACTCGCGTGATGGTCTCGGGCCGGCTGCAGCAGCGCAGCTGGGAGACCGACAACGGCGAGAAGCGCAACAAGGTGGAGGTCCTCGCCGACGAGGTCGGGCCGAGCCTCCGCTGGGCCACCGCCCAGGTCCAGAAGACGGAGCGCCGCGAGGGCGGTGGTGGTGGCGGCGGGTTCGACGCCCCGATGCCCGCTGCGCCGCCCGCCGGCGGGTACGACGACAACGAGGAGCCGTTCTGATGGCGAAGCCACAGCAGAAGCGGGGCAAGCCCAAGGACACGGGCCGCCGCGTCAAGAAGAAGGTGTCCATCCTCAACACCGAGCAGGTCGACTACGTCGACTGGAAGGACGCGAACCTGCTCCGCCGCTTCATGTCCGACCGGGCCAAGATCCGCGCCCGTCGCGTCACCGGCAACGACACGAAGCAGCAGCGCGAGGTCGCCAAGGCGATCAAGAACGCCCGCGAGATGGCGCTCCTTCCCTACACGAACCGCGTCACGACGCAGCGCGGCGGCCGCCGCGACCGCGACGGCGACGACCGTCGTCCGCCGCGCGGCGACCGTCCCGACCGTCCCGACCGTCCCGAGCGCGACGAGGCCGCACCGGCCACCTCCGAGTTCGAGGCCATCGAGGGCACCGAGGAGACGGCCGGCGTGACCGAGGGGAGCGAGGCATGACCGACGTGAAGGTGATCCTGCGGGCCGACGTCTCCGGGCTCGGGAAGCGGGGCGACATCGTCGAGGTCTCGAAGGGCTACGCCCGCAACTTCCTGGCGCCGCGCGAGCTGGCGTTCCCGGCCACCGACGGCGCGACGTCGCAGGCCGAGGCCATGCGCCGGTCCCGCGACGTCAAGGACGCCAAGGACCGCGAGGGGGCCGAGGAGATCGCCAAGGTGCTCGTCGCCCGGACGATCGAGATCCCGGCGCGCGTCGGCTCCGGCGGCCGGCTGTTCGGCTCCGTGACGACCACCGAGGTGGCCGACGCGGTGCTCGAGCAGACGGGCATCGAGCTCGACCGCAAGGACCTCCAGATGGAGGAGCACATCAAGGAGCTGGGCACGCACCACGTGTTCGCCCGGCTGCACGCGGACGTGCAGTTCCCGATCACCGTCGAGGTCGTCGAGGGCTGAGCCCCGCCGACGCGACATCGTCGACACGGGCCGGGCACCTGCGGGGGCCCGGCCCGTGTCGCGCCCGGCCCGGGCGAGCGTTGCGCTCGCCGTCGGCGTTCTGCGTGCGACGCGCGTCGTGGTGCGACGTCGAGCGCACGAGGAACGTGCGCCCGCCGAGGCCGGCGGCCACGGGGTGGCCCCGTTCGAGTGCCACACCCCCTGCCTAGGTTGCTCCCATGACCCTCACATGTGGACAGCGGTGGACGACGGGGCCGCCGTCCACCGCTTCTCCACAGCGGAATCCCCCGAACTACCGGCACCGTCCCCTAGATGCCCACAGGCATCGTCCAAGAGGATGAACGCCGATGTCCGACCTGTCCCAGCGCCCCGACGAGCCGGTCGTACGTGCCCGCATCCCACCCCACAGCATCGACGCCGAGCAGTCGCTGCTGGGGGCGATGCTCCTGTCCGAGCACGCCATCTCGGCGGTGGCCAACATCGTCACCGAGGACGACTTCTACAAGCCGGCGCACCGCCACGTGTTCGCCGCGATCCAGTCGCTCTACGGCGCCGGCCAGGGCGTCGACCCCGTCACGGTCGCCGACGAGCTGGACTCGGCGGGCGTGCTCGAGGCCGTCGGCGGGCCGGCCACCCTCGTCACCCTCCAGGCCCGCACGCCGGCGATCACCAATGCCGAGCACTACGCCCGCATCGTCGAGGAGAAGGCGCTGCTGCGCCGGCTGATCTCCACCGCCAACGAGGTCGCGGAGCTCGGCTACCAGCCGCTCGACGACATCGAGAAGACGGTCGACACCGCCGAGAGCCTGATGTTCGCCGTCGCCCAGCGTCGGAACGCCGACACGATGCAGGAGCTGTCCCCGCTGCTCGACCGCAGCCTCGAGCAGCTCGAGGTGCTCTACGAGCGCGGCGACGCGATCACCGGCACGCCGTCGGGCTACACCGACCTCGACCACATGCTCGCCGGGCTCCAGCCCGGTGCGCTCATCGTGGTCGGCGCCCGACCCGCCATGGGCAAGTGCCTGGCGTGGGACACCGAGCTGGTCGACCCCGACACGGGGCGCCTCGTCACGATGGAGCGGGCCCACCTGCAGGGCCGGACCGGTCGCGGCGTGCGGGTGCTCGCGCTCGACGACGCATCGCTCCGGCTCACCACGCAGACCCCGTCGGACCACATCGACGACGGCTTCAAGCCGGTCGTCCGGGTCACCACTGCGCTGGGCCGGACCCTGCGCTGCACGTGGACCCACCCGTTCCGGACGCCCGAGGGCTGGCGCCCGCTCGCCGAGCTCGCCGTCGGGGAGCGGGTCGCCGCACCCCGACGCCTGCCGGTGTTCGGCGACCGGCGGGTGCCGGAGCACGAGCTCCTCGAGCTGGCGGACCGCCTGCTCGAGCGTGACGATCCCGCGGCCGCCCTCCCGGCCGAGGCCTACGAGCTGCCGCAGGCGGCCATGGCCCGCTTCCTCCAGCGCGTGTTCGACCGCGGCGGCTGGGCGTCGGTCGCCGACGGCTCCGCCGGGTCCCGCGCCGAGGTCGGGCTCGCGTCCGCATCGCCGAGGGTGGTGCGCGGCATCCAGCACCTGCTGCTGCGCTTCGGCGTGGTCGCGGTGGTGGAGCGGCCGTCGGAGCCCCGGCCCGATCCGGACGCGCCCGACGAGCCGCCGTGGCAGGTCGTCGTCCGGCACCGGCCGTCGCTGCGCACCTACGTCGACCACATCGCGGTCCACGCCGGGAGCCCGTCCTTCCGGCTCGCGGCCGACGCCGTGCGGCGCGAGGCCGCCGTCCCCGTGCTCGTCGGGGTCGGACCCCGCTCGGGCGACGCCGGCGACGGCGATCCCGGGTCGTTCGCCGCCGCGCTCGAGGACGAGGGCCTGGAGCGGGTGGCGGCCTCCGACGTGTGGTGGGACCGCATCACGGCGATCGAGCCCGACGGGCTCGACCAGGTGTACGACCTCACGGTGCCGGGCGAGCACAACTTCGTCGCCGCCGACCTGTTCGTCCACAACACCGCGTTCTCGCTCGGGATCGCCGCCCACGCCGCGGTCCGGGAGAACCTGCCCGTCCTCTTCTTCTCGCTGGAGATGGGCCACCTCGAGCTCACGCAGCGCCTCATCGCGGCCGAGGCCCGGGTGGACTCCGGCAAGCTGCGGACCGGCCGGCTGACCGACGCCGACTGGACGAAGATCACCAAGGCGATGGGCCGCCTGGGCGAGGGCACGTTGTGGATCGACGACAACCCCGCGCTCACCGTCATGGAGATCCGGGCCAAGGCCCGGCGGCTGCAGGACCGGCTCGGCACGAACCTCGGGCTGATCGTGGTCGACTACCTCCAGCTCATGTCGGGCCGCAGCTCGGCCGAGAGCCGCCAGGTCGAGGTCGCCGAGATCTCCCGAGGCCTCAAGGTCCTCGCCCGTGAGCTCGGCTGCCCCGTCATGGCGCTGTCGCAGCTGTCCCGCCAGCTCGAGCTGCGCGCCGACAAGCGCCCGATGCTCGCCGATCTCCGGGAGTCGGGCTGCCTGACCGCCGGCACGCGCCTGCTGCGGGCCGACACGAACGAGGAGGTCTCGCTCGGCGAGCTGGTCCGCTCGGGCGAGCGCGACGTGCCGGTGTGGAGCCTGGGCGACGACTGGAAGATGGTCCCCGCCACGCTGACGCACGCCTTCCCCAGCGGGACGAAGCCGGCGTTCCGCCTGCAGCTCGCCTCGGGCCGGCGCGTCGAGGCCACCGCCAACCACCCCTTCCGGACCGTGCTGGGCTGGCGGCGGCTCGACGAGCTCGCGCCGGGCAGCCGCATCGCCGTCCCGCGCCGCTTCGGCCCGTCCGAGCGCGTGGCCCCGTTGTCGGTCGCCGACGCCCCGGCCCTGGCCGACCAGGCGGTCGCGACCGGCGCCGTCCCGCCCGGGGTCGACGGCGCGTCCGACGCCGTGCTCGCCGCGTTCCTGGCCGAGGTGTTCGGCCGGATCGGGTTCCTCGGCCTGGGCGAGCTGCGGGGCAAGCCGCTCGTCCGGCTCATGGCCACCAGCTGCGCCCGACGGCTCGTCGACGACCTCCAGCGGCTGCTGCTGCGCTTCGGGGTGCAGTCGCGCCTCACCGACGTCGGCACGAACCGGCCGCGCTGGCGGGTCTGGATCCACGGCGCGGATCAGCAGCGGGCGTTCCTCACCCAGGTCGGCGTCGCCGGCGAGCGCGGCGCAGCGCTCGACGAGGCCCTCGAGGCGCTCGACCTGATCACCTCCAACCCCAACGTCGACACGATCCCGTGCGAGGTCCGGGAGGTCGTCGTCGAGGAGCTGGCCAGAGTCGACATGAGCCAGCGCGACCTCGCCGCCGCACTCGGAGAGTCCTACTGCGGCGGGTACCTGCTCGGCACCGAGTCGCGGCCCCGCGCCACGAGCCGTGATCGGCTCGCCCGCATCGCGGAGGCGGTCGACAGCAAGGAGCTCTCGGCGATCGCCGAGTCCGACGTCATGTGGGACGAGGTCGTGGCCGTCGAGCCGCTCGGCGAGCAGCCGGTCTTCGACGCCACCGTGCTCGGCACGCACAACTTCGTCGCCGACGGCGTGATCGCCCACAACTCCATCGAGCAGGACGCGGACGTCGTGATGTTCCTGTACCGCGACGAGGTGTACCACCCCGACACGCAGGACAAGGACATGGCCGAGGTCATCGTGGCCAAGCACCGCGCCGGGCGCACCGGCGTCGCCCGCCTCGTCTTCCTCGACTACTGCACGCTGTTCGCCAACATGGCCCGCACCGACTGAACTGTCGGGCGTGACCACGTCCGCCGTCAGCCCGCCCGCACCGCCGGCCGACCTCGACGAGGCCCTCGGCCGCATCCGGTCGAGCGGCGGCCGTGTGACCCGGGCCAAGCGGACGCTCGTCGAGCTCCTCTTCGACTCGCCCGATGCCCTCACCGCCGAGGAGATCACGGACCGGTCCGGACTGGAGCAGTCCGTCGTGTACCGGAGCCTGTCGCAGTTCGAGGAGCTCGGGATCGCCGAGCACGTGCACCTCGGCCACGGCCGGGCGGTGTACCGGCGGCGAGGGCTCGCGACGGTGCCGGTGACCTGCGTCGGCTGCGGGCGCACGGTCGAGCTCGGGGCGGCGGACGTCCGAGCCGTCTCCCGGCGCGTGGCCGACCGCACCGGGATCGCACTCGACCTCGTCCACTTCCCGCTGTCGGGACGGTGCGCCGACTGCCGCGAGGGGACGCCGTCGTGACCCCTACTGCGACACCGTTGCAGTAGCGCCGGGGCGGCCCGTACGATCCGGCCCACCAGCAACCCGGGGCCGGAGGATCGAGTGGTCATCGCCATGCACGCCCCCGACGGCTTCCTGGAGCCCGGCGTCGCCGTCGCCACCGCGGCGATCAGCGTCGCGGTGCTCGCGCTGGCGCTCCGCCACGCCGGTAGCGAGCTCGACGACCGACGGGTCCCGCTCGCGGGCCTCTGCGCCGCCTTCGTGTTCGCCGCCCAGATGTTCAACTTCCCGGTCGCGTCGGGGACCACGGGGCACCTGCTCGGCGGCGCGCTCGCGGCGATCCTGCTGGGGCCGTGGGTCGGTGCGCTGGTGGTCGCGATCGTGATCGGCGTGCAGGCGCTGCTGTTCGCCGACGGGGGCCTCACGGCCCTCGGCACCAACGTCCTCAACATGGCGATCGTGCCGGCGTTCGCCGGCTGGGCGCTGTTCCTGCTGTTCCGTCGGGTGCTCCCCCGGTCGTCGAGCGGTGTCGTCGCCGCCACGGGGCTGGCGTCGGGCCTGACCGTCGTGGTCGGCGCGATGGCGTTCTCGCTCGAGTGGCTCTTCGGCGCGAGCGCACCCGTCCCGTTCGACACCGTGTTCGGCGCGATGGTCGGCGTGCACGCCCTGATCGGGATCGGCGAGGGCGTGCTGAGCGCGCTGGTCGTCGCCGCAGTCATGGCGGCGCGACCCGACCTGGTCGCCGGGGCCCGCGACCTCACGCCCGAGGAGCGCGGCGACCGGCGTGCGGTCACGGCGCGCACGTTCGCCCTCGGGGCGCTGCTCGTCGCCCTCGTGGCCGCGGCCGTGGTCAGCCAGTTCGCCGTCGACGACCCGGACGGGCTCGAGCGGGTGGCCGAGGAGCAGGGCTTCGCCGACCGTGCCGGCGACCATGCGATCGCCGCCAGCCCCTTCGCCGACTACGCCACCGCGGGCATCGGCGACGAGCGGCTGAGCCTCGCCGTGGCCGGCCTCGCCGGGGTGACGGTGACGCTGCTCGTGGGCACCGGGCTCGTCAGCGCGTCACGCCGCCGCGTGCCAGCGCCGGCCCGCGTTGCGCCGTGACGGTCCCGAGCGCGCGCTGATGGCGGGCCGGCACCCGCCCGGCGGGCTCCACCGGCTGGCGCGGCCCGGCTCGTCGCCGGTCCACCGCCTCCCGCCGGAGGCGAAGCTGGCCGGCCTCGTCACGTTCGTGGCGGCGGTCGCGGTGACGCCGCGCCACGCGGTGGGCGCGCTCGCCCTCGACGGGGCGGTGCTGGCCGCGGTCGTGGCGATCGCCGGCCTGCCGGTGCGGACCGTGCTCGCCCGCCTGGCGGTGGTCGCGCCGTTCGTGCTCGTCGCGCTGGCGATCCCGTTCGTGGCGCACGGCCCGACCACCGACATCGCCGGCGTGGCGCTGTCGATCGACGGGCTCTGGGCCACGTGGAACGTCGTCGCCAAGGCGACGCTCGGCGCAGGAGCGGCGATCGTCGTGTCGGCCACCACGCCGCTGCCCGAGCTGCTCGAGGGGATGGCCCGGCTGCACGTGCCCCGGGTCGTCGTGGCGATCGTGTCGTCGATGGTCCGGTACCTCGACCTGCTGGTCGCCCAGGTCGGTCGCACGCGCCGGGCGATGGCGGCGCGGGGTCACGATCCGCGATGGCTCTGGCAGGTCGGGCCGTTCGCCTCGTCGCTCGGCCTGCTGTTCGTGCGCTCCTACGAGCGGGGGGAGCGGGTGCACCTGGCGATGGTCGCCCGCGGGTTCACCGGGACGGTGCCCCTCGACGCACGGCCGCCGGCGCCGGCGGGGCGCTGGGCGGTGGCCGTCGCCCCCGGCGCGGTGGCGGTCGCAGCGGTGCTCGCGTGGTCGGTGCTGCGGTGAGCGCCGAGGTGAGCGCCGAGGCGAGGGAGGCGCCCGCGCTGCGGATCGACGGGCTGACGTACCGCTACCCCGGGGCGGACCGTGCCGTGCTGCGCGACCTCGCCCTGCAGGTCGGGCCGGGCGAGCGGGTGGCGGTGCTCGGACCGAACGGGTCCGGCAAGACCACGCTCGTGCTGCACCTCAACGGGCTCGTCGAGGCGGAGTCGGGCACGATCTCGGTCGGTGGGCTGGCGGTGAAGGGTGAGCACCTCCGCGAGGTCCGCCGTCGCGTCGGCGTCGTGTTCCAGGACCCCGACGACCAGCTGTTCCTCCAGACCGTGCGCGACGACGTGGCCTTCGGTCCCACCAACCTCGGGCTGCGGGGCGACGAGCGCGACCGGCGCGTCGACGCCGCGCTGGAGGCCGTCGGCGGGGCGGGCCTGGCCGACCGCAACCCGTACCAGCTCAGCGGCGGTGAGCAGCGCCGGGCCGCGCTGGCCACGGTGCTGTCGATGGCGCCCGACCTGCTCGTGCTCGACGAGCCGACCTCGGGGCTCGACCCCGTCGGTCGTCGCGAGCTGGCCGAGCTGCTCGTCGGGCTCGGCTCGACGCAGGTCGTCGTCACCCACGACCTCCCGTTCGCGCTCGCCACCTGCCCGCGGTCGGTGATCCTCGACGACGGTGCGATCGTGGCCGACGCCCCCACGCGGGCGCTGCTCGCCGACGGCGACCTGCTCGGTCGCCACGGGCTCGAGCTCCCCTTCGGCTACCACCTGACCTGACCCGGTCGCGGACCCGGGCCGAGGACTCGGGTCAGAGGTCCAGGTCGTCGCGGGGGGCGAAGCGGTCCCACTCGTCGCCGCGGTCCGCCGGATCGTCGTCCGGCTCGCCGACGGGCGCCTCTGCGTGGCCGTGCGAGTGGCCCGCCAGCGCGTGGTCCGGGGTGATGACGAGGGCGGCGAGGGCGGTCGTGATCGGCACCGAGAGGACGAGCCCGATCGAGCCGACCATCATCCGCACGATCTCGACGGCCACCAGCTCGCCGGTGATGATGCGGCTCGTCGGGGCGACGCCCTCGGCGAAGAACAGCAGGAGCGGGAGCGCCGCACCCGCATAGGCGAGGATCAGCGTGTTGACCGTCGAGGCGATGTGGTCCCGGCCGATGTGGATCGCCTCGGAGTAGAGGTGGCGGCGCGGGATGTCGGGCCGGGCCCGGAGCAGGGCCTGCACCGCCGAGACCTGCGTGACGGTCACGTCGTCGAGCACGCCGAGCGCGCCGACGACCATGCCGGCGATGAGCAGGCCGCGCAGGTCGAGCTCGGACGCCGTGATGCGGAGGGTCTGCGCGGCCTCGTCGCCCAGGCCCGTGAGGTGCGTCGCCGCGCTGACCGACAGCGACAGGAGCGCGATGACGACGAGCGAGGCCAGCGTGCCGGCCAGCGCGACCGTCGTGGGCACGTTGAGGCCGTGGGCGAGGTACAGCGCCAGGAACGCGATGACGACGGTCCCCACCAGCGCGACCGGCAGCGCCGGCGCGTCGCGCAGCAGCGCCGGGACGATGAAGAGGACGAGGACGAGCGCGCTGGCGAGCAGCCCGAACAGCGCGCGCAGCCCCCGCAGCCGCCCGAAGGCGATCACGACCACGACGAACAGCACGGTGAGCGCGACGAGCGGGGGGCCGCGCTGGAAGTCGACGAACGTGTAGCGCGTCGCGTCGTCGGGCGACCGCGTGTCGAGCAGCACGATCCGGTCGCCGTCGTGCACCACCGGCACCTCGAGCTGGGTGTCGAGGACGGTGACGGTCGTGGTGGTGCCCGACCGGTCGCCCGAGGTGAGCTCCACCCCCAGCACGCGGCAGCCCGACAGCGCGCCGGGCACCTCGACCGAGTCGCAGTCCCGGGTGTCGATCGACCGGACCGTCGCGTCGACGTAGGTGGTGGGCCGGATGCCGAGGTCGGGCGCGTCGCCACGCGGCCACAGCACGACCATCCCGACGACGGCCGCCACGCCGACCGCGACCACGACGCCCCGCAGCCATGCGATCGCCCGACCGGTGCGCATCCGGGTCACCGTACGCGCTCGCGCGCGCCCGCCCGAGCCGCCGGCGGGCGCCGGATCCCGGGTCGGGCCGCGCCGCCGTCGGCGCGGAGCGCGCCGCGATCAGCGGGCCGGGGGCTCGGTCAGCGGTAGCGGAGGACGCCGCGGATGTTGCGGCCGCCGAGCATGTCCTCGAAGCCCTGGTTGATGTCGTCGAGCGCGTACTCGCGGGTGACCATGCCGGCCAGGTCGAGCTGGCCGCTCCGGTACAGGTGCATGAGGCGGGGGATGTCGGAGTGCGGGTTGGCCGAGCCGAAGATCGTGCCGACCAGTTGCTTCTCCATGAGCGTGAGATCGCAGAGGGAGATGTTGATCTCGGCCTCGTGGGCCGGGTGGATGTTGGTCACGACGACACGGCCGCGCTTGGCGGCGAGCGTCATGATCGGCGCGATCTGCTCGCCCTCGCCGACGCCGACGGCGCAGACGATCTTGTCGCACATGCGGCCCCAGGTGATCTCCTGGATCAGGTCGAACGCCTCGCCGATGCTCGGCGCCGTGTGCGTCGCGCCCATCTTGAGCGCCTGCTCCCGCTTGAACTCGACGGGGTCGATGGCGACGATCTGGCGGGCGCCGGCCAGGCGGGCGCCCTGGACGGCGGCCATGCCGATGCCGCCGACGCCGATCACCGCGACGTTGTCGCCCGGCTTGACCTCCGCCGCGTAGACCGACGAGCCCCAGCCGGTCGTGACGCCGCAGCCGACGAGGCACGCGAGCTCGAGCGGGATGTCGTCCTCGATCTTCACGCACGACATCTCGTTCACGACCGTGTGCTCCGAGAACGTGCCGAGGCACACCATCGTCCAGAGGTCGGTGCCGTCCGCCGAGTGGTGGCGGGTCGTGCCGTCGAGCTGCGCGCCGACGAGCAGGGCGGCGCCGTTGTCGCACAGGTTGGAGTGGCCGTCCGCGCACGACTGGCAGTGCCCGCAGGCCGGCACGAAGCTGAAGACCACGTGGTCGCCGGGTTGGACGGTCGTGACGCCCGGGCCGACCTCCTTGACGACGCCGGCGCCCTCGTGGCCGCCGATCAGCGGCGTGATCGCGGGCAGGTCACCGGTGCGGGCGTGGTCATCGGAGTGGCACATGCCCGAGGCGACCATCTCGACGAGGACCTCGCCCCCCTTGGGCGGGTCGAGCGTGATGGTCTCGACGCTCCAGGGGGCGTTCTGCTCCCAGAGGATGGCGGCTCGGGTCTCCATGGTGCGGGCTCCTGTGCACTGTGACGGTCCCGACGAGGTCCGCAGCGGACCCCCGTCGCTGGCGGCCGGCACGCTACCCGCGCCGTGTCGCAGGCCGTGAACCGCGGCGCCGGCGCCCACCGGCCACGATGTCGGCGTGCGCGTCGACCGGACGATCGAAGTGGCTCCGTCGCCGTCCCCGCCGTGGGCCGGCCCTCCGGGCATCTCCTTCAGCCCGGCGCTCGTCGAGCGCCTGTTGGAGGAGTTCAGCGAACCCGGCGACGTGGTGCTCGACCCGTTCGTCGGCTTCGGCACGACGATGGTCGTGGCGGACCGCCTCGGACGGCGGGGCGTCGGCGTCGAGCTCCTCGACGAGCGCGTCGAGCACGTGCGCGGCCTCGTGGCGCGCCCGGCCGACGTGCACCGCGCCGATGCGCGCGACCTCGCCACGCTCGGCCTGCCGCGAGCGGACGCCTCGCTGTCGTCGCCGCCGTACATGACCCGCACCGGTCATCCCGAGGACCCGCTCGACGGGTACCGGTCGCACTTCGCCGGCGGCGACGGCTACGAGCGCCACCTCGCCGACCTGGTCGCGGTCTACGAGGCCGTGGCGACGCAGCTCGTGCCCGGTGGACCGGTGCTGATCGACGTGGCCACGCTGCGCGTCGACGGCGAGGTCACCGACCTGGCCGGCGACCTGGCCCGGGCGATCGACGGGCGCGGGGGCCCGCTGGCGCTGGAGGAGGCGATCGAGGTCGCGGGCGAGGAGCCCCCCAGCTGGATGGTGGCCGACGTCGTCCTCGTCTGCCGTGCCTCGGCGTCCGCCCGGGGGTGACCGATTTCTTGACCGGTCGGTCAACGCAGCGCTGAGATGCGTGACAAGCTTCTCCCCGCCGGGGGGCCAGGAGGGGGTTCCCGGGGGAGCAGTCCGTCCGTGCGGCCACCGCGCGTGCGGCGACCGAGACGTCCTGGAGCACCGATGACCGACACCGCCACCCCCGCAGCCGACGCCGACGAGCCCACGTCCGACGACGTGGTCGCCGAGCTCAACGCGTGGCTCGAGGAGAACTGGGACCCCGACCTCACGGTCGGCGAGTGGTGGGAGCGTCTCGGACTGTCGGGCTGGGCGGCGCCCGGCCTGCCGACCAACGCCTACGGCAAGGGGCTGAGCCGCAACGACAGCGTGCGGGCGCAGGCGGCGATCGCCGAGTTCGGGGCGCTGGGCGCGCCCGGCGGACTGGGCCTGCTGCTGGCGGCCCCGACGATCGCGACCCACGGCACCCAGGAGCAGATCGACCACTACGTCCGCCGCATCGTCACCGGCGTCGACGCCTGGTGCCAGCTCTTCAGCGAGCCGGGCGCCGGCTCTGACCTGGCCGGCCTGACCACCCGTGCGATGCAGGACGGCGACGAGTACGTCGTCAACGGCCAGAAGGTCTGGACGTCGCTCGGCCACACCGCCGACATGGGCATGCTCATCGCCCGCACGGACCCCGACGTGCCGAAGCACCAGGGCATCACGTGGTTCGCGTTCGACATGCACCAGCCGGGCGTGGAGGTACGGGGCCTCAAGGAGATGACCGGCCACGCGATGTTCAACGAGGTGTTCATCACCGACGGGCGGGTCGCGGCCGACGCCATCATCGGTGAGAAGAACAACGGCTGGGCCGTGACGAACACGACGCTCATGCACGAGCGGGCCGGCCTGGGATCCGGCGGCGGTTCCGCCGCTGCATCCGCGGTGTCGCCCGGCAGCGTGGCGGACCAGCTCGGCGCCCGAGCCGGCGACTTCGCCCCGAAGAAGGGCGGGGCCCGCAGGGGCGGCGGCGGCGCCATCGGCATGCTCGGCGCGATGCCGAAGATGCTGCAGGACCTCGCCCGCAGCAACGGCAGCCTCGACGACCCGACCATCCGCCAGGACCTGGCGCGGCTCTACACGATGGGTGAGCTCGGTCGGTACAACAGCCTGCGCGTCAAGGCCGCCAAGCAGGCCGGCCGGGACATCCCCGGGATGCCCAACATCTCCAAGCTGGCGATGAGCGACCTCATGCGCCTCGTCCGCGACCTCGGCCTGCGGATCGTCGGTCCGGCCGGGACGCTGCACGCCTACGAGGACGAGCACAAGGCGGCGATCGAGGAGGCGACGGACAACCCGTTCCTCAACATGGTCACGTGGGTCGCGCTGTGGGCGCAGGGCCCGTCGATCTACGGCGGCACCGACCAGATCCAGCGCAACATCATCGGCGAGCGGGTGCTCGGCCTCCCGAAGGAGCCGAACAACGACAAGACGATGCCGTTCTCCGATCTGCCCAAGAACGCCTGATCGGCGCCCATCCCGTCGGGTCAGCGCGGGCCGCCGGTAGCGTGACGCCGTGAGCAGCTCCGACGTCCCCGGGGGGACCGACGCGGACACGGCGACCACCGGCGCGCCGGCGCCCGATGTGCCGCCGGCCAAGCGGCCCGCCATCTGGAAGCAGCTCATCGCGGCCGCGATCACGATCGCCGTGCTCGTGATCGTGTTCTTCGGGATCTTCCCGAAGTTCGCGAACTACAGCGAGGCCTGGGACGCCATCCAGGAGATGTCGGTCGCCTCGCTCGTGCTGTTCGGGGTGTTCACGATCCTCAACATCGTCGTCTACGTGTTCCCGTACCAGGCCGCCCTGCCGGGCATCGGCTACCCGCGGGCGTTCATCGTCCGCCAGACGTCGTTCATGATCTCGAACGCGGTGCCGGCGGGCGGCGCGTTCGGCCTGGGCGTCCAGTACGCCATGCTCAACAGCTACGGCATCGGCCCGGCGGTGGCATCGTCCGCCATCGGCGTCACGAGCGTCTGGAACATGCTGGTCACGCTGGCGCTGCCCGCTCTCGGCCTCCTGGCGCTGCTGATCACCGGCGAGGCCACCGGCACGATGGCGCTCGGTGCGATCGGCGCCCTGGTCGCGCTCGGCGTGGTCGTCGGCGCGCTGGCGCTCGTGCTCCGCAGTGAGCGCTGGGCGCTCCGGATCGGCGGCTGGGGCGACACGCTGCTGGCGAAGGTCCGGAAGGGCCAGGCGCCCGACACGGTGACGCAGGGCGTCGTCCGCTTCCGGGACCAGACCGTCGACGTGGTCGAGGAGCGGTGGCTCCTCCTCACCGTGACGAACTTCGGGCAGCAGCTCGCCCAGTTCTCGGTGCTGGCCGTCGCGATCTACGGGCTCGGTGGCGCCTCGACCGGCATCAACCTGCTCGAGGTGTTCGCCGCCTTCGCACTGGCGCGGCTCGCGGGCTTCATCCCGATCACCCCCGGCGGCCTCGGGACGGTCGACGCGGCGCTGGTCGGGCTGCTGTCGGCGTTCGGCATGTCGAAGGACGAGGCGCTGGCCGCCAACCTGCTGTGGCGGGCCGCCACGTTCATCCCGCAGGTCGTCCTCGGGATCATCACGTTCATCATCTGGCGGGTGCAGCGCTCGCGGCAGCTGGCCCACGCCGCTGCCCCGGCAGCCGCCTGAGGCAGGGACCGGCAGCCGCCTGAGGCAGGGACCGGCAGCCGCCTGAGGCAGGGACCGGCAGCCGCCTGAGGCAGGGACCGGCAGCCGCCTGAGGCAGGGTCAGGCGAACGGATCGGCCGGGGACGCGACGGCGACGCCGAGGCGGGCGAGGTACTCGGCGCGGTCCACCTCGACGGCGCCGAGCGAGGCCAGGTGCGGGGTGAGCCACTGCACGTCGAACAGCGCGCCGTCGACCTGGTCGAACAGGGCGGTGAGGTGCACGAGTGCCGCCTTGGACGCGTCGGTCGCCCGGTGGAACATCGACTCGCCGGCGAAGAAGGCGCCGATCGACACGCCGTAGACGCCGCCGACGAGCTCGCCGTCCTCCCACACCTCGACGGAGTGGGCCCACCCCAGGGAGTGCAGGCGCGAGTAGGCGCGCACGAACTCCTCGTTGATCCAGCCGTGCGGCCGGCGCGGGTCCCCGCAGGCGCGCATGACGCCCTCGAAGTCCCGGTCGACGGTGGCGGTGAAGCGGGGGAGCGACCGTCGGAGGGACCGGCTGACGTGGAACCCGCCGCCGTCGGCGGCCGCGGCAGGACCGACGGGGATGATCCCCCGGGGGTCGGGCGACCACCAGCCGAGCCGCCGTCGGCCGATCGGCATCGGGAAGAGCCCGGCCCGGTACGCGCCGAGCAGCGTGCCGGGCTCCAGGTCACCCCCGAGGACGACCGGGCCGTCGACGTCGGCGTCGTCGACCGGTGGGAAGACCCACCGGCTCGGAGGTGGGTCGACCCGTGGGATCCGCCTCAGCCCTTCTTGTAGTCGTAGAACCCGGCGCCCGACTTCCGACCGAGCTGGCCGGCGGAGACCATGCGGCGCAGGACCGGCACGGCGGCGTAGTTCGGGTCCTTGAACTCCTCGTACAGGGCGTCGAGGATCGCCAGCGAGGTGTCGAGGCCGACGAGGTCGAGCAGCGCCAGCGGACCCATCGGGAAGTTGCAGCCGCCCTTCATGGCGGTGTCGATGTCCTCGGCCGACGCGGTGCCGTTCTCGAGCAGCCGCACGGCGTTGTTGAGGTACGGGAAGAGCAGCGCGTTGACGATGAAGCCGGCCTGGTCCTTGACCTGCACCGGGTTCTTGCCGCAGGCGGTGGCGAAGGCCGTGGCCGCCTCGATGGTCTCGTCGGAGGCGGTGAGCGGCCGGACGATCTCGACCAGCGACATGGCCGGCGCCGGGTTGAAGAAGTGGACGCCGCAGACCTTGTCGGCGCGGCCGGTGGCGACGGCCATCTCGACCACGGGCAGCGTGGAGGTGTTGGTGGCGAGGATGGCCGAGTCCTTCACGATCGAGTCGAGCTCCGAGAAGAGGGCCCGCTTGACCTCGAGGTCCTCGACGACGGACTCGATCACCAGGTCGCAGTCGACCAGGGCGCCGAGGTGGTCGGTGGCCGACACCCGGGCCCGGACCTCGTCGGCGGTGGCCTGCTCGAGCTTGCCGCGCTCGACCTGCTTGGCCAGCGACTTCTCGAGCGACGTCACCATCGCGTCGGCCGACTCCTGCTTGCGGGACCGCAGCACCACCTCGAAGCCGGACTTGGCCGCCACCTCGGCGATGCCCGACCCCATGATGCCCGACCCCAGGATCCCCACTCGTTCGATCGTCATGGCGTGCGATGTTACCGACGGGTAAGCGAGCGGGCACAAGTCCGACCCCGGGGACGGAGCGGGTACCGTCTCGGCCGTGGACGCTGCGTTGGACGGGACGGTCGCATGACGGGGACGCTGGCGCTGGTCGGCGGGATGGAGTGGACCGAGGGCTGCACGTTCGACGAGGCCCTGGTGGCCGGCGCGTCCGAGGTGCTGGTGATCCCGGCTGCGCTCGCCTACGAGAACCCGGGCGCCGCCGTGCAGCGGGCGCGGGACTGGTTCGACCGCTTCGGCGTCGGCGTCCGGGTGCTCGACGTGTACCGGCGCGCCGAGGCGCTCGAGCCGGCACCGGCCGAGATCGCGTCGGCGGCCGAGGTCATCTACGTGGTCGGCGGCTCCCCGATGCACCTGCGGTCGGTGCTCAAGGACACCCCGCTGCTCGACGCGATGGTCGGCGCCTGGCGGGCGGGGGCGACGGTGGCGGCGTCGGGCGAGGCGGCGTCGGTCCTGTCGAGCTACATGGTCGACAGCCGGGGCGGGGCCTTCACCGTCGGGCTCGACCTGATCGAGACGATCACGGTCATCCCGCGCAGCAACATCTGGTCCCACGACAAGTGGCACCGCACGGTCGAGCTGGCCCGCCCGGGCCTCGCGGTGGTGGGCATCGACGAGGCCACCGCCCTCATCCACGCCCCCGACGGCACGTGGCGCGTCGAGGGCGCGGGCGGCGTGCAGGTCTTCCGCGACGGCAAGCCGGCAGAGCTCTCGGCGTTGCCGTCGCTGCTGCGACCCGAGCCCGGCTGACGCGAGCGCTTCCGATCCGAGCCCGGCTGATCCGAGCGGGCGCCGGTCGCCCGGCGGGGCCGATCAGCCCTTGGTCTCGGTGATGGTGACCGAGTTGATCACCACGGCCTCGGTCGGCTCCTGCTGGGCGTTGCCGAGCTTGCCGATCTCCTCGACCACGGCCTGGCCCTCGACCACCTGGCCGAACAGCGAGTAGCTCGGCTGGAGCTGCGCACCGCCGCCGGGCAGCACGACGAAGAACTGGCTGCCGTTGGTGTTCGGGCCCGAGTTGGCCATCGCGAGGGTGAAGTCGGCGTACTCGGCCGACGAGGCGGGCAGCTCGTCCTGGATGGAGTAGCCGAGGTCGTTGTTGCCCCACGGGTCGCCGTCGCCGTCGCCCGCCTGGATCACGAAGCCGGGCACGATCCGGTGGAACGGGACCCCGTCGTAGTAGTGGTACCGCGAGAGGACGACGAAGTTGTTGACCGAGACCGGGGCCTTCGCCGAGTTCAGCGCAGCGGTGAAGTCGCCCTTGGTGGTGGAGAACGTCGCCGTGTAGGTGGCGTTCGGGTCGATGCAGGTGGGCGGCGGGCCGGCGAACTTCTCCACGCGCTTGGCCGTGCCCTCGGCGGGCGGGCAGGGGGTCTCGGCGTCGAGCGTGATGCCCTCGGGCGGGCGGGCGAGCTCGGCCGCGTCGGCGCCGAGCGTCGTGGTCGTGCTGTCGTCGCCGGCCGTCGTGGTGGTGGTGCTGCTGTCCGAGGACCCGTCGTCGGAGCTGCGGAAGATTGCGATGCCGCCGACGATGATCGCGATGCCGGCCAGCGCCGCGATCACGCTCACGACCCGACGCCGCCGCGACGACTGCGCCGCCCGCCGCTTGGCCTCGGTCAGGCGGGTGCTGCGCCCCTGCTTCTGGCGTGCGTGCTTCTCTGCGCTGGTTCCCACGGCGGGCGACAGTAGCCAACGACCCGGCTGCGACCGACGTCACGGCGCCCGCGGCTGAGGCCGACCCCTGGGAGGGGCGACCGGGACGACCGAGTACCTTTGGGCGCCGTGGCGCTCCTGGTCCAGAAGTTCGGCGGGACCTCGGTGGGTGATCCCGAGCGGATCCGCGAGGTGGCCGACCACGTCGCGCGCTGTCGCAAGCGCGGCGACCAGGTCGTGCTCGTGGTGTCGGCCATGGGCAAGGAGACCGACGAGCTGCTGCGCCTGGCGGGGGAGGTGTCGGGCATCCGCCCGGGCCGTGAGATGGACATGCTGATCACCGCCGGCGAGCGGAAGTCGATCGCGCTCGTGGCCATGGCGCTGGCCGACCGGGGGATCGAGTCCGAGAGCTACACCGGCAGCCAGGCCGGCTTCGTCACCAACACGAGCCACACCAACGCCAAGATCCTCGACGTGAAGGCCGACCGCATCCGCGCCGCAGTGGCGGCGGACCGGGTGCCGGTCGTGGCCGGCGCGCAGGGCGTGTCGACCGACCACGACGTGACCTTCCTCGGCCGGGGCGGGTCCGACACGACCGCCGTCGCCCTCGCCTTCGCCCTGCAGGCCGACGCCTGCGAGCTCTACACCGACGTGTCCGGCGTGTTCACCACCGATCCGCGGGTCGTGCCGACGGCCCGGCGGATGCACCGCATCACGTTCGACGAGATGCTCGAGATGACCGCGGCGGGCTGCCCGAAGCCGGCCATGCGATCGGTCGAGTACGCCCATCGCCACAAGGTCCCGCTGCACGTGCGCTCCGCCTTCACCTGGGAGCCGGGCACGTGGGTCACCGAGGAGGATCCCGCCATGGAGGACGCGCTCATCCGCGCGGTGCAGGCCGACCAGTCCGAGGCCAAGGTCACGGTCACCGGCGTGCCCGACCGCCCCGGCGTGGCGGCCACCCTGTTTCGCACGCTGGCGGACGCCGACATCAACGTGGACATGATCGTGCAGAACGTGTCGGAGGGCGGCGTCACCGACATCTCCTTCACCGTCCCGCACGACCAGCTCGACGAGGCGCTCGACGTGTGCGAGTCGAAGGCCGCCGAGGTGGGCGCCGCGAAGGTGCTGGCCGACAAGGCGATCGCCAAGGTGAGCGTGATCGGCGCCGGCATGAAGTCGAACCCGGGTGTGGCGGCGACCATGTTCCAGGTCCTGGCCGACAACAGCATCAACATCGAGATGATCTCGACGTCGGCCATCCGCATCAGCTGCGTGATCGCCGAGGACGACTCGGACCGGGCGGTGCAGGTCCTGCACGACGCCTACGAGCTCGAGTCCACCACCTTCTGACCCGCCCACGTTTCTGACGCACCCACCGCTCCGATCCCACCTCCGTTTCTGACGCCAGAAGGTGGGGTGTGTGACGCACGGATGACATCGGAATCCGACGCCTCGGATTCTGACGCCACAAAGTGGGCTCACGGACCGCTCTCTGGCGTCAGAAACCGGGGGGGGGGTTAGGGGATGGTGACGGCCCGGACGACCGTGTCGGCCAGCAGTCGGCCCGCCTGCGTGAGCACGAGCCGGTCGCCGACCACGTCGACGAGGCCGTCGTCGACCAGCGCCGCGACCGCGCCCGGCACCGGGACGACGTCGAGCGGCAGGCCCTCGGCCAGTCGGATCCCGAGCATCACGCGCTCCATCGACCGCTGCGACGGGTCGAGCACCTCGGACCCGGCGGCCGGGACCCGTCCGGCCCACGCCGCCGCGCCCCACTCGTCGAGGCCGGCGTGGTTCCACCAACGGCGGTCGCCGACGTGGGAGTGGGCGCCGGGGCCGAGGCCCCACCAGTCGTCGTCGCGCCAGTAGAGGAGGTTGTGGCGACAGCGGTCGTCGGCCGTGCGGGCCCAGTTCGACACCTCGTACCAGTGCAGGCCGGCGGCCTCCGCCCTGGCCGACAGCGCCTCGTACCGGTCGGCGGCCTCGTCGGGCGACGGCTCGGGCAGCGAGCCGCTGCGAACGCGTGCCGCGAGCTTCGTGCCGGGCTCGATGCCGAGCGCGTAGGCCGACAGGTGGTCGGGCGCCAGCGCGAGCGCGGCGTCGAGCGTCCGCTCCCAGTCGGCGGCGGTCTCGCCCGGGGTCCCGTGGATGAGGTCGAGCGACACGCTGGCGATGCCCGCGGCGCGCGCCGCCGCGACCGCCCGGGGCACGGCGTCGGGGTCGTGGGTCCGGTCGAGCAGGTCGAGCACGCGGGGCACGGCGCTCTGCATCCCGAACGAGGCTCGCGTGACGCCCATCTCGGCCAGCCGGTCGAGCTGTCCGTCGGCCAGGCCGTCGGGGTTCGCCTCGACCGACACCTCGAGGTCGTCGGCCACGTCGAAGCGCCGGCGGACCTCGTCGAGCACCTCGGCCAGGAGCCCGGGCACCACCGCCGTCGGCGTCCCCCCGCCGAGGAACACGCTGGTCAGCGGCGGGCGGTCGGGGCCGAGCTCCCGGTCGGCGACGGCGAGCTCGGCGATCGCGGCGTCGGCCCAGCGCCGGTGCGTCTGCTCCGCCGTCAGCTCGCCCGGCGCGTAGGTGACGAACGCGCAGTACCCGCACCGCCGCGCGCAGAAGGGCACGTGCAGGTAGATCCCGAGCGCCGGTGCCGTCGTCGCCTCCGCCGTCACGTCCTCACCCTCCCCGCTCCGTCCCGCCGGCCACAAGGAGGGCACTCGGCCGCACGACAGGATGGCCGCACGACATGGAGGCCGCGCGACAGGAGGGACCGGACAGCACGGGTTACCCGTTGGGACCGGCCGGGGCGGGCCCCGTAGCCTTGTCGGCATGTCGCTCTCCTCCCACGACGGTCCGCTCCACGTCGGCGTGTTCGGCGCCACCGGCCAGGTCGGCGGCGTCATGCGGACGCTGCTCGCCGAGCGGGACTTTCCGGTCGCCTCGATCCGCTACTTCGCGTCGGCCCGCTCCGCCGGCACCGTGCTGCCGTGGAAGGGCTCCCAGGTCACCGTCGAGGACACGGCGACGGCCGACTTCTCCGGTCTCGACCTCGCCCTCTTCTCCGCCGGCGCCACCTCGTCGCGCGAGTACGCCGACCGGGTCGCGGCGGCCGGGGCCACGGTGATCGACAACTCGTCCGCGTGGCGCATGGACCCGACGGTGCCGCTGGTCGTCGCCGAGGTGAACCCGCACGCGCTCGACGACATCCCCCGCGGCATCGTCGCCAACCCGAACTGCACGACGATGGCCGCCATGCCGGTGCTCAAGCCGCTCGCGGTCGAGGCCGGCCTGATCCGCCTCGTGATCAGCACCTATCAGGCCGTGTCGGGCGGCGGGCTGTCGGGCGTCGAGGAGCTCGACCGCCAGGCCGTGGCCGTCGGCACCAAGGGTCCCGAGCTCACCTACGACGGCAGCGCCGTGACCTTCCCGCCGCCCGAGAAGTTCGCCAAGACCATCGCCTTCAACGTGCTGCCGCTCGCCGGCAACGTCGTCGACGACGGGTCCGAGGAGACCGACGAGGAGCAGAAGCTCCGCAACGAGAGCCGCAAGATCCTCGACCTGCCCGACCTCAAGGTGTCCGGCACCTGCGTGCGCGTGCCGGTCTTCACCGGGCACTCGCTGTCGATCAACGCCGAGTTCGAGCGCGAGCTGTCGCCCGACCGGGCCCGTGAGGTCCTCGCCGCGGCGCCCGGCGTCGTGCTGTCCGACGTGCCGACGCCGCTCGAGGCGGCCGGCCAGGACCCGTCCTACGTGGGGCGCATCCGCCGCGACCCGACCGTCGAGCACGGCCTCGCCCTGTTCGTGTCGAACGACAACCTCCGCAAGGGCGCCGCGCTCAACGCGATCCAGATCGCCGAGGAGCTCGTCCGCCGGCGCGGCTGAGGGCGGTCAGTCCTCGACCGGGGCGCCGGCCTGCTCGGCCCGCCACCGGGCCCACGGCCAGGTCCCGTCGATCTCGACCTGCAGCGACCAGCTCAGGACGATCCGCACGATCACGATCACGCCGAGCACCAGCACGCTCTGGACGGTCTGGTCGACCACGATCGTGCGGATGATGTCGGCCAGGATCAGGATCTCGAGCCCGAGCAGGATCACGCGGGCCAGGCTCCGACGGAGCTCGTCGTAGGCGCTGCCGCGGGTCGACGCGGAGCGGTGCACGAGCGCCCGGCCCGACGACGCGAACGCCAGCACCGCGCCGAGGACGAGGACGACCACGCCCACGGCCTCGATGACGGTCACGACGTCGCTGACGACCTCGTCGAACTCCACGGGCCGACGGTAGGGCGGTCCGGCGCAGCACCGGCGGACCCGAGCCCGCCCGACGGTCCCGCGAGCATGACGGCCCCGGCGGCCCGACGGTCAGGTCAGGTGCGGTCAGGTCGGCGGTCAGGTCGGCGGATCGGTCACGTAGCGCTGCGCGGCGTCGTCGAGCGACAGCCCGAGCTGGTTGGCGAGCGACGCCACCCACGCCAGCACGTCGCCGAGCTCGTGGAGCTGCTGGTCGACCGTCCCCTTGCGCACGGCCTGGGCCAGCTCGCCGACCTCCTCGCAGAGCCAGGCGACGGTGGAGGGGATGCCCCGCTCGCGGTCGTGCTCGCCGTAGAGGTCGTCCATGAGCTGCTGGAACGCCGCGATCTCCATCCGGCGAACCTATCCGCCGGACCGGAGGGCGCCCGTCGAGCGGTGTCCCGGTCGCGACGACCCACGGCCGCCACGACCGACGAGGGCATCAGCCCTTCATGAACACCTGCACCGTGAACAGCGTGCGCATGCCGTTGCAGTTGCCCCACACGGCGGCCGTGCCGACCTGGTTGTACGCCGGGTCGAGGATGTTGGCGCGGTGGCCGGGCGAGTTCATGTAGGCGGTGTGGATCTGGCCGATCGAGCCGCCCATGCCCACGTTCTCACCGAGCTTGCGCCACTCCCTGGGCGCACCGTCGGCCAGGTTCGAGTGCCAGATGCGGCAGGCGTTGCGCAGCGTCTGCGCCCACCCGTCGGCCTTGACGTCGAGGGTGACGTTCTCCCGCAGGGCGGGCAGCCCTGCCTGCGCCCGGCTGGCGTTGATCGCCCAGCGCACGGCATCGACGTCCGCCTTGCTGCTCTCGCAGCCGGTCAGCGCCCCGGAGAGCGTCAGCACCGCCAGCACGGCGACGACGACGCCCATGAGGTTGATCGGGCGCCGGCGGCGGACCGGGGCGGCACCCGTCACGTCAGTTCGGTCGAGTTCAGCAGCCACGTCCGGAACATCGGCAGGGGTCCGTGGCGACCTTGAACCTTCCTCACGCGATTCCCGCGCCCGGGTGACCGGGCCGGGGCGCTCGCGCCCTGCAACGGCAGGCGTCGACGACATCCTGTGACGCTCGTCGGGGGAACCGACGACACCCGATCCCCGACGGCGCGGGGATCGGGTGTCCGGTGGTCGGGTGGGGGAGATTTGAACTCCCGGCCTCCTCGTCCCGAACGAGGCGCGCTGCCAAACTGCGCCACCACCCGGAGGGCCCGCATCGTAGTGGGCGGCTGCGGATCAGCGGTAACCGGATCCGCCGGTGAGGCCTGTTCTTCCGCTCTCGGCCGCTGAGGCCTGGCCTGCCGCTCCCGGCCCTCAGGCGATCGACGGCTCGTCGTGGTAGGTGCCGCCCGCCTGGACGGCGCGGGCGGCCTTGCGCACCCGCAGCGGGTCGATCGGCTTGATGACCCAGCCGTCGGCGCCGCTGCGCCGCGCGAGGAACACGTCGGCCGGGCGGTCGAGGAGCATCAGCACGTTCTGGGGCGCCAGGCGGCCGGCGCCCTCCTCGAGGCGGAGGTCCATGCAGGTCGCCATCCCGCCCATGTTGCCGATCTGCAGGTCGAGCACGACCAGGTCGGGCTCGAGCTCCTTCACCGCCGCACGGACGGCGTACCCGCTCGTCACCCGGGCGATCGTGGCCGTGCCGCCGATCGCGGCGTCGAGGAGGCGGAAGAGCTCGTCCGAATCGGTCGCGATCAGGTAGGTCGCCATCGGCCGCAGACGCTAGTCCTGGCGGCCCCCGCCGCCGGAATCCGCGAACACCAGCCGGGCCAGCGCCTGCAGCGACGCCAGGTCGCTCACCTCGAACGGCTGCACCGGCACCTTGACCACCGGCGCCGGCGCCACCCGCTCGGCGAGGCCGGCCAGGTGCTCGGCCTCGCCCTGCGCGAGGTGCAGCGACTCGGCCAGGCAGCGGTAGTGGTCGCCCAGCGCGGTGCCGTCCAGCGTCTCGGCCCGCGCCCGGACCGCCGCGGCCCCGAGCGCGACCCGGGGCGCGGCGGGTCCCGGTTCGTCGACGCCGTCGACATCGAGCGCCACGCCGAAGGACGGCTGCGTGCGGTTCACGATCAGGCCCCGCACGGCGATCCGCTTGCGGGCCAGCTCGTCGGCGAAGAAGCCGGCCTCCGCCACCGTGTCGGCCTTCGGCGAGGCGACGAGCACGAACGCCGTGCTCTCGCGCCGCAGCAGGCGGTCCACCTCCTCGGCGCGCTCCTTGAAGCCCTGCTCCATCCCCTCGAACGCCTTGAAGAACGCGAGCGCGTCCGAGATCACCTCGGCGCCCACGACCTTGGCGATCTGGCGCATCACGGCCTGGGTCGCGACGTTGACCGCCCGACCGATGCCCTTCGACGGCGACAGCAGCACCTTGTAGAGCCGGTGGTCGAGGAAGTGGGCCAGACGCTGCGGCGCGTCGAGGAAGTCGAGCGCGTTGCGCGTCGGCGGCGTGTCGACGACGACCAGGTCGAAGTCGCCCTCGACCGCCAGCTCGTACAGCTTCTCGGAGGCCATGTACTCCTGCGTCCCCGAGAGGGCCCCGGAGATGTTCCGGTAGAAGGAGTTCTCGAGGATGCGCTCCGCCTGGTCCGGATCGGTGGAGTAGCGGCGGACGAGCCCGTCGAAGGTGCCCTTGGTGTCGAGCATGAGCGCCGACATCGCGCCGCCCTCGCCCCACGGGCCGTCGATCGGGCTCGGGTCGTTGGTCAGCCCCTGCAGCCCGAGCGCGTCGGCGAGCCGGCGGGCGGGGTCGATCGTCACGACGACGGCGCGGCGTCCGAGCCGCGCCGCCTCCATCGCCACCAGCGCGGCCGTCGTCGTCTTGCCCACGCCGCCCGATCCGCAGCAGACGACCACCGAGCTGTCGGCCACGACGCGCGACAGCGTGGGGCCGGTCGCGGCGCCGCCCGGGTCGGTGGCCGTCCAGGCGCTCACTGCACGGCTCCCGAGGTCGCGGCCTCGTCCGGCGCGTCCGCACCGTCGGGCAGTGCACGGATGGCGTCGAGCAGGGCGTCGGCGAGCACGTCGAGGTCGTCGGGTCCGACGTCGGTCGTGAACAGGAACGGCAGCCGCAGCTGCGGCAGCGGCAGCTCGTCGGCCATGCGCCGCAGCTGCTCCTCCTGCAGCTCGCCCCGGGCGTGGCGGAACGCCGCCGACTCGCCGAGGACCTCGGCCTCGCCGTCGAGCAGGCGGACGCCCACCTCGGCGGCGGCCTCCTCGGGCGGCACCGCCAGTCCGGGCAGCTCCTCGACGACGCCGTTGACGACGACGGGGCCCAGGGCGACGCCGACCTGGTCCTCCAGGCTGTAGGCGGTCTCGATCAGCTCGTTGACCGGCGTCTCCTCGGGCACCGTCACCAGGACGACGCGGCAGCGCCGCGGATCGGTGAGCAGCTCCAGCACGTCGGCGGCCTGTGCGTTGATCGGCCCGACCTTGACGGCGTCGGCCAGCCCGCTCGCGGAGCGCAGGAAGGTGATCGCATGCCCCGCCGCCGGCGCGTCGAGGACGATGAGGTCGTGGTCGCGGCTGCGCTCGAGCTGCTTGACCTTCCCGAGGACGAGGATGTCGCGGATGCCGGGCACGGCCGTCGACACGATGTCGAGGAGGCCGGTCGACACCAACCGGTTCGAGATGCGGTGCAGACCCCGGTCGGCCAGGTAGTCGAGCAGCGCGTCGTCGGGCGTGACCGTCCTGGCCCGCACGCCGGCGTGGCCCTCGGCGGCCTCGACGAGCGCCGCCTCGTCGTAGCGGAGGCCCTGCGCCTCGAACATCGAGGCCATGCCGCCCTTGCCCTCGACCTCGACGATCAGGGTGCGCAGCCCGACCGACGAGGCGGCCACCGCGAGGGCTGCCGTGACGGCGGTTTTGCCCACGCCGCCCTTCCCGGCGACGATGATCACACCTGATGCGGTGAGAAACTGCGCAGGATCCACGACGTCCCCTCGGAGGCCCTCGAGTTGGGCACACTAGCCAGTGCCGTGACCAGCGACGTCCGGCGGGGAGGTCCCGCCGGACCCGGTCGCGCGCCCGCCGGCCGGGCGTCCGGCACCCCCGCTCCTACCCCGTCGGCGGGTCGTCCGCGGTCCCGGCGCGTGGCCGCCCTCGTCGCCCTCCTGCTGCTGGGCCTCGGGGTGGTCGGCGGCATCGTGTCGTCCCCCGCCGGTGCGCAGGGCAACTCGTGCGAGGACCACGGCTGCGTGGACGTCGTGGCGGTGAACGGGCTGATCGACGAGATCGAGGCCGACTTCATCATCGACACGCTGGCGTCGGCCCGGGGCTCCGACGGGGTGGTCGCCGTCATCCTTCAGTTCGACAGCCGCGGCGCGGCGGTCGGCGACGACCGGCTCGACGAGGTCGCCGCAGCGATCCAGGGCGCCGACGTGCCCGTGTCCATCTGGATCGGCCCGTCCGGCTCGGATGCGCTCGGTGGCGCGGCCGAGCTGGTCCAGGTCGCCGACAGCTCCGGCATCGCCCCGGGCGCCTCGATCGGCGACGTCGGTCACCAGCGCCTGTCCCGGGCCGAGTTCGGCGACCTCTTCGAGGGCGAGAAGGCCGCAGCGATGGACCGGTCGTTCTCCGGCGAGGAGGCGGCCGAGCAGGGACTCGTGACCCGCTTCTCGCCGACGATCGGCGACCACATCGTGCAGCTCGACGGCGTCGAGACCGAGACCCGCGAGGAGGAGGGCGAGCGCCGCACGGTGCCGCTGACGACCGTCCGGTTCTCCAAGCTCCCGCTGTCGACGCAGCTGTTCCACACCGTCGCGAGCCCCTCGGTCGCCTACCTGCTGCTGACGATCGGCCTGGGCCTGCTGGTGTTCGAGTTCTTCACCGCCGGCATCGGCATCGCCGGCGTGGTCGGCGCCCTGTTCACCGTGCTCGGCGGCTACGGGCTGGCCGAGCTGCCGCACGCGCAGTGGGCCCTCGCGCTCTTCGTGCTGAGCTTCGTGGCCTTCGCGATCGACGTGCAGACGGGCATCCCGCGCGCCTGGACGGTCATCGGCATGGCCATGTTCGTTATCGCCTCGCTGTTCCTGATGACGGAGTTCAAGCCGACGTGGATCGCCCTCGGCGCGGGCATCGCCGGCATCGGCATCTCGATGTTCTCCGGCATGCCGGCCATGGTGCGCACGCGCTTCGCGACGCCGACGATCGGACGCGAGTGGATGATCGGCGAGATGGGCAGCGCCACGACCACCGTCGACCCCGAGGGGACGGTCACCGTGCTGGGCGCCCTCTGGCGGGCGCGCGTGAACCGGGCGACGCCGATCCAGCCCGGCGACCGGGTGCGGGTCGTGTCGATCGACGGCCTCGTGCTCGAGGTGGAGCCCGAGGAGGGCGGCGCCATCGACTACCGCGAGATGCGCAACCGCCGCCGTGGCGGTGCCGACGGTCCCTCCTCCGAGGGCGGCGACGACCTCCCTGCCGAGGGCGGCGACCGGACCGCCGACGCGGCGGCGCCGAGCGACGCGAACGGCCCGTCGACGGCGCCCTGACCGCTGCCCTCACTGCCCTTCGATCGCCGCTCGCGATCGCGAGCGTCACGCGTGCAAATTGCTCCTTGTTGAGCGTCGGAGGGCGTGAATAGGGTGCGCCGCACACCGAAAGGGGGGGTCCGACCGGTGAGTGCACAACAGGTCCACGACATGTGGCAGGTCAAGGCGGCGTGCAGGGGGCCGCAGGCTGCGGTGTTCTTCCCGCCGCCGCAGTTCGAGCGCAAGGCCGACCGCTTGGAGCGGGAGCGCCGGGCCAAGGCGATCTGCGCCGAGTGCCCGTCCCAGCACGAGTGCCTCGACTACGCCTTGGAGATCCGGGAGCCGCACGGCATCTGGGGTGGGTTGAACGAGGCTGAACGGCGAGCGCTGATCGAGGCCTGAGCGGCCGGGAGCGGAACGGCAGCCTGAGCCGGCCCCTCGCGGGGCCCGCCGGCGCCGATCCTGAGCGAGCTCTGCGCGGGTGCCGCGTTCGCGGCCCGTGCGCAGGTGAGCGCGCCGTAGGGTGCACTCGTGGTCGCGCTCTTCCTGTTCCTGGTCCTCCCGGTCCTCGAGCTCTGGACCGCGATCCTGGTCGCCCAGTGGATCGGGGTCCTGCCCACGCTCCTGCTCCTGGTCGGCTTCAGCGTGCTCGGGTTCGTCCTGATCCGGTCCGAGGGCCTGAGCGTGTGGCGCAAGGCCAACGCGGAGCTGGCGGCCGGACGACAGCCCACCGACTCGCTGCTCGACGGCCTCATGGTCGTGGTCGGCGGCGTGCTGCTGATCGTGCCCGGGTTCCTGACCGCGGTGCCGGGCCTGCTGCTGCTGTTCCCGCCGACCCGGGCGCTGCTGCGCCCCGTCGTCGCCCGCTGGATCGAGCGCCGCGCCGCACGGTCGGCCGCCTTCGTGACCGCGTCGTTCGGCGGCGCCCCGCTCGGCTCGTTCGGCGGGAGCGCACCCGGCGCCGGCCCTTCCCGGCGCAGCTGGCGGGGCCGGGTCGTCGACGCCGAGAGCCACGAGGCCCCGGATTCGACCGGGGCGTCCTACGCCGAGGTCATCGACGTCGAGGTCGACGGCTCGCGCGAGCTCGATCCGCCCCGTTGACCGGCCGTCGATCCGACGCCCGGCGTCCCGACGGCGTCGTGTGGAGCGCGGCGCCGTGAGCACCGTGCCGATGGGCGCCGTGCGCCCCGAGGACGTGCCCGTGCGCGACGCGTCCACGGTGATGCTCGTCCGCGACGGGGACCGAGGCCTCGAGGTCTGCCTCATGCAGCGCAACCTCGCGTCCGACTTCGTGGGCGGGGCCTACGTGTTCCCCGGCGGCGCGGTCGATCCGGAGGACTCGGACCCGGCCAGCGCCGCGGTCTGCGCCGGGCTCGACGACGCGGAGGCGTCGCGGCGCCTCGGCATCGAGGCGGGAGGCCTGGCGTTCTGGGTGGCCGCCATCCGGGAGTCGTTCGAGGAGGCCGGCGTGCTGATCGCGCGCCACGCCGACGGCCGCCCGCTCGACGTGACCGACCCGTCGGTCGCCGAGCGGTTCGTCCGGCACCGCCAGGACGTCGACCACTGTCGTCGCACCATCGCCGCGGTGGCGGTCGAGGAGGACCTGCGGCTCGACGCCGGCGCCCTCCACTACTTCTCCCGCTGGATCACGCCGCTCGGGTCGCACCGCCGCTACGACACGCGGTTCTTCGTCGCCGCCGCGCCCGACCAGGAGGTCGTCCACGACGACCGCGAGCTGATCGGCACGGAGTGGCTGACGCCGGTCGAGGCGCTGCGCCGCCACGACGACGGGGAGATCGTGATGATCTTCCCGACCGTCCGGACGCTCGTCGCCCTGTCACGCTTCGACGGCGCAGCGGCCGTGCTCGACCACGCCCGCGCGCTGTCGGAGGTCCGGCCGGTGCTGCCGACGGTGACCGAGGGGCCCGACGGCATGCGGATCCGGCTCCCGGGCGACCCCGAGCTCACGGGTGGCGTGTACGACGCCGGCACCGGCCGACCGCTCGCCGACGGCCACGACTGAGCGACGCGTCTAGGGTCCGCCCAGCGACGGACGGACCGGGGGGTCGAGGGTCGGATGAGGACGCGCGCGGCGGTCATCTTCGGGGTGGGGCGGGACTGGGAGGTCGTCGACGTCGACCTCGACGACCCGGGGCCCGGCGAGGTGCTCGTGCGGACCCGGGCCGCCGGCCTCTGCCACTCCGACGAGCACATCCTGCAGGGCGACATGACGCCGCCCGAGGACCTGATCGCCGAGGCCGGGATGGAGTCGCCGTTCCCGATGATCGGCGGGCACGAGGGGTCGGGCGAGGTGGTGGCGGTCGGCGAGGGCGTGCGGCGCGTGCAGGTCGGCGACCACGTCGCGGTGTCGTTCTTCCCGACCTGCGGGGAGTGCCACTACTGCGTGACCGGCCGGCAGAACCTGTGCGACATGGGCGCCAACGCCTTCCTGCCCGGGATGATCACCGACGGGCGCCGGGCCCACCGCCTGGCCGACGGCACGCCCGCCGACCCGGTGCTCAAGCTCGGGACCTTCGCCGAGCACATGCTCCTGTCCGAGGACTCGGTCGTCCGCGTCGAGCCCGACATCCCGTTCACGCCCGCGGCGCTCGTCAGCTGCGGCGTCGCCACCGGCTGGGGCTCTGCGGTGCGGCGCGCCGACGTCCGGCCCGGCGACACGGTGGTCGTCGTGGGCACGGGCGGCGTCGGCATGAACGCCGTGCAGGGTGCGGCGATGGCCGGGGCGCGGCACGTCGTCGCGGTGGACCTCGTCGAGTGGAAGCGCGAGCAGGCCCACACCTTCGGCGCCACCCACACCGCGGGGTCGATCGACGAGGCGTTGCCGCTCGTCCAGCAGCTGACGCGCGGCCGCGGCGCCGATGCCGTGATCCTCGTCCCGGGCCTGATGACCGGCGACCTCGTCGCACCGGCGCTCGCCATGACCGCCAAGGGCGGGTCGGTCGTGGTGACGGCGATCGCGAACATCATGGCCACCGAGGTGTCGATGGGCCTGTTCGACCTCGCGATGTCGCAGAAGGCCGTGAAGGGGACGGTCTTCGGCGCCTGCAACCCGCGGACCGACATCCCCGACCTGCTCGGCATGTACACCGACGGGAAGCTCCGCCTCGACGAGCTGGTCACCCGCACGTACTCCCTCGACGACATCAACCAGGGCTACGAGGACATGCGCCGGGGCAACAACCTGCGCGGCGTGATCGTCTTCGACTGACCGCGACCCGGCGCTCAGGTCTGCAGCGGGAGGACCACGTCGGCCAGGCGGGCCAGGTGCTCGGCCGGGTCGGCGGGGTCGCCGAGCGGTACCACGACGAACTTCGAGAAGCCGACGTCGACGAACTCACCGATCCGGTCCCGCAGCTCGTCGGCGCCCGACGCGACGAGCTGCCGCGGGTCCACGTCGGGACGGCGTGACGGCAGCAGCGCCAGCACCTCGTCGGGGATCGGTTCGAGCGAGTAGGGGAGCAGCACCCCGAAGTGCTCCGGGTCGATCTCCCGGCCGTGGTCGGCGGCCGTGCGCTCCACGACCGCACGGCCCTCAGCGGCGTCGGTCGGCGTGACGAAGCTCGGCAGCCACCCGTCGCCCAGGCGGCCGACGCGCCGGAGCTCCGCCGGCGCGATCCCGCCGAGCCACACGTCGGGCGGGGACTGCCGCGGGAACGGCCGCACCTTCGCGCCCTCGAGCCGGAAGTGCTCACCGGCGTGGTCGACGCGGTCCTCGGTCCACAGCCGGCGGATGAGCGGCAGCGCCTCGTCGAACAGCGCGGCCCGCTCGCCGCGGGCCACGCCGAACGCCTGCTGCTCCGCCGGGTTCACCGCGCCGAGGCCGAAGGCGGGAAGGAGGCGGCCGCCGGACAGCTGGTCGAGGGTGGCGAGCTCCTTCGCGACGAGCACGGGGTTGCGACCCGGCAGGACCATGACCGACATCCCGAACTTGAGGCGCTGCGTCCGGCCGGCGGCGGCGGCGAGCGCCACGACCGGGTCCGGGCAGGGGCCGGTGATCCGCTCGGACAGCCACAGGCTGTCGAACCGCAGGTCCTCGAGGAGCGACACCAGGTCCAGGAAGCGCTCGTCGACGAAGTCCGTCCGGGTCCCGAGCCCGAAGCCCACGCGCACCTTCACCTGCGTCCGACCTCCTCGATGGGCACGACCCCCGACCGGCGCCGTCGCCCTGCCGGCACAGGATGGCAGGCGATCAGGTCGTGGCGTCGGCCGCGGCCAGCGCCGCCTGCATCGCGCCCATCATGCGGGAGGTGCAGCCGGACAGGTCGGCGGGCGGGATCACCTCGTCGACGATGCGCTGGGCCAGCGTGCGGAACGCCTCGGCCGCCGGCCCCTCGCCGAGCACGACCGGCCGGCCGTGGTCGCCGCCGTCGGCCACCGCGGCCTCGATCGGGATGCGGGCCAGCAGCGGGAGGCCGGCCTCGTCGGCCAGGCGGTCGCCACCGCCCTCGCCGAACAGCCGGTGCTCGCGGCCGGTGTCGTCGACGTAGCTGGACATGTTCTCGATGACGCCGGCGATGTGGAGGAAGTTCTTGCGGCCCATGTCCACGACCCGGACGGCGACCTTCTGCGCGGTCAGCGACGGCGTGGTCACGACCAGCATCTCGGCCCGGGGCAGGAGCTTGGCGAGGCCCATCTGGACGTCGCCGGTGCCCGGGGGCATGTCGATCAGCAGGTAGTCGACGCCGTCCCAGTCGACGTCCTCGAGGAAGTGCTGCACGGCTCGGTTCAGCATGAGCCCGCGCCACATGAGGGCGCTGCCCTCGTCGTCGACGAGGAAGCCCATCGAGACGACCTTGAGGCGCCCCGACCCGATCTCGACCTCGTTCGGGATGATGCGGGGCCGCTGCTCGCCCTCCTGCGCCGGCGCGTCGTCGGCCACGGCCTGGAGCCGGCCGTCGAGGCCCACCATGCGCGGCACCGAGAACCCCCAGATGTCGGCGTCGATCACGCCGACGGTGAAGCCCATGTCCGCCATCGCCGCCGCCAGGTTGACGGTCACCGACGACTTGCCCACGCCGCCCTTGCCCGAGGCGACCATGATCACCTTCGTGGTCGAGGGGACCGCGGTGCGCTCGGGCCGCTCGGCGATGTTGCGCCGCGCCCGCTCCATGGCGGCCGCCTTGCCGGCCTGGTCGAGCTCGGTCCAGTCGAGCCGGACCCGGGTGACGCCGGGCAGCGAGCCGACCCGAGCGCGGACGTCGCGCTGGATCTCGGCCCGGAGCGGGCACCCGCTCGTGGTGAGGGCGATGCGGACGTGCACGGTGCCGTCGGCGTCCACGCGGGCCCCCTTGGCCATGCCGAGCTCGACGATGTCGGACCCGAGCTCGGGGTCCACGACCCCGCGCAGCAGACCCATCACGTCGTCGACCGTGGGCAGCACGTGGGCGCCCGGGTGGCCGTCGGTGGGGGCGGGATCCGTCACGCTCGATATTTTACCGGTCGCCGCCGTGTTATTTCAGCCGCGCGGGTACCCTTGCTGCCGTGGGTCCGTCCGAGCACCGCCTCGACCTGCTGAAGACGCTGGGGGACAACACCCGCTACGCGATCTACCTGGAACTCGCCCGGTCCCCGCGCCCGCTCGCCACGGCCGAGATCGCGGAGTCGCTGGGCCTGCACCCGAACACGGTCCGACCGCACCTCGAGCGGATGCGCGACGTCGGTCTGCTGGAAGCCCGCCCCGACACCCGTGGCGCGGTCGGACGTCCGCAGAACCTGTACACGCTGGCCGCCGACGCGCCGTCGCTCGGCCTCGAACCGCCGGTGTTCCCCATGATGGCCCGGATGCTGCTCGACCTCGCCGCCGACGCCGGCCTGTCGGGTGAGCCCGTCGTGGCCGCGGGCCGCGAGCAGGGCCGCAGGCTGTCGCACCGGGGCTCGCTCGGCGACCGTCGCCGGCCCTGTGTCGAGGCCGCGGTGACGATGCTCGCCGAGCTCGGCTTCGACCCCACCGCGGTCACCGAGGACGACGCCACCACCGTCGCCTTCGGGCACTGCCCGTTCGCCGACCTGGCCGCATCGAACCCCGAGCTCGTCTGCGCCCTGCACCGCGGGCTGCTCGAGGGGTTCGTCGACGAGGTCGGCGGCGCCGTCGAGGACTTCCACGACCTGTCGCACCGCGAGCCGTGCCGGGCCACGCTCGTCGCCGACGCCTGACGCCACCTCGGATCCGTCACCCCCGACGCCTGGGAGCGCCCGGGACGCGGCGGTACACTGACCAGCGAACACTCGTGCGCCCAGCGTGGAGGACCTCGTGATCACCCTGACCGACAACGCAGCGACCAAGGTCAAGCAGCTCATCGACGCCGAGGGCGAAGCGGGCCTCGCGCTCCGCGTGGCCGTGCGTCCCGGCGGCTGCTCGGGCTTCGCCTACGAGATGTTCTTCGACACCGACGTCGCGACCGACGACATCACCTCCACCTACGGTGACGTGAGCGTCGTCGTCGACCCGTCGAGCGCGCAGCTGCTCCAGGGCGCCACGCTCGACTACAAGGACGGCCTCGAGCAGTCCGGGTTCGCCATCACGAACCCGAACGCCGAGCGCACCTGCGGCTGCGGCCAGTCCTTCAGCTGACCGGCTGCGGCTGACCTGCGGGTTCACGACCGCCGCGATGATCGGGCACCACGTTCAGGCCACCGGCGCTCCGTCGCGCGCCAGCTCGTAGCCCAGCACCAGCGAGCCGGCGGCGGTGACGTCGTGGCGGACGAGGCGCAGCGCCCGGGGCGCAGGCAGCTCGCCGAACAGCCGGGTGCCCGTGCCGAGCAGCAGCGGGTGGACGATCAGGCGCAGCTCGTCGACCACGTCGAGGCGCAGCAGCTGGCGGGCCAGGTCGCCGCTGCCCAGGACCGCGACGTCGCCGTCGCCGTCGGCCAGCAGCTCGCCGACCGCCGGCGCCAGGTCCCCCTGCAGCACCGTGGCGCCGGCCCACCGGAGGTCCTCGTCGCGCAGCGTCCGGCTGGCGACGTGCTTGGGAGTGGCGTTCATGTGGGCCGCGATCGGGTTCGCATCGGGCTGGTCGGGCCAGAACTCGGCCATCTTCTCGTAGGTCCGGCGGCCGAAGAGGTACGCGCCGGTCCCCGAGACGCCGTCCGCGCCGAGCGTCGCGTGCACGTCCGCCGCGTAGGGCACGCCCCAGCCCCCGTGCTCGAAGCCGCCGCGGCGGTCCTCGTCGGGCGATCCGAGGCCCTGCACGACCCCGTCCACGGTCAGGAACTCGACCAGTACCAACCTGCGCACACCGCACCTCCTCGCTGCTCCGCCGCACCGTCGCGCCGGCGGGGACCATCGTCGCCCCCGGGGCCTGCGCTCGTCTTGGACGAACCTGACCGGCGGTGCCGACGGCGCCCGACGGTGCTGTCATGGGGGCCGTGCCGACCGATCGCGACCTCCGAGGCGCCCTGGCGCTCGTGCGACGTCCGGTCCACCCCGAGCTCGCCGGTCTCGTCGGGGGCATCGTCGGCTTCGACCAGCGCGGCCCTGCGCCGGTGCCGCGGCGGCAGGCCGCCGGGTCGCTCGTGCCGCTCGTGATCTCGCTCGACGGCGCGGTCGACGTGCGGCGGGACGGCGGGACCGGCCCGCCGATCACCGTCGGGTCCTTCGTGGCCGGGCTGTCCGACGTCCCGGTGTCGACCGTGGCGACCGCCTCGCACCGCTGCGTGCAGGCCTACCTCACCCCGATCGGCATCCGGCAGGTGCTCGGCGTCGACGGCCGCGACCTCGCCGGCCGGGTCGTCGACCTCGCGGCGCTCGCCCCGGAGCTGTGCGGGCCGGCGCTCGACCAGCTGCGGTCCGCGCCGGACTGGCCCACCCGGCTCGGGCTCGTGGAGTCGGCGCTGCGCCGCCGGGTGCGCGCCGGTCGTCCCGTCGACGACGTCGTGGCCGGGACCTGGCAGGCGCTCGCGTCGTCGGGCGGCCGCGTCGCGATCGCCGACGTCGTCCGCGGGTCGGGATGGAGCCACCGGCACCTGTCGTCGCGCTTCCGGACGCAGGTGGGGCTCACGCCCAAGGTGGCCGCGGGGATCGTGCGGTTCGAGCGCGCGACCGCCGACCTGATCTCGACGCCGCTGGCCGAGGTGGCCGTCCGCCACGGGTACGCGGACCAGAGCCACCTCACCCGCGACGTCGTCCGCTTCTCGGGCGAGACGCCGGCCGTGCTGCGCGACGCCCGGCGCCCGACCGCGCACACCGCGCTCGGGACCGCTCCCTGAGGCCGCGCCCCGGCGCTCCGGAGCCCCGGTGCTCCGGGGCTCAGACGGCGAGCGCGAGCAGCTCGGTGAGCTCGCCCCGATCGACCGTGACGTCGGCCCGGGCGACGATCGTGCCGGCCCGGTCTGTCACGTAGAGGACCGGCTCGAACCGCAGCTGGTAGGCCTCGGGCACCGGCGCCAGCTCGGCGTCGTTGAGGTCCCGCTGGCCCTTCGGGTCCTTGTAGACCTCCTGGTGCAGCACCTCGAGGTCGGTCCGGCCCTCGGTCTGCGCCATCAGGAGGTCCAGCACCGGGCCGCACACCGCGGTCTGGCAGTAGGCGGGAGTGGCGATCAGCATCACGACCGGCTTCCCCTTGCCGACCACGTCCTGGAGGTTCGTGGAGTGATAAGGGCAGGCCGGCACGCGGCTGCAGAGCGGGTCGACCTGGAGCGTGCGCTCGACGGTCGGCGAGTCCACCGGCGGCAGGGCCTCGCCGACGACCGGCGGCCCCACGCGGGCGCGGTCCACGACCTCGATCGTCGAGTCGAGCTCCGAGCCGTCGTAGGTCGCAGTCAGGTCGTAGATGCCCGGCTCGGGGAAGGTGAAGGAGACCGGGAGGTAGGCCCGGGGCACGCCGTCCATGCGCGGCGCCACGTCGACGGTGCCCAGCTCCTTGCCGTCCTGCGAGATCGTGAAGGTGACGTCGCCGGCGATCTCGGCCAGGGGGACGCCGTCGCGGTCGGACACCAGGTACGGCAGGCGGCTGGGGACGCCCGCGGGGATGTGCGGGACCGACTGCGGGAACGCCGCGAGCAGGGCGTGGTCCGGGACCGCGTCGGACTCCTGCGTGTTCGTCTCGGAGTCGCCGCAGGCCGCGAGGAGCGGTGCGCCGGCGGCGAGGGCGCCGAGGGCCAGGCCGCCCTGGAGCAGCCGGCGCCGCGGCACGACCAGGCCCGACGGGCGGACGGGACCGACGAGGTCGTCGTGCACGTGGCGGTGGGAGGGCACGACCTGGGAAGGTACCGTCCCGGGTGCCGCCCGGTCCCATCGCCGGGGACCGACGAGCGGCCCGTCCCGAGCGTCGTCTCAGCTCGCGACCGGCCCGGGACGGCGGTCCCGCGGTGGACCGGCCGATGCGGACCGACCGGCGACCGAGGAGCCACGCCCATGCCGTCCCCCGAGCCGAACCCGCCCACCGAGCCCGCCGCCGGGCCGGGGGCCGTGCCGCCCGCCGGTCCGGCGCCGTCGGCCGCGGTGCCGGCGCGGGAGGTCCGGTTCACGCTCGACGGCACCGAGGTGGCCGTCGACGACGACGGCATCACGCTCCTCGACGCCCTCCGGGGTCGGCTCGGGATCACGTCGGCCAAGGACGGCTGCTCCCCGCAGGGCCAGTGCGGCTGCTGCACCGTGGTGGTCGACGGCACGGCCCGCGTCGCGTGCGTGACGCCGCTCCGACGGGTCGCCGGGCGCGAGGTCGTCACCTTCGACGGCCTCGACGCGGACGTGCGGGGCCGGTGGGCGGAGGCGTTCCTGGGCCACGGCGCGAGCCAGTGCGGGTTCTGCTCGCCGGGCATCATCGTCCGCCTCGAGGCCCTGCGGGCGAAGGTCGCGGCGGAGGGCGGGGACCTCCGACCCGGCGCGGTCGACCGGGCCCTCGCCGCCCACCTGTGCCGGTGCACGGGCTGGCAGAGCATCGAGGAGGCGGCGGCCGACGTGCTCGGCGTCGCGCCGGCGGACACACCCGTCGCGCTGCCCGGCGCGAGCGATCGCGACCTCGAGGCGGCGGCCAGCCGCGACCTCGAGGCGGCAGCCAGGCGGGCGACGCTCGAGCTGGGCGCGCCGCAGCGGGTGGGGCCCGACGTCGCCGCCGGAGCGGTCGGGTTCTCGGCCGACACCGCCCCGACGGGTGCGCTCGTCGCCGTGCCCGGTCCGGACGGGGGCTGGGCGGTGGCCGCCGGCGTGACCGAGGCGCGCAGGGCGGCGGGCAAGGTGCAGGGCCGTCGCACCACGATCGAGCCGGCCCCGCCGCTCGACGTGCCCGACGGCGGGTGGGACCTGACCTTGCGGACGAGCTGGGTCGACGCGGCGTACGTCGAGACCGACGCCTCCTGGTGCGAGCCGGGCGGGGAGCCCTCGCCCGCCGCGGCGAACGGCGGGGCGTTCGGCGGGAAGCGCCGGAGCCCGCTGCCCGAGGCGGCCCGTGCGCTGGCCGACGAGCACGGCCGCGCCGTGCTGGCGCTGTGGTCGCGAGAGGACTGCACCCGGTCGGCGCCCAAGCGACCGCCGCTCGCCGCCGGCATCCGCGCCGACGGCACCGGCACCGTCCACGTCGTCCGGACCGAGGGCATCGCGGCGCGGATCGCCGCCGTCGCCCCGGGGCTCGACGTCGTCGAGGTCGACGCCGCCGGGCCGCCGACGTCGACCGCGCTCCGGGCCGCGGGGTGGGCGGAGGCCGTGGTGCTGCTCGCCGGCGTCGGCGCGCCGAGCGAGGTCGTGGCCGTGCAGCCCGGGGCGCTCGGCGCCGACGACGACCGGGGCGAGCGCGTGGTCGTGCGGACCCCGGACGGGGCGGTGGCCGAGGCGTCGGTCACGATCGCCGACGGTCCGTCGCCGGTGACCCGGATCGCGGTGCGGATCGCGGCCGGTGAGGTGCTCGACGCGGTCGTGCTGCGCTCGTACTGCATCGGCGCCGCGCACATGGCGCTCAGTTGGGTGACCTCGGAGGGCCTGGCCGTCGACGACGACGGCACCGTGCTCGACCTGACCGTCCGGTCCCTCGGCGTCCTGCGGGCGGCCGACATGCCGCCGGTGGACGTCGAGGTGCGGGCGGGCGACGGCCCGCCGGTCCGTGGCTCCGACGCGGTCTTCGCCGCGGTGGCCGCCGCGACCTGGCGGGCGCTCGGCACGCCGCCGGTGTGGCCAGCCCGGCCGGCCTGAGGCAGGGGCAGCCCGGCCGGCCTGAGGCAGGGGCAGCCCGGCCGGCCTGAGGCAGGGGCAGCCCGGCCGGCCTGAGGCAGCACGAGCCACGACCGCAAGATCGGTCGGGCGGCGCACGGGCCCGGTGGACAGACTGATCCGGTGACCTCCGTGCCGGGCCGGGACCGACTGCGCGAGCTGCTCGACGCGCTGCTCGACGACGAGCCCGGCGGCCTCGACGCGGCCGCCGACCGGGCGTCGTCGTCGCCGTTCCACTTCGCGCGCCAGCTCTCGTCGGCCACCGGCGAGCCGCCGATGTCGATCCGCCGTCGGGTGCTGCTCGAGCGGGCGGCGTGGCAGCTCGCGCAGGGCAGCTCGGTCACCGACGCCGCGTTCGACGCGGGGTACGAGTCGGTCGACGGCTTCTCGCGGGCGTTCCATCGCGCCTTCGGCTACCCGCCGAGCTCGGCGGGCCCGGGGCTCGCGACGTGGCTGCCGTCACCCAACGGCCTGCACTTCCACCCACCGGTCAACCTCTGGCTCACCTCGACGCCGCACGTCGCGGAGGGGGCGGGGGCCGACGGCGTGGTCGCGCTGATGGTCCACCACGACGTCGACGACACGGCGCACCTCATCGAGCTGGCGGCATCGCTCGACGACGAACGCCTCCGGCGCGAGCTCGCGCCGGGCCGGACCGTGCTGCGCTGGGACGGGCCGGAGCCGTCGGTCGCGGCCGTCCTCGAGCACATCGTGTGGTCGAAGGAGGTGTGGTCGGCGTCGATCGCCGGCGGTGACATCCCCCCGCGGGGCGGTGACGCACCCGACGAGCTCCGTGCCCGCCACGCCGCGGCGGGACCGCGCTGGATCTCGACGGTCTCGGACATCTCCCGCCGTGGGGCGTGGTCGGACCGCTTCGTCGACGCGCTGTGCGATCCGCCCGAGTCGTTCGTCCTGTCGAGCGTGGTCGCCCACGTGCTCGAGTTCTCGGCCCACCGCCGCCAGGTCGTGCGCTCGATGCTGCGCGACCTCGGCGGGGCCGACGCCGTCGACCACGGCGACCCGATCGACTGGCTGCACCTCCGGCACGGGCCGCCCGACCGGGCCGGCGGCGCCGGGGCGGCCGGGTGCGAGGCCGACGGCACCGAGGTCACACCCACCACCGAGGAGGAGCGAGCATGAGCCGCACGATCTACCTGACCGCCACGACGCTGGACGGCTTCATCGCGGATCCGGACCACAGCCTCGAGTGGCTGTTCGTCGTCGACGCCGGCGACCACGAGGGCGACCACGCCCGGTTCATGGAGGGCGTCGGCGCGGTGATCATGGGCGCCAGCACCTACGAGTGGATCGTCGACCACGAGGACGGCCGGTGGGGCTACGAGCAGCCGTCCTGGGTGATGACGCACCGCGACCTCCCGGAGGTCGACGGCGACGTCCGCTTCGTCGCCGCCGACGACGATGCGGCGCTCCTCGCCGTGCACGACGAGATGCTCGAGGCCGCGGCCGGCAAGGACATCTGGGTCGTGGGCGGCGGCGAGCTGGCGGCGCGGCTCGTCGACGTGGGGCGGCTCGACGAGATCGAGGTGTCGATCGCACCCGTCACGCTGGGGGCCGGCAAGCCGCTGCTGCCGCGCCACGTCGAGCTCACGACGCTCGAGGTCGACCGCACCGTCGACTTCGCGCACATCCGGTACCGCGTCGGCCGCTGAGCCGCCCGTGGGGCGGCGCCGCTCGGGTAGACAGGCGGCATGACCGCTCCGTACGTCCCCGCACGACGAGCCGGCGACTGGCTGGTGGTGTCCGGCCAGATCGGCCTCGGCCCCGACGGCCTGGCCGAGGGCTTCGAGGGCCAGCTCCGCCAGGCGCTGGCGAACCTCGACGAGCTGCTCGCGGCCGAGGGCGCCAGGGCCGACCAGGTGGCGAAGGCGACCGTCTTCCTGACCGACATGGACGACTACGCCGCGCTGAACGAGATCTACACCGCCTACTTCGCCGAGCCCCGCCCTGCCCGCACGTGCGTCGCGGTGGCGGGGCTGCCGCTCGGGGCGCTCGTCGAGGTCGAGGCCTGGGTCTGGACCGGGGACTGACCGTTCACCGGCCGAGGTAGAAGACCGGCCCGGCGCTGGGGCAGACTGGCCCGATGATCGGTCCGCTGCTCATCATCGTGGCCCTGGTGGTCGTCCTGCCCGTCGCCTTCATCATCACGGGCGGCGTGCTGGCGGTGATCCTGGGCCAGTCGCTGTCCAAGGAGGGCGAGTACCTCAACGAGGGCAGCGAGCTGATCGACCTCAACGTCTGAGCCGCACCGGCCCGACGTCCCGGCCCGATTGCGGTCGCGGCGCGACCGCACGCACCTCGGCACCCGTCGGCGTCAGCCGCCCCAGCGGGACTCGCCGAACTTGTAGCCCACCGAGCGCACGGTCTGGATCATGCCGGCGTGCTCCTCGCCGAGCTTGGCCCGCAGCCGCCGGATGTGGACGTCGACCGTCCGGGCGCCGCCGTAGTACTCGTAGCCCCAGACCCGCGACAGCAGGATCTCGCGGGTGAAGACGCGGCCGGGGTTGGAGGCGAGGAACTTGAGCAGCTCGTACTCCATGTAGGTGAGGTCGAGCGGCTGGCCGTCGATCGCGGCCTGGTAGGTCTCGAGGTTCAGCACGAGCGCCTCGTACTGCACCACCTCGGGCCCGAGGTCGAGCCCGGACTCCGACGCGAGCAGGTGGCGGACGCGGGCCTCGAGCTCCGCCGGGTGGGCGGGCGCCACGCAGAAGTCGTCGAAGGTGTCGTGGCGGCCGTCGAGGTCGCCGAGCTGCGTCCCCCGGACCATCAGGAGCAGCGGGGCGACGGCGAGGTCGCCGCGGCGCAGCGAGCGGGCCATGGCGAAGCCGCCGTCGGGCGACTCGTCGGCGGCGACGATCGCCCCGGCCCACACGCCCTCGCGCGCGGTCGACTCGTCCTTGACCGCCTGCCACGGCAGGCCGGCCAGGTCCAGCACGCGCACGATGTCGGGCGGTGCGGGGTCGGGCCAGATGAGCAGGGGCTGCACGGCGCTCCTACCAGGACCCCAGGTAGCGCCGCAGCTCGAAGCTGGACACGTGGGTGCGGTAGGCGCCCCACTCGGCCCGCTTGTTGCGGAGGAACCACTCGAAGATGTGCTCGCCGAGCGTCGTGCGCACGAGGTCGGAGCCCTCCATGCGGTCGAGCGCCTCGGAGAGGTTGCTCGGCAGCATCGACCCGTCGTCGGGGCGGCGCTCCTCGAAGTCCTCGAACAGGTTGACCGTCGTCTCCTCGGGCAGCTCGTAGCCCTGCTGGATGCCGGCCATGCCCGCGGCGAGCAGCACCGAGAACGCGAGGTAGGGGTTGCAGGACGGGTCGAGCGCCCGGTACTCGAGCCGGGTCCCCTGGTCCTCCTTGCCCTTCTTCGGCACCGGCACCCGCACCAGGGCGGAGCGGTTGTTGCGGGCCCACGAGATGTGGACCGGGGCCTCGAAGCCGGCGACGAGCCGCTTGTAGGAGTTCACCAGCTGGTTGGTCACGGCGGTGACCTCGCTGGCGTGCGTGAGCAGCCCGGCGATGAAGCCCTTGGCCGTCGAGCTCAGGCCGACCGCGTCGGTCGGGTCGTAGAAGGCGTTGTCGTCGCCGGTCCACAGCGACAGGTGCGTGTGCATGCCGGAGCCCTGCACGCCCTCCATCGGCTTGGGCATGAACGTGGCGTGCACGCCCGAGGCCATGGCGACCTCCCGCACGATCATCCGCAGCGCCATCACGTTGTCGGCCATGGCCAGCGCATCGCTGTAGCGCAGGTCGATCTCGTGCTGCGACGGGCCGTCCTCGTGGAACGAGTACTCGACGGGGATGCCCGTGCCCTCGAGCCGCTGGATGGTCCGGCGGCGGATGTCGGACGTCTCGTCGTAGGTCGTGAGGTCGAAGTAGCTCGCGGAGTCGAGCGGCTGCGGCGGCTTCGAGGGGTCGTCGTCGGCGAGGTAGAAGAACTCGACCTCGGGGGCGCACATGAACTGGAAGCCGGCGTCGGCCGCGACGGCGAGGTTGCGCTTGAGCACCTGGCGCGGGTCGCCCTCGAAGGGCGTGCCGTCGAGGTTCGTGATGTCGCAGAAGATGCGCGCCGTGAGGTCCTCGCCCTCTCGGGACGGCATCAGCTGGAACGAGTTCGGGTCCGGGAAGGCGAGGACGTCGCTCTCCTGCACGCGGCTGAAGCCGTCGATCGCGGAGCCGTCGAACTGGACGCCCTCCTCGAAGGCCGCCTCCAGCTCGACCGGCGAGATCGCCACGGACTTCAGCTGACCGAGGACGTCGGTGAACCAGAGCCGGACCAGTCGCACGCGTCGTTCCTCGACGGTGCGCAGCACGTAGTCCTGTTGGTGATCCATAGAGCGCTCCATCTTGTCACCGGGGCATGCGGGGCGCCCTTCTGCGAGGCGGCCCGACGCGGTGGTACCAGTCCCCGACGGGCCCCTCCCAATCGCAGTGGGCCTGTTCACGCGCCGTTCACAAATGGGCAACGGGAACGAAAACCCCTCCGACCAACCTGCGTGGGCGCCGGGTTCGGTGGGTCCGATCCCGGCCCAGCTGGGCTCCCCGACGGGGCCGTCCGGTGACAGGGTGATGAGATCCACTCGGGCGACGGTCCCCCCGGTCGCCCGGCGGAAGCGAAGGGCCCGCCGTGCCAGATCGACGCGGCGGATACGAACAAGCGAAGGAATCGAACGTGGCTTATCGGGCTGAATACATCTGGATCGACGGCACTGAGCCGACGCCGCTCATGCGGTCGAAGACCAAGATCCTCGCCGACGGCGCCGAGCCGGGCATCTGGGGCTTCGACGGCTCGTCCACGAACCAGGCCCCCGGCGACAACTCGGACTGCGTCCTGAACCCCGTGTACACGGTGCCGGACCCGATCCGTGGCGGCAACGACGTCCTCGTGCTCTGCGAGGTGCTCCTCCCCGAGTCCTTCGAGCCGCACCCCACCAACACCCGCGCCGCCTGCGTCGAGGTCGCCGACAAGTTCGCCAGCTTCGAGCCGCTGTTCGGCATCGAGCAGGAGTACACCTTCTTCAAGGACGGCCGTCCGCTCGGCTGGCCGCAGGAGGGCTACTACTACCCGGCCCCGCAGGGCCCGTACTACTGCGGCGTCGGCGCCGTGGAGATCGCCGGTCGGGAGATCGTCGAGGCCCACACGACGGCCTGCATCGAGGCCGGCATCAACATCTCCGGCACCAACGCCGAGGTGATGCTGGGCCAGTGGGAGTTCCAGGTCGGCCCGTCCGGCACCGTCGAGGTCGCCGACGAGCTCTGGATGGCCCGCTACCTCCTCTACCGGATCTCCGAGGACTTCGGCGTCAACGCGTCGATCTCGGCGAAGCCGATCAAGGGCGACTGGAACGGCGCCGGCGCCCACACGAACTTCTCGACCAACCAGATGCGCGAGGGCTACGACGCCATCATCGCCGCCTGCGAGGCCATCGGCGGCCCGGGCAAGGTCGAGGAGCACCTGGCGGGCTACGGCCACGGCTACGAGGACCGGCTCACCGGCCTCCACGAGACCGCCCACTACTCGCAGTTCCGCTACGGCGTGTCCGACCGTGGCGCCTCCGTGCGCATCCCGTGGCAGGTCGCCAAGGACGGCAAGGGCTACATCGAGGACCGTCGCCCGAACGCCAACATCGACCCGTACGTCGTCACCCGGCTCATCACCAACACGGTGTGCTCGGCGGCGACGCCCTGATCGGCACCGACCGATCGGAACGGACGCTCGGGCGGCGGTGACCATGAGGAGCCGCCGCCCGACCAGGTCCGCCCCGGCCGACGCCGGGGTCGACAGCACTGCGCGACGAGGGCCCGGCCGACGCCGGGCCCTCGCCGTGCTCGGGGCGCTGCTCACCGCCCCCGGGACCACCCCGCCGCCACGCGCCGTCGGCCTGCCGGTGCTGCGGACGGAGGTGGCTACCATCCAGTCGTGACGAGCGGTCCGCCGAACGCCCCCGGCGCGCACGACGGCGCCTCCGAGCCCGGTGTGCTGCGCGTGGCCCTGTGCCAGCTCGACCTGCGGGTCGGCGGGTTGCGCAGCAACGTCGAGGCGATGGCGCTCGCCTACGAGCGGGCCGATGCCGCCGGCTGCGACGTCGCCCTGTTCCCGGAGCTCGCCGTCTGCGGCTACCCGCCCGAGGACCTGCTGCTCAAGGCCGGATTCGTCGCCGACGGGGCCGAGTCGCTCGAGGCCCTCGCCCGCCGGGTGACCGGCCGGTGCGCGGCGGTCGTGGGCTGGGTCGAGGGCGACCGCCGGCCCGGCGCCGATCCCCACGACGCGACCGACGGGCCGTGGAACGCCGCGGCGGTCCTGCACGACGGTCGGATCGTCGGCAGCTACCGCAAGCAGGCGCTGCCCAACTACGGGGTGTTCGACGAGAAGCGCTACTTCGACCCCGGCTCGCCCGACCAGCCGCTCTACCGGATCGGCGGCGTCGTGTGCGCGGTCACGGTCTGCGAGGACGTCTGGGTCGCCGGCGGGCCGGCGGTGCGGGCCGCCCACCGCGGCGCCCAGGTGGTCCTCAACGTGAACGCCTCGCCGTTCCAGGCCGGCAAGCAGGACCTCCGGGAGGCGATGCTGCTCGAGCGCCAGGCCGAGGCCGGCGTGCCGATCGTCTACCTGAACGTCGTCGGCGGCCAGGACGAGCTGGTGTTCGACGGCGGCTCCGTCGTCGTCGACGACGGCGAAGTGGTCGCCCGGGCGCCACGGTTCGCCGTCTCGGAGCTCGTGCTCGACGTGGCCGTGCCCGCCGCCCCCCAGGTCGACGACGACACCCCGCTCGCTGTCGTCGCGGTGAGCGAGCCGGCGGACCCGGCGGCGCGGCGCGCCGGCGGTCGGGCCGAGGCGGTCATCGAGTCCTCGCCGCGGGGGCCGGAGGAGATCTGGGACGCGCTCGTCCTCGGCACCCGCGACTACGTCGCCAAGAACGGGTTCACCGACGTGGTGCTCGGGCTCTCGGGCGGCGTGGACTCGGCGCTGGTGGCCACGATCGCGGCCGACGCGCTCGGCCCCGAGCACGTCCACGTCGTGCTCATGCCGTCGCGCTACTCGAGCGATCACTCGGTGACCGACGCAGACCGCCTGGCCGCGAACCTCGGCGTGGACGCCCGCACGATCGCGATCGAGCCGGCGCACGCGGCGTTCGCCGAGCTGCTCGCGCCGAGCTTCGGCGAGCGCCCGCCCGACCTCACCGAGGAGAACCTGCAGTCCCGCATCCGCGGGGTGCTGCTGATGGCGCTGTCGAACAAGTTCGGCTGGCTCGTGCTCACCACCGGCAACAAGTCCGAGACCGCCGTCGGCTACTCGACGCTCTACGGCGACTCGGCGGGCGGCCTGGCCGTGATCAAGGACGTGCCGAAGCTGCTCGTCTACGAGCTCTGCCGCTGGCGCAACGAGCGCGCCGGCACCGACCTCATCCCCGAGCAGATCCTGACCAAGGCCCCGTCGGCCGAGCTGCGGCCCGACCAGCGCGACGACCAGAGCCTGCCGCCCTACGAGGTGCTCGACCCGCTGATCGAGGCCTACGTGGACGGCGACCGCACGATCGAGGAGCTGGTCGACGCGGGGCACGACGAGGCCATGGTCCGGCGCATCGCCCGGCTCGTCGACCTGGCGGAGTACAAGCGCCGGCAGTCGCCGCCGGGGATCCGCATCTCGCAGAAGGCGTTCGGCCGCGACCGGCGGCTCCCGATCACCAACGCGGCCGAGGCGCCGCCGGCGCCCGTGACGGCGCAGGAGGCGTGACGTGGAGGTCCCCCGCGCCGAGCCCGGCTACCCGGGCAACGGGGTCGTCGAGGCCGACTGGGACGAGGCCGGCCCGCTCGACCTGATGTCGACGGCCGCGTTGCTCGGAGCGCGGGCGTGGGTCGAGCGCGAGCTGCACGCCGTGGTCGGCTCCTGGGTCGGCGACGCCCACCTCCCCGCCGCCGTCGTGGCCTTCGACGGGCTCGCCATGCGCCACGCCTGGCGGTCCGAGGTGCTGCTGGCCCGGCTGCCGCAGCTCCGCGAGCTGCCCACGGACCGCGTGGTCGTGACGCCGGGTCCCGCGACCACCGACCTCGTGGCCGCGCTGCGGGCGCTCACCGACGACGGTGCCCGGATCGGCGCGTGGTCGGCGGTCGGCCGTGCCCTCGAGGACGGCTACGCCGCCCACCTGGCCCGCACCACCCCGGTCGCCGACGCACCCCTGCAGCGGTGGCTGCCGCTGCTGCTCGACTCCGTCCGCGCCGATCTCGAGCTCGCCTCGGTGCGCCGGCCCGAGGGCAGCGACGACGAGGTCGAGCGCGTCGCCGCGCTGGTCCGCGCCACCGCCCAGCTCACCCGCTGAGACCGCTCCAGGGCCGGTCCGGCGCCGCTCCTCGGCCGGTCCGGCGCCACTCCTCGGCCGGTCCGGACGGTGTCCGGCCGGACGTCGCCGAGGCGCGCGCTCAGGTTTTGCGGCCCGGATTGCCGATGTACGGGCTCCAGCCGGACCGCGCCGCCGTCGACGACGGTGTTCAGAGGAAGCCGAGGTGCAGGTGACGAACCAGCGTGTGGAACGAGACGACGAGGACCTGGTCCGCCGGTACCTCTCGGAGATCGGCCGCTACGAGCTGCTCACCAAGGACGACGAGGCCTGGCTGGCCCGGACGATGGAGGCGGGCGACGACGCCCGCAAGGAGCTCGACTCGGGGGCCCGTCTGACCGCCGCCCGGCGGCGGGAGCTCCGGCGCGCGGTCCACGCCGGCGAGCAGGCGGCGGAGCAGTTCGTGCAGGCCAACCTCCGGCTCGTGGTCTCGATCGCCAAGAAGTACCAGAGCTCCGGCGTGCCGCTGCTCGACCTCGTCCAGGAGGGCAACCTCGGCCTGATCCACGCCGTCGAGAAGTTCGACTGGCGCAAGGGCTTCAAGTTCTCGACGTACGCCACGTGGTGGATCCGCCAGGCCATCACCCGGGGCATCGCCAACACGGGCCGGACGATCCGGATCCCGGTGCACGCCGGCGACACGATGACCCGGGTCCAGCGCACCCGCTCGCGGATGGAGCTCGAGCTGGGCCGTCCGCCGACGACGGCGGAGCTGGCGGTCGAGGTCGACCTCCCCGAGGAGAAGGTCGTCGAGACGCTCCTGTACGCCGCGGAGCCGCTGTCGCTGTCCGAACCGCTGCGCGAGGACGCGGACGCCGTCCTCGGCGACCTCGTCCCCGACGACGGTGTGCCGACCGACCGCGCCGCGACCGACTCGATGGTGCCGGCGCTCGTCGACGACCTCCTCTCGTCGCTCGACCCGCGCGAGCGGGAGGTGCTCCGGCTCCGGTACGGCCTCGACCGCGGCGAGCCGCGCACGCTCGAGGAGGTCGGCGAGCAGTTCGAGCTGACCCGCGAGCGGATCCGCCAGATCGAGGTGCGGGCGATGTCGAAGCTCCGGCACCCGTCGAACGAGTCGGGCGGCCGGGACCTGCTCCTCGTCTGACGGGGTAGCGGCCGCCGACGCGCCGCTGATCCGACCGGGGCGCGGTCCCCGGTGCGCGACTGCGCGCCCGCCGCCTACGGTCGGCGCGGTCGGGGCCCGCGCACCCCTCGGGCCCGACGCTTCCCCTCCACGTGCCGCGCGGCGTGCCGCGTCCGGGAGGTCGGTCGTGCTCCTCACCCTCTGGTCGGTCAAGGGCGGCTCGGGCACGTCCACCGTCGCCGCCGGCCTCGCCAGCGTGCTCGGGCGGGGCGGCGGACGGCGCACGCCGGCGGCGGCCCCCCTCCTCGTCGACCTGGCCGGCGACCAGCCGGCCCTGCTCGGCCTGGCCACGCCGGCAACCCCCGGCGTGCGCGACTGGCTCGCGACCGACGGCGGCGATGCTGCCGCGCTGCGGCGGCTCGAGGTCGACACCGCCGCCGGGCCCGCCCTCGTGCCCGCCGGCGCCGCGACCGGGTGGCCGGCGTCGCGCTCGCCCGACCTCGTCGACGCGCTCCGGGCCGAGCGCCGGCCCGTCGTCGTCGACGGCGGCACCGTCGGCCGACCCCTGGACGGCGGCGCCGAGGGCTCGCCCGACCGGCTGGTGGGCGAGCTCACGTCCGCCGGCACCTCGCTGCTCGTCGTGCGGCCCTGCTACCTCGCGCTCCGCCGGGCGGTGGCCGCGCTCGGCCCGCAGGGCGGGTTGCGCGCCGACGGCATCGTGCTCGTCGCCGAACCCGGTCGCGCGCTCGACGCCGTCGACGTGGCCCGGGCGGTCGGCGTGCCGGTGCGCGCCACGGTCGCCGCCGACCCTGCGGTGGCCCGTGCGGTCGACGCGGGCCTGCTCGCGGCCCGACTGCCGCGCTCCTTCGGTCGCTCGCTGGACGCCCTTGCGACCGAGGTGGGCGCGTGAGCGGCGACGTCGACGACCGGGTGCGGCGGCGCTTCCGCGCCGGCGAGGACGCTCGCGACGGCGACACGCAGCGCGGGACCGATGCACCGGCGCCCGAGCGGGCCGTCGACCAGCTGGCCCGCCTGCTCCGCGAGGAGGCGCCCCTGCTCGGCGACGACGAGGTCCGGCGCCGCGCCCGGTCGCTGGCGGTCGACCTCGTCGGCCTGGGGCCGGTGCAGGCCCTGCTCGACGACCCCGCGGTCACCGACGTCCTCGTCAACGGCCCGGGCGAGGTGTGGGTCGAGCGCCACGGACGCCTCCACCCGAGCGGCGTCGTCGTCGACCGGCCGGCGGTGGATCGGGCCATCGAGCGGCTCGTGGGGCCGCTCGGCCTGCACGCGGACCGGGCCCACCCGGTGGTGGACGCCCGCCTCGCCGACGGGACCCGCGTCACGGCGGTCCTGCCGCCCCTGGCCGTCGACGGCCCGCTCGTGGCGGTGCGACGCCACCGGCGCGACCCCGTGCCACTCGACCGCATGGCCTCGCCCGCCGTGGCCGACCAGCTCCGGCGGCGCCTGGTCGGTCGGCGCAACCTGGTGGTGTTCGGCGCGACCGGGTCGGGCAAGACGACGCTGCTCGGCAGCCTCTGCGCCGAGCTCCCCGCCGACGAGCGCGTCGTGACCGTCGAGGACGTCGCCGAACTGCGGCTCGACGGGCGCGGCATCGTTCGGCTGGAGGCCCGGCCCGGCGGTGCCGACGGCGTCGGTCGGGTGGGGTTCCGCGAGCTCGTCCGCGTGGCCCTCCGCCTGCGGCCCGACCGCATCGTGGTCGGCGAGGTGCGCGGCGCCGAGGCCGCCGACATGGTGTGGGCGCTGAGCACCGGCCACGACGGCTCGATGTCGACCCTGCACGCCGCCACCGCCCACGACGCCCTGCGGCGGGTGACCTCGTTCGCGGTGGCCGGCGCCGACGGTGCGCCGGTCGGCGTCGTGCAGGACCAGGTCCACGCCGCGGTGCACTCGCTCGTCGGGACGGCCCGCCTGCCCGACGGAGGACGGCGGGTCGTCTCCGTGCACGACGTCGTCCCGGCCGACGGCCGGCTGGTCCCCGTCGCCGAGGACGGCCCGTGACGGCGGTGTTCGCCGCCCTGGCCGCCGCCGCCCTCGGGTGGTGGGCCCGCCGTGCGGTCGCGCGCGCTCGGACGACGCACGACCGGCGCCGCGCCGCCGTCACCCTCCCGGGCGCGGTCGCCGACCTGGCCCGGTCGGTCCGCGCCGGCGCGACGCTCGAGGTGGCCGTGCGGGAGCTGGCGCCCACGACCGACGGCGTGCTCGGCACCGAGCTGCGCGGCGCGGTCACGCTGCTCGACCGGGGCCACGGCGTCGATCGAGTGCTCGACCTGTGGGGCCGGGCCACGCGCATCGAGGGCGTGTCGCTGCTCGTGGCGGCCTGCCGCTTCTCGATCGGGCGCACGGTCGCGCTGGAGCGGGCGCTCGACGGCGTGGCCGCCGCCCTGCTCGACCGGGTGGAGGTCGGCGACGAGGTCCGGGCGCTGGCCGCGCAGGCGCGGACGTCCGCGATCGTGCTCGTGGCGCTGCCGCCGGCCGGCGCCGTGCTGTTCGGCCTGCTCGACCCGGGGTTCGCATCGGTGGTCGCCGCCACGACCGCCGGTCGGGTGTGCGTGGCGCTCGGGCTCGCGCTCGACGGTGCGGGCGCGCTGGCGTCCCGCGCCCTGGTGCGCCGGGCCGTCGAGGGACCGGCGCGCCCGGGTCGTCGCCGTCCCGCCCTGCCCTGGTGGGAGCCCGCCCGGTGATCGCCTCGTGGGTGCTCGCCGTGGCCGTGGCGTGGGCCGTCGCCGTGCTGGTGGTCCCCGGGCCGCGTCCTCGGCGGTTCCCCGAGGACGACGCACCGCACGCCGATCCGGGCGCCGTCGGCGACCGTGCTCGTCGACGGTGGCGCGCGCCGGCGGCGCTGGGCGGCGGTCCGCGATCGCGCCGTCGCCCGGCCCCGGCCTCGGCCTCGGCCCCCGAGCTCGACGACCTGGCCACGTGCTGCGACCTGCTCGCGGTGGCCGCCGCGTCGGGTGCCACGGTGGCCGGCGCGATCGGTGCGGTGGGCGGGGTCGGTCGTGGCCCGGTGGGTCGCGCGCTCGGTCGCGCCGCCACCGACGTCGAGCGCGGCCTCGGGGTGGCCGACGCCGTTGCCGGGCTCGCCGGGGCGCTCGGCCCCGCCGCGCAGCCCCTCGCCACGACGCTGCTGACCGCGGCGAGCTCGGGAGCGCCGCCGGCGCCCGCGCTGCTGCGGCTCGCCGACGCCGAGCGCCGACGCGCCCGGCGGCGCGTGGAGGCGCGGGTGCGGCGGCTGCCGATCCTGCTGCTCCTCCCGCTGGTCGGCTGCATCCTCCCGGCGTTCGTGCTGCTCACGCTGGTCCCGGTCGGGCTGTCGGCCGCACGCGGCGCCGGGCTCACCGCACCGTCGGGGGCGCCGGTCGAGCGGCCGGTGCCCGCCGTCCCCCTTCCCCCGCCCCTCCCGACGCCGAGCGGAGGCCACCGATGACGAACCACCACCCGAACGACCCGCCCCCCCGCCCCGTGCCGCGGGCGCGGCCCGACCCGCTCGCTGCGCTCTGGGCGCGCTGGCACGCCGTCCCGCGGCGCGACCAGGCCGGGCAGAGCACGGTCGAGTACGCCCTCGTGCTCCTCGGGGCGGCCGCGGTGGCGCTGGCGCTCGTCGCGTGGGTCACCCGCAGCGACGCGGTGTCACGCCTGTTCGACGCCATCGTCGGCCGGATCCTCTCCCAGGCCGGGTGACGGGGCGCGCGGGCGTCTGCGGCACGCGCCGGACCGAGCGCGGCCAGGCGACGGTCGAGCTCGCGCTGCTGCTGCCGGTCGTCGTCACCGCGCTGCTCCTCGTGGTGCAGGTGGGCCTGGTCGTCCGCGACCGCGTGCTCGTGGTGCACGCGGCGCGGACGGCGGCCCGGGCGGTGGCGGTCGACCCGACCCCCGCCGCGGCCCGGGCGGCGCTCGACGACGCCGGCGCCGGCGACGTGCGCGTCGCGGTCCGTGGCGACCGGCGGCCGGGCCGCCTGGCCACGGTGACCGTGACCGCCTCGCCGACGGCGCTCCCGCTGGTCGGTCGGGTGCTCTCGGGCGTCGAGCTGCGCGAGCGGCTGTCGGTCCGCGTCGAGGGACCGTGAGGGCGCCGTCGACCGGTCAGCCGATGCGGTCGAGGAGCGCCCGGGCCTCGACCACGATCTGGAGGACGGCGCCGGCGTCGGGGGCATGCCCGCCCTCGACCCACACGCGCCGGGCGGTCGGGAGGGCGTCGCGCAGCTCGGTCGCGTTCGCCGCCTCGATCAGCTCGTCGTCCCGGGCGTTGACGACCAGCATGGGCCGGTCGTCGATCTGCGGGGCGAAGCGCACCGGGTCCCAGGCGGAGATGTCGACATCCGCGGGGTCGATGCCGGCGTTGACCATGGCCGGCCGGTACTCCGCGCCGGGCACGATGAGGATCGAGCCGCCGATGCGGTCGTCGGCCGCCACGATCGGCACGCCGCCCATGGCGCCCATCGACACGCCGACGTAGGCGATCCGGCCGCGGCAGTCGACGTTGGCCTCGAGCCAGTCGATCGACCGGCGCACGTCGACGAGCTCGTCGCGCATCTCGCGGTCCCCGGCGCCGCCGCCGAGCACGCGCCCGACGTCGGTGCCCCACGCCATGTCGGGGGCGATCGTGGTCCAGCCCATCAGCGCCAGCGGCGCGGCGACCAGGCTCATCTGCGACCGGTCGCCGCCCAGCCCGTGGACCACGACCGCGCACCCGGCCGGGGTGCCGGTGGGTCGGGTCACGGTGGCCGCCACCTCGTGCGCGGTCCCGTCGACACCCGGGGAGGCGAACGTGACCGTCCCGTCCGGGCCGACCGGCGACGCAGCCAGGTCGACGGGGTCGTAGGCGAGCAGGGCGGCGGCGTCGGGTGCCGGTCCGCCGTCCGCTCCCGATCGCGGCGGCGTGGCCGAGGTCGCGGGCGCGGCCGGGGCCGGGTCGCCGTCCGTGCGGAACGCCAGCACGGCGGCGAGCGCGATCAACGCGACCAGCACCGCGACCGACGCGACCACCGCGGCGGTGCGCGCCCGGCTCCGCGTCGGCGGATCGGTCGGCGGATCGGTCGGGGGGTCGGTGCGCGGCGGAGCGTCCATCGGCGTCGGACCAGCGTGGCGCACCGCCGAGCGGCGTGGGCGTCGCGTGGGTCGCCGGCCGAGCGTGCTCCCAGCCCGGTCGACGGACGGCGTCAGGACGCGGGTTGCGCCGACGGCTCGTCGGCCGCCACGGTCGCGCCGAGCGTCGCGGCGAGCAGCCGTGCGGCGGCCTCCTTCGCGAGCGGCTCGTTGCCGTTGCCGCACTTCGGCGACTGCACGCAGCTCGGGCAGCCGTCGTCGCAGCCGCAGGCCCGGATGACGTCGAGCGTGGCGGACAGGTGGCGGTCCGACGCGTCGAAGGCGAGCTCGGCGATGCCGGCGCCGCCCTCGTGCGCGTCGTGGATGAACACGGTGGGCATCCCGGTGTCGGACAGCCAGGCGGTCGACACGCCGCCGACGTCCCAGCGGTCGCAGATGGTGAACAGCGGGAGGATGCCGATCGCCGCGTGCTCGAGCGCGTGCAGGGCGCCAGGCAGCTCCCGGTCCGAGATCCCGGCGCCGCCGACGAGCTCGTCGGAGAACGTGTACCAGACGGCGCGGGTGACGAGGTCGGTCGGCGGCAGGTCGAGCGGCGTGCGGTCCAGCACCTCGTGGGTGCGGACGCTGCGGGTCTGGTAGCTGACGACCTGGGTGGTCACCTCGACGGCGCCGAGCGCCAACCCCGCGGCACCCACCCGTCGGGTGTCGGACTGCTCGAGGACCCGGATCGAGGTCTCGGAGCGGGTCCGGGTGTACACGCTGCCGTCGGCCGGCTCCACGAGCGCGGTGCGGCCGTCGAGGTCGAGGTCGACGACCGTCCAGGGCCGGCCCTGGTGCAGGTACACGGCGCCCGGGTGCACGACCGCGGCGGCGCGCCCCGCCTCGACGGTGCCGATCAGCTGGTCCTCGGTGTCGCGGATGCGCAGCTCGCCGCGCGACGCCGAGCGCAGCCCGATGGTCGGGGCGGGCAGGCCGCGGCCGGTCCACACGACCACGCGCCGGCCCTTGCGCCGGCGGACCGAGGCCCGGTCGCTGATCACCAGGCGGCGGACGCCCTCGTCGAGCTGCTCGGGCCAGAGCGCCTCGTCCGCCCGGCTCAGCGCCTGCTCCTGCGCCGCGCACGCCAGGTGGGGCACGTACACGAAGGGGTTGTCGGGGTTGATGACCGCCGGCTCCGGGCTGCGGCCGAACAGCTCGTGCGGGTTGCGGACCATCCACTGGTCGAGCTGGTCCTGACCGGCCACGAGCACGGCGAGGGAGGGGCGCCGCTCGCGCCCGCCGCGACCGACCTGCTGCCAGAACGACGCGATCGTCCCCGGGTAGCCGCTCAGCACCACCGCGTCGAGGCCGCCGACGTCGACGCCCAGCTCGAGCGCGCTGGTGGCGACCACGCAGCGGAGCCGTCCGCTGAACAGCTCCTCCTCGATCTCCCGCCGCTCCTCGGCCAGGTACCCGGCCCGGTACGACCGCACGGTCGGCGCCAGCTCCTCGGGCAGCCGGTGGCGGATCTCGGACGCGACGAGCTCGGTCGCACGTCGGGAGCGGCAGAACACGAGCGTCCGCAGGCCGGCGGCGACCAGCCGCGCCGCCGCGGACGCGGACTCGGCGTGCACCGACCACCGCCGATCGACGGCGCCGCTCGCGGCCTCCATGTCGTCGAGCTCGTCGAGCCCGGCCTCGGGATGGTCGAGTCCGGCGTCGTCGAGCCCGGCGTCGGGCGAGGGGTCGGCGGGTGCGGCCCGGGCCCCGTCGGGCGGGAGGGCGCCGACGAGCTCGGCCTCGGGGTTCCACAGCACGACCGTCCGGGCGCCCGACGGCGAGCCGTCCACGGTGATCGCCTGCACGTCGAGCCCGCAGAGCTCCGACGCGAGCCGGGCCGGGTCGCCGATCGTGGCCGACGTGAAGACGAACCGCGGCGAACCGCCGTAGGTCTCCGACAGCCGCCGGAGCCGACGCAGCACCTGCGCCGTGTGCGTGCCGAAGACCCCGCGGAGCACGTGGAGCTCGTCGACGACGACCAGCTCCAGCCGGTGCAGGAACGCCGCCCACCGCCCGTGGTTGGGGAGGATGCCGTGGTGGAGCATCTCGGGGTTGGTGAGGAGGATGTCCGCGTTGGCCCGGACCCACGTGCGCTCCTCGGGCGTGCAGTCGCCGTCGTAGGTGGCCGCGACCACGCCGGGCAGGTCCCAGCTCGCCAGCGTCCGCAGCTGGTCCTGGGCGAGCGCCTTGGTGGGGAACACCATCAACGTGGTGGCCCCCCGCTCGAGCGCGGCCTCGGCCGCCGGCACCTGGTAGCAGAGCGACTTGCCCGAGGCGGTGGGCGTGGCGAGCACGACCGACCGGCCGTCGCGCACGAGGTCGATGGCGCGGGCCTGGTGCGACCACAGCGGGACGTCGCCCAACCGCCGTTCGAGCTCCGGATGCAGCGGCTGCGCCGTGGCGGCCAGCCGCGCCGGGCGCCCCTGGATGCGCTCGACGTGGACGAGGCGCGGGTCGGTGGACCAGTCGGCGACCAGCGCGTCGATGCGGTCCTGATCGGTCGGTGCCGGATCGGACGGGAGGTGCTCGGGATCGGTGGGAGGGGGAGCTGACGGCGCGGCCATCGCGCCCGGAACGCTACGCCACCGCCCTGACGGTCCCCCGGGCACCCGCGCCCCGGGGAGACCCGGCGAACCGGCCGGTAGCGTGGCGAGGTGCTGTTCGACGTGCGGGTGCTGCCGGAGGGGGACTGGGACGTCCTCTGCGTCGTCGGCGACCTCGACCTCGCCACGGTGCCGGCCCTGCGCCAGAGCTTCGACCGGCTCGACTCGCCGGCGTCGGCGGTCGACCTCAGCGGCGTCGACTACGTCGACCCGGTCACCCTCGGCGTGCTGCTGCTCGGCGCCCTGCGCGCGGGGCGCGCCGGCGGGCGCTTCGCCGTGGTGTGCCCGCCCGGACCGGCCCGCGACCTGCTGGCCGAGACCGGCGTGGACCGGATCCTCACCGTCGTCGACGACCGGTCCGCCCTCCCCTGACCGGTTTCTGACGCCACGAGGTGGGCCTGGTGACGCATGGATGACACGAGAATCCGGGCCACCGGTTTCTGACGCCACGAGGTGGGCGTGGCGACCAGGTTTTGGCGTCAGAAACCGGGGGAGGCGGGTCAGCCGGCGTGGCGGGCGAGCTCCTGGCGGGCGACTTGGCGACGGTGCACCTCGTCGGGGCCGTCGGCGAAGCGCAGCGTGCGCAAGCCGGCGTACATCTGGGCGAGGGGGAAGTCGTCGGACACGCCGCCGCCCCCGTGCGCCTGGATCGCCCGGTCGACGACGCGCAGCGCCATGTTCGGGGCCACGACCTTGATGGCCGAGATCTCGATGGCCGCGCCCTTCGAGCCGACCGTGTCCATCAGGTACGCGGCCTTGAGCGTGAGCAGGCGGGCCTGCTCGATCTCCATGCGGGAGTCAGCGATCCACTCCCGCACCACGCCCTGCTCCGACAGCGGCTTGCCGAAGGCGACCCGCTCGGTGACCCGGCGGCACATGAGCTCGAGGGCGCGCTCGGCGATGCCGATGCAGCGCATGCAGTGGTGGATGCGGCCGGGGCCGAGCCGGGCCTGGGCGATCGCGAACCCGGAGCCCTCCTCGGACAGCAGGTTGGACGCCGGGACGCGGACGTCGGTGAAGTCCAGCTCGCAGTGGCCCTCGCGGTCGTTGTAGCCGAACACCGGCAGGTCACGGACCCGGGTCAGCCCCGGCGTGTCCATGGGCACGAGGATCATCGACTGCTGCAGGTGCCGGGGCGCCTCCGGGTCGGTCTTGCCCATGACGATGAGGATCTTGCAGCGGTCCGACGCCGCGCCCGAGATCCACCACTTGCGGCCGTTGAGGACGTAGTCGTCGCCGTCGCGCTCGATCCGGAGCTGGATGTTCGTGGCGTCCGACGAGGCGACGTCGGGCTCGGTCATCGCGAAGGCGGAGCGGATCTCGCCCTCGAGCAGCGGCACCAACCACTGCTCCTGCTGCTCGGGCGTACCGAAGAGCGACAGCACCTCCATGTTGCCGGTGTCGGGCGCGGCGCAGTTGAGCGCCTCGGGCGCCAGGGCCGTCGAGCGGCCGGTGATTTCGGCGAGGTGGGCGTAGTCGAGGTTGGAGAGGGGGTCGGGCGTCCACTCGGTGCGGTGGGGGAGGAAGAGGTTCCAGAGCCCCCGCTCGCGGGCGGCGGCCTTCAGCTCCTCGACGATCGGCGGGTGGGCGTGCGGGTCGCCGGCGGCCGCCATCTGCTCCCGGTACACCGGCTCGGCCGGGTAGACGTGGGTGTCCATGAACTCGAGGAGCCGGTCACGGAGCTCCTTGCCACGGTCCGAGGGTTCGAGGTCCATCCGCCGTCCTCACGTCGATCTGGTGCCGGTCCGGAGGCCTCCGACCGGGCCCGCCGGGCGCTCCGGAGGGGCGTTCGCACCCTAGACCCGGGGCGCCGCGGGCCCGCCCGGGAGGGGCCCTCCGGGGACGGGGCCCCGGTGGAGGGTGGTTGACAATCAGGCGGCCGGGAGTGTCTTGTACCGAGCCGTGGGCAGTCCCCTGGTCATCGTGGAGTCGCCGGCCAAGGCCCGGACCATCGCCGGGTACCTGGGCGACGACTACGTGGTCGAGTCGTCGATCGGACACATCCGGGACCTCCCGCGCAACGCCGCGGACGTCCCCAAGGAGTACAAGGGCCAGTCCTGGGCGCGCCTCGGCGTCGACACCGAGAACCACTTCAAGCCGCTGTACATCGTCTCGCCGGAGAAGAAGGACCACGTCCGGCACCTGAAGGCGATGCTGAAGGACGCCGACGAGCTCTACCTCGCGACCGATGAGGACCGGGAGGGGGAGGCGATCGCGTGGCACCTGCTCGAGGTGCTCAACCCGCGGGTGCCGGTCCGCCGGATGGTCTTCCACGAGATCACCCCCGAGGCGATCCGCCACGCGATCGAGAACCCGCGCGACCTCGACCGCCGGCTCGTCGACGCGCAGGAGACGCGCCGCATCCTCGACCGGCTGGTCGGCTACGAGGTCTCGCCGGTCCTCTGGAAGAAGGTCAACCGGGGCCTGTCGGCGGGCCGGGTCCAGTCGGTCGCGACCCGGGTGGTCGTCGAGCGGGAACGGGAGCGCATGGCGTTCCGGGCCGGGTCCTGGTGGGACCTGCAGGCGACGTTCCGCCACGTCGACGAGGAGAAGGACCAGACGCCGTTCCCGGCCACGCTCGTCGAGCTCGGCGGCCGCCGGCTCGCGACGGGCAAGGACTTCGCGCAGGACGGCCAGCTCACGCCGTCGGCCCGCGCCGCCGACGTCGTGCTGCTCGAGGAGGCGGCGGCCGGTGCGGTCAAGGACGCCCTCGCCGACCGGCCGGTGGCCGTGCGCTCCGTCGAGCGCAGGCCGTACACGCGCAAGCCGTCGCCGCCGTTCATGACCTCGACGCTCCAGCAGGAGGCGGGCCGCAAGCTCCGCATGTCGGCCTCGATGGCCATGTCGACCGCGCAGCGGCTCTACGAGAACGGCTACATCACCTACATGCGGACCGACTCGACGACGCTGTCGGACGCCGCGCTCGACGCCGCCCGCCGACAGATCCGGGAGAAGTACGGCGACGCCTACCTGCCCGACGCGCCCCGCCGCTACGCGAACAAGGTCAAGAACGCGCAGGAGGCCCACGAGGCGATCCGCCCCGCCGGCGATTCCTTCCGCACGCCCGACCAGGTGCGCGGCGAGCTGGCCAACGCCGAGTTCCGCCTCTACGAGATGATCTGGCAGCGCACGGTCGCGTCGCAGATGAACGACGCCCGCGGCGAGTCGGTGCAGGTCCGCCTCGGCACCACGACCGCGCCGGTCGCCGTGCCGGGCACCGAAGGTGCGCCGGCCGAGCAGCAGGCGGTCTTCGCCGCCTCGGGTCGCACGATCCTCTTCCCGGGCTACCTGCGGGCCTACGTCGAGGGCAGCGACGACCCCGATGCCGCGCTCGACGACCAGGAGCGGCTGCTCCCCGACATGGCCGAGGGCGACGCGGTCCGGGCCGACGAGCTCGACGTCGCCGGCCACGAGACGCAGCCCCCCGCCCGCTACACCGAGGCCTCGCTGGTCAAGCGGCTGGAGGAGCTGGGCGTGGGTCGGCCGTCGACCTACGCGTCGACGATCTCGACCATCCAGGACCGGGGCTACGTCTGGAAGAAGGGCTCGGCGCTGGTGCCGAGCTTCACCGCCTTCGCCGTGGTGACGCTGCTCGAGCAGCACTTCCCGACGCTGGTCGACTACGCGTTCACCGCCGCCATGGAGGAGGACCTCGACCGCATCGCGTCCGGGACCGAGGACATGGAGCCGTGGCTGACCCGCTTCTACTTCGGGGCCGCCGGCGCGCTGGCGGCCAACGGCGACGACGCACCGGTGCCGGCGTCGGCCAGCGGCGACGGCCTGGCGCTCAAGCGGCTGGTCGAGGACCTCGGCGACATCGACGCCCGGGCCGTGAACTCGATCCCGCTCGGCGCCGACGCCGACGGCGTCCCGATCGTCGCCCGGGTCGGCCGGTACGGGCCGTACCTCGAGCGCGGCGCCGGCGACGACGTCGAGCGGGCCTCGATCCCCGACGACACGCCGCCCGACGAGCTCACGCCCGAGCGCGCGGTCGAGCTGCTCGAGGCGCCCTCCGGCGACCGCGACCTCGGCACCCACCCGACGACCGGGCTCGTCGTGCACCTGAAGGCCGGCCGGTTCGGGCCGTACATCCAGGAGGGCGAGCACGACGACGAGACCGGGCTCAAGCCGCGCACCGCGTCGCTGTTCCAGTCGATGGACCCGGCGACGGTCACGCTCGAGCAGGTGCTGCCGCTGCTCGAGCTGCCCCGCGAGGTGGGGGCGGACCCGGCCGACGGCGCGGTCATCACGACCCAGAACGGCCGCTACGGCCCGTACCTCAAGAAGGGCAACGACTCGCGCTCGCTCGAGTCCGAGGAGCAGATCCTCACGCTCACCCTCGACGAGGCGCTGGCGATCCTCGCCCAGCCCAAGCGCCGGCGGGGCCAGGGCGCGCCGAAGCCGCCGCTGAAGGAGCTCGGCCCGGATCCCGACTCCGAGCGCCCGATCGTGGTGAAGGACGGTCGGTTCGGGCCCTACGTCACCGACGGCGAGACCAACGCCAGCCTGCGCAAGGGCGACTCGGTCGAGGAGCTGACGATGGACCGGGCGCTCGAGCTGCTGGCCGAGCGCCGCGCCCGCGGGCCGGCCAAGAAGAGCAAGAAGAAGGCGCCGGCGAAGAAGAAGGCGACCGCCAAGAAGAAGAGCGCGGCGAAGAAGAAGAGCCCCGCCAAGAAGAAGGCGACGGCGAAGAAGGCGACGGCGAAGAAGGCGGCCGCTGCGTCGGCCGACGACGGCGACAGCGCCGGATCAGCACCTCCGCCGGACGGCGGTGAGTGACCTGACCGCGCCAGGGGACCTCGTCCCCGGTGCCGACCCACCGGCCGGGTGGATCGAGCGGGTCTTCATCACCCGGCGCTTCTTCGCCCTCTTCAACGTCCAGGTCATCTCGGCGCTCGGCGACTGGGTCGGCTTCTTCGCCATCACCTCGCTCGCCGCGTCGATCTCGACCCAGCCCGAGGCGGCGATCGCGCTCGTCACGACGGCGCGGGTCGCGCCAGGGATCTTCCTGGCCCCGTTCATCGGCGTCATGGTCGACCGCTTCGACCGCAAGAAGATCATGGTCATCTCGGACATCGCCCGGGCGATCGTGTTCCTGTTCCTGCCGCTCGTGCAGACCGTCCCCGGCCTGATCGTCGCGAGCTTCATCCTCGAGATGTTCACGCTGGCGTGGTCGCCCGCCAAGGAGGCGACCGTTCCGGCGGTCGTGCCGGCGGACCGCCTGACCACCGCCAACTCCCTGGGCCTCGTGGCCGCCTACGCGACCATGCCGGTGGCCGGGCCGATCCAGTACGTGCTGAAGGTGCTGAACGACCACTTGGCCGAGATCAGCTTCCTCGGCTTCCTGGGGCTGAACCGCGAGCTGGGCGACACGCAGTCGCTGGCCTTCTACTTCGACTCGCTGTCGTTCCTGGCCTCCGCGCTGATCATCTCCCGGTTCGTCTACCGAGGCCTGCCGTCCACGTCCGCTGCGGCTCGCGACGCCCGCGCCGCGGCTGAGGCCGAGGCCGAGGCCGAGGCCAACGGCACCGCCAGCGCGTCGACGCTCGGCGAGGCCGAGGAGGACGAGCGGTCGAGCGTGCGTCGCGCCCTGGACGACATGCGGGAGGGCCTGCAGTTCATCGGCGCCAACCCGATCGTCCGGGGCGTGATCCTCGGCCTGGCGACCGGGCTGATCGGCGGGGCCATGCTGGTGCCGCTCGGCCCCACGTTCGCCCGGTTCGTCATCGGCAACGCCGACACCTTCCCCCTGTTCATCACGGCCCTCGGCCTGGGTGTGGCGACCGGCGTGGTCTCGTTGTCGGCGCTGCAGAAGCGCCTGCCCAAGGAGCAGGCGTTCCCGATCCTGGTGTTCGCCGGTGGCGTCTCGATGTTCTTCGGCGTGTCCATGTCGACGTTCTGGCTCGCCGCACTGGGGATCTTCGGTCTCGGGGCGTGCGCCGGAGCCGTGTACGTCCTGGGCTTCACGCTGCTCCAGGAGCACACCGACGACGAGCTGCGCGGCCGGATCTTCGCCACCATGCTCACCCTCGTCCGGGCCTGCGTGCTGATGGCGCTCGTGATCGGTCCCGTGCTCGCCACCGTGTTCAACGGGTTCGCCCGCTCCGCCACCGGCGACCAGGAGGGCGTGCCGGTGCTCGACCTCTTCGGGTTCGACCTGGCGATCCCGGGCGTGCGCCTCACGTTGTGGCTGGCCGCGCTCATCCTCTGCGCCGCCGGCGTGATCGCGAGCCGGTCGATGAAGGTCGGCCTGCGGGACCACCTGCGCGACGGCATCCGGCAGGCGATCGGACCGAGCGCCGAGGACCGGTCCCGGGGCAACCACCCCACCGCGCTCCTGCCCGGGTCCGACGGCAGCGTCGACGAGCCGACCGCGGAGCAGCCGCCGACCGCGGAGCAGCCGCCGACCGCGCCGGGCCCACCCGGGCCGTCCCCCGCCCCGCCGCCGTACGAGGGCGCGCCGGTGCCCCCGCCGCCAGGGCCGCCCACGGGGGTGCCGCCCACCGAGGTGCCGCCCGCAGCACCGGGCGAGGACCTCGCCGCCGAGGCCGCCGAGGTGATCGCCGAGGGGCTGGGCATCGACGCGCCGCTGCCGCCCGATGTGACCGGTGAGATCGCCCCGCTCGACATCCCCCACTTCCACCGGCGCGACGCTGGTCGGGGCGCCGCCGGCGCGCCGGGCCCCGACGGCGCAGCTCCCGACGGCGCCCGAGCCGACGAGGGCGCCGCTCGCGAGGACGACGGGAAGGACGCAGGACGATGAGCGGACGGTTCATCGTGTTCGAGGGCGGCGAGGGCTCGGGGAAGTCCACGCAGGCGGCGCGCCTGGCCGAGCACCTGGGCGCGCTCCTGACCCGCGAGCCCGGCGGCACCGCCCTCGGCGCCCGGCTCCGGGAGCTGCTCCTGGCGCCGCCCGAGGACGGGACCGACGACCACGGGGACGGGGGGCGGATGGCAGAGCGGGCCGAGGCGCTGCTGATGGCGGCCGACCGGGCCCAGCACGCCGCCGAGGTGCTCGCCCCCGCGCTGCGATCGGGCCGCGACGTCGTGTGCGATCGCTACATCCCGTCGACCGTCGCCTACCAGGGCGCGGGGCGGGGCCTCGATCCCGTCGAGCTGGCCCGCATCTCCGGGTGGGCGGTCGACGGCCTGCTGCCCGACGTCGTCGTGCTCCTGGAGGTGCCCGACGAGGTGGCCCTCGCGCGCACCGGCGGTGCCCGGGACCGCATCGAGGCCGCCGGCGCGGCGTTCCACCGCCGGGTGTCCGACAGCTTCCGCGCCCAGGCCGCGGCCGACCCCGACCGGTGGCTCGTCGTCGACGGCGACGGCAGCCCCGACGAGGTCGAGGCCCGCGTCCGTGCCGCGGTCGCGACCCGCTGGCCCGACGAGGTGGTCGACGGTGGCCGCTGACGCCCGGGTTCCCCCCGCCCCCGCCGTCCCCGACGACCTCTGGTCCGAGGTCGTCGGCCAGGAGGCCGCGGTCGCACAGCTCCGGGCTGCGGGCGCGGCGCCGGTGCACGCCTACCTGCTGGTGGGCCCCGAGGGCTCGGGCACGCGCGAGGCGGCCCGGGCCTTCGCCGCCGACCTGCTCGCCGACGGCCTCGACGACGAGGCCGCGGCGGTGGTGCGGCGCCAGGTGGCGTCGGAGGCGCACCCGTCCCTCACCGTCGTCGAGCGCGTCGGCGCGTCGATCACCGCGGAGCAGGTGCGTGGCGTCGTGGTGCGGGCGAACATGGCGCCGCCCGAGGGGGAGCGGCAGGTCGTCGTGCTCGTCGACTTCCACCTCGCGACGAACGTCGCGCCGATCCTCCTCAAGACGCTCGAGGAGCCGCCGGCGTCGACCGTGTTCGTCGTCCTCGCCGAGGAGCTGCCGGCCGAGATGGAGACGATCGCCTCCCGCTGCGTGCGGGTGCCCTTCGCCGCCGTGGCGGAGTCGGCGATCCTCGACCGGCTGATCGCCGAGGGCGTGGACCCCGACGCCGCCCGCACCGCGGCCGAGGGCGCCGGCGGGTCGATGACCCAGGCGCGACTGCTCGGCCGCGACCCCAACGCCTCGGCCCGCCGCGAGCGGTGGTACTCGGTCCCCGGGCGGTTGGACGGCACGGGCGCGACGGCCGCCGCGCTCGTCGACGAGGTGCTCGCCGCCACCGACGAGCTGGCCGTCCCGCTCACCGAGCGCCAGGCGGCGGAGCTGGCCGACTTCGACGAGCGGGCCGAGCTCGTGGGCGGTCGGGTGGCGGGGGAGCGCAAGGCGCTGGTGGACCGCCACAAGCGCGAGCAGCGACGGGTGCGGACCGCGGACCTCCGCAGCGGCCTCGCCGCCCTGGTGGCGCGCTACCGGGATGCGCTCGTCGACGGCGGCGACCCCGAGCAGTTCCTCGCCGCCGCGGATGCCGTCCAGGAGCTGGCCGACGCGCTCGTCTACAACCCCAACGAGACCGTGCAGCTGCAGGCACTGTTCGTCGGGCTCCCGCCGTTGCGCTGACCGACGGTCCGTCCGCCGCCGGGTGCCCAGGGTCACCGGGAACCCCGAGTGCTCCTGCGGGTGAGGGGTCAGTACCATCCGTGGCATGCGCACCACTGCCACGGTGGCCGTGCTGTTCTGTGACGTCGTCGGATCCACCGAGCGGCTCACGCGGTTGGGAGACGAAGCCGGCGATCAGTTCCGACGTGAGCTCTTCGGCGCGCTCCGGCACGCGGTGCGGGAGAACGACGGCACCGAGGTGAAGCACCTCGGCGACGGGCTGATGGTGGTGTTCGAGCGCAGCTCGATCGACGCGATCGAGTGCGCGGCCGCGATGCACGAGGCGGCACGGGCCGTGGACCCCGACGACCCGGTGCACCTGCGCATCGGCGTCAGCATCGGAGAGGTCGCGCACGAGGACGACGACTGGTTCGGCACCCCGGTGGTCGAGGCCGCCCGGCTGTGCGCCGCGGCCGGCACCGACCGGACCTGGGCCCCGGCCCTCCTGGAGTCGATCATCGGCTCCCGCGGGCGCTCCCACCACTTCCGCCCGATCGGTCCGATGTCGCTCAAGGGCCTGCCACCCGGCATGCAGGTCGTCGAGATCGACGGGCCCGAGGCCCCCGACGACGAGCTGGTCCCGCCGACCTGGCACGCACCCGAGCCCGCCCTCGCCGCCACCGGACGTGGTCGCCGGCGGTGGGTGAACCTCGTCGCGGGGCTCGCCGTCATGGCGACCATCGCCGTCATCGCCACGGTGGTCGTCGCCGCCGGCGACGACGGCGACTCCGCCGGCGGCGATGCGAAGGACCTGCGGACGCCGAGCAAGCCGGCCTCCGACGTGGTGAGCGCGCCCGTCGGCTACACGCCCAAGCTGGTCGCCGCCCCGTGCTCGCCGACCACGCTCGAGTCGGTGCCGACCGCCACGTGCAGCGAGCTGGTCGTCCCCGAGTCCCGCGCCGACCCCGACGGCCGCAAGCTCCGGCTCCCGGTGACGACGGTCGCCGGACCGAACGGGTCGGAGGTGGACCCGATCGTGGTGCTCGACGTCAACGAGGGCGCTGCGACATCGCTCGCCGAGAGCGCGGACGTCCACCTGCTGAGCCTCCGCGGGTTCCACACCGCGGCGCAGGGCGCCGGTGGTGACCTGCCCGCCCACGACGGCACCGATCCGGTGTTGAGCTGCCCCGAGGTGCAGGCCGCGTGGTCGGCGTCGTTCGCCGAGCGCGCGGACGACGAAGGCGCGATCTCGACGAGGGCCGACGCCGCCGGCGCCTGCGCCGACCGACTGCGCGCCCAGGGCGTCCACCTCGAGGGCTACTCCTGGGTCGAGGCCGCCGCCGACATCCGTGACCTGGTGTGGGCGTCGGAGCTCGACCGCGTCAACGTCGCGGCGGGCGGTCTGACCACGGTGGCGGCCGTGGCCTACGCCCGGACAAACCCCGGCTCGGTCCGCTCGCTGATCCTGACCAACCCGACGCCGCCGGGCGAGTCGGTGCTCGAGGACCCGACCCTGTCGCTGTCCCGCTCCTTCGACGCGATCCAGGAGCTGTGCGACGCCGACGAGGACTGCAAGGCCGAGTACGGCGACCTCGCCGGGCTCTACAAGGCCCGCTACGACCGGCTGCAGGCGAGCCCGGTGACCGTCTCCACGACGTCGCTCAGCGGGGTCGGCCCCTTCACCGTGCTGCTCGACGGCCGCCGCTACGCCGCCGCGCTCGAGTCCGCGATGCGCGAGTCGGCGCGGCTGCCGCAGGTCCCGAGCGGCGTCGTCGTCGCCAGCGACGAGCTCACCGCGGCGGCGGGGATCGCCGAGGACGTCAGCTTCTTCGCCGGCCCGTCGCTGACGGGCGCGTTCCTCTCGCTCACCTGCAGCTACGACGCTCGCACGAACCGGACCGCCGAGGTGTCCGACGTCGCGCTCCCGCAGTTCGCCGGGGCGAACGAGCCGAGCTTCGGCCGCATGTGCGAGCGCTGGGGCGTGCCCAACGAGTTCGAGCGGCTGTCGCGCCCGCTCGACGTCGACGTCCCCGTGCTGCTCGCCGTCGGCGGGCTCTCCGCCGCCGGCGCGAACGGCTGGGCCGACTCGATGGCGGACGGCATCGACCGGTCCACGGTCGTCGAGGTGCCGACGATGAGCGAGGACCTGGCGTTCTCACCGCCCCGGTGCCTCCGGGAGCTGCGCGCCGAGTTCCTGCTCGACCCCGGCGCCGACCTGGACGCCCGCGCCTGTCTCGACGCGGACCCGATCGACTTCGTCGTCGGCTGAGCGGCCCGCTCGGATCCGGTTGCCGCCCGGGCTCGGGCGCCCGGTAAGCTCGCTCGTCCACGCGCTGCGGCCCGTGGCCTGCCCAGGTAGCTCAGACGGCAGAGCAGCTCACTCGTAATGAGCAGGTCAGGAGTTCGATTCTCCTCCTGGGCTCGGTTCGGGACCCCCGCTCCGGTGGGGGTCCTGCCGCGTCCGGGGCCCTGCCGCCCGGGACGATCGCTCAGCGGTCCTCAGCGAGGTGGTCCTCGGCCCAGGCCGCCAGCGCGTCGAGGGCGGGCTCGAGCGCCTTGCCGCGCTCGGTGAGCCGGTACTCGACGCCGACGGGCGGTCCCGGCAGGACGTGGCGCTCGACGAGCCCGACGTCGCCCAGCTCGTTCAGCCGCTCCGTCAGCATGCGCTCGCTCACGCCGTCGATGGTCCGGGCCAGCTCCGAGAACCGGGCGGGGCCCTCCATCAGCGCACCGAGGACCAGCCCGGTCCACCGCTTGCCCAGCAGGTCGAACACGGGCTCGAGGCGGTTGCACGCGCCGTGCGCCTGGTCGTCCACCGCCCCAGCCTAGATGCCGACGTACGCCAGTGACTGTTGCTTCCTATTCGTAAGTCACTATCATTTCCTCTGTCGGGGTCGACGGGATCACGCCCCGCCTCCCGACGACCGCCCCCCGACCCGATCAGAGAGGGACCCGCCATGTCCGACCGCCACCGCCTGCTCGTCATCGTCGGGACCACCCGGCCCGACCGCGCCGCCGAGCACCTCATCCCCTGGGTCATGCGCCGCACCGGCGAGGACGACCGCTTCGACGCCGAGCTGGTCGACCTCCGCGACTGGCCGCTCCCGATGTTCCAGGAGACGATCGAGACCGTCGGCGACTTCAACGACCCCACGTACTCGGAGCCGATCGTCCGGGAGTGGAACCGCAAGATCGCCGAGGGCGACGCGTTCATCTTCATCACCGCCGAGTACAACCACAGCGTCCCCGGTGCGCTGAAGAACGCGATCGACAACGTGTTCGTGAGCTTCGCCCTCCGGAACAAGCCGGCGGCCTTCATCGGTTACAGCGGCGGCCCGATCGCCGGCGCCCGCGCCGTCGAGCACCTGGCCCACATCGCGATCGAGGCGGAGATGGCGCCGCTGCGCAACACGGTCCTCATCGGTGGGGTGCACCAGGCGTTCGGCGACGACGACGAGCCGGTCGACCCGCTGACCGACGCCGCCCTGTCGATCACGCTCGACGACCTGGCCTGGTGGGCCGACGCGCTCGCGCCCGCCCGTGCGGCCGGCCAGCTGCCGCCGGGCACGTTCCGGATGCGGGCGGCGATGGCCGCCGCCGGCGCCTGAGGCGAGGGCCCGAGCGACGCCGGGCGGCCCCCTCCGACGGCGTGCGGACCTTTTTCCGACAGCATGTCGAGGATCCGGGGCCGGCTCCGACCCCTGGGTGACGGCGCCGAGCGGCGTCGTGACGGACAGGAGGTCCCCCATGAAGTACATGCTGCTCATCTACGGCAACGAGGAGATCTGGAGCTCGTACGACGAGGCCACGTTCAAGCAGGTGGTGGCCGACACCGAGGCGCAGCACGCCGCCCTGACCGCGTCGGGCGAGTTCGTCGGCGCCTGGGGCGTCGGCGACCAGTCCGTCGCCAAGACGGTGACGGTCGCCGGCGGCGAGCGGGTCGTCACCGACGGCCCGTACATCGAGACCAAGGAGTACCTCGCCAGCTTCGACATCGTCGACGTCGAGAGCGAGGAGCGGGCGCTCGAGATCGCGGCGGAGGTGCCGTTCGCCAAGGTGGGCCGGGTCGAGGTCCGGCCGCTGCTCCACGAGAGCGACTCCAACACGTGAACCCCCCGGAGCGCCCCCTCCGGGCCCCCGGTCGCAGCGAGGACCGCTGGCGCGAGCTCGCGCCGGCGGTCCTCGCGACGCTGGTGCGGCGAACGGGGCAGTTCGACCTGGCCGAGGACGCGGTGCAGGAGGCGGTGCTGGCGGCGTCGGTCCAGTGGCCCCGCGACGGCGAGCCCGACGATCCCCGCGCCTGGCTCACGACCGTGGCGGCCCGCCGGCTGACCGACCGGATCCGCAGCGACTCGGCCCGCCGCCACCGTGAGGAGCTCGACGCCGCCCGCCACATCGAGGCCGACCTGGCGGAACCGGAGCGGGTCGCGCTCGACGGGGCGACCGACCGCGACGACACGCTCGAGGTCCTGCTCCTGTGCTGCCACCCGGCGCTGTCGAGCGCGTCGCAGCTGGCCCTGACGCTGCGGGCGGTCGGCGGCCTGACCACCGCCGAGATCGCCCGGGCCTTCCTGGTGCCGGAGGCGACGATGGCCCAGCGGATCAGCCGGGCCAAGCAGCGCATCCGCACCGAGGGGTCGACCTTCCCGTCGCCCGGCGAGGACCTGGCGGCCCGGCTCGCGGTCGTGTCGCGGGTGCTGTACCTGATGTTCAACGAGGGCTACTCGGCGAGCTCGGGCGCCGAGCTGCAGCGCGCCGACCTGACGGCGGAGGCGATCCGCACCACGCGGCACCTGCACGCCGTCCTGCCCGAGGACCGGGAGGTCGCGGGTCTGCTCGCCCTGATGCTCCTGACCGAGGCCCGCCGTGCGGCCCGCGTGGACGACGACGGCTGGCTGGTCCCGCTCGACGAGCAGGACCGCGGCCGCTGGGACGCCGAGCTGATCGCCGAGGGCGTCGGGCTGGTCACGACCGCGCTGGCCGCCGGGCCGCCCGGGCCGTACCAGGTGCAGGCCGCGATCGCGGCGGTGCACGACGAGGCCCCGAGCGCCGAGGCGACGGACTGGCAGCAGGTCGCCGCGCTCTACGAGGTCCTCGAGCGGCTCGACCCGAACCCGGTGGTGACCCTCAACCGGGCGGTCGCGGTCGCCGAGGTCGACGGGCCTGCGGCGGGGCTGGCGATCGTCGACGCCCTCGAGGCCGACGGGCGGCTCACCGGCCACCACCGGCTGGCCGTCGTGCGCGGGCACCTGCTCGCCCTGCTGGGCGACCTCGACGGGGCCGTCTCGGCCTACCGGGCCGCCGCGGGGTCGGCCACGAGCCTGGTCGAGCGCCGGCACCTCGAGCTGCAGGCGATCCGGCTGCGCGACCGGGGCGCTGCCGGCCGATGATGCACGCGGGGCCGGTCCGTCAGCACGCCTGACGGCCGACCCGACCCGAGGAGCCCCGCGTGATCGACCTCCGACCCGCCGCGAGCCGCATGGTGGCCGTGATCGACGCCCTGGACGACCGGCAGCTCTGCGACCCCACCCCGTGCGCCGCCACGTCGGTCGGCGACCTCGTCGTCCACGTGGACCAGGTGGCGCAGGGCGCGGTGGCGCTGGCCGCTCGCGACGAGGACGGCATGCGGGCGGCCGGGGCGATCGTGGCGGACGGGTCCCGGCTCGGGCCGCGGTGGCGGGCCGAGGTCCGCGACGACCTCGACGCCGCGGCCGAGGCCTGGACCCGTCCCGCGGCGTGGGCGCCCGGGGCGGCCGTGCCGGGCTCGGACCTGGACGCCGCGACCTGGGGGCGGATCACGCTGACCGAGCTGGTGGTGCACGGCTGGGACCTGGCGGTCGCGACCGGTCAGCCGTTCGACGTGCCGGAGCCGACGCTGCAGGCCTGCTGGGACCACGTCCGGGTCTTCGTGCCCGACGCGCCCTTCCCGGGCCTCTGGGGCCCGCCCGTCGAGGTGCCCGCCGGCGCGCCCCTCCTCGATCGGCTCCTCGCCACGACCGGCCGCGACCCCGCCCGCTGGTGACCCCGGCGCTCCCTCAGTGCGTCGTCATGCCGCCGTCGACCACGAGCGTCTGGCCGGTCATGAAGCTCGAGGCGTCGCTGGCCAGGAACAGCGCGGCGGGGACCATCTCCTCGGGCTCGGCCATCCGCTTGATGACCTGCGAGTCCACGGCGAGCTGCTGGAAGGCCTCGTCGGTGTTCAGGACCATGTCGGTGCGGACCGTGCCCGGTGCCAGCCCGTTGGCCCGGATCCCGTCGCCCGCCAGCTCCGCCGCCATCGCCCGGGTCATGGCCTGGAGCGCCGACTTCGCCGACACGTAGAGCGAGACGTACTCGCCCCGGGTGAAGATCCCGGCGGTCAGCACGTTGACGATCGCCGCGTGGTCGCTGGCTCGGAGGTGCGGCAGCGCCTCCTGCACCAGGAACAACGGGCCTCTCAGGTTGACGTCGTGCGACTTCGCCAGAGCCTCGGGGGTGATGGAGCCGATCGGCATCGCCAGCGGGTTCGCCGCGTTGTTGACCACGACGTCGACGCCGCCGAACTCGTCGACCGTCCGCGCCACCAGGGACCGCACGGCATCGAGGTCGCCCATGTGCGTGGCCACGGCGACCGCGGTGCCGCCCGCCGCCCGCACGGCGGCGGCGGCCTCCTCGCACGCGTCGGCCTTCCGGCTCGCCACCACGACCCGGGCGCCGACGGCCGCGAAGCCCTCGGCCACCGCCCGGCCGATGCCGCGGCTGCCGCCGGTCACGATCGCCACCCTCCCCGTGAGGTCGAAGGTCTGCAGCAGCTCGTCCCTGTTCACCTGTGCTCGCTCCCGTCTCGCGTGCCCATGGCCGTCGTCGCGCGACGGGCCGGCCGACCGCCGAGCGGGTGCGACGGACGCCGTCCCGGCGTCCCGGCGGAGCGGGTGAACGACCGTGGCCCCCGGCAGTCATGCCCAGTTTGCTTGTCCGTGAGGTCGCCGTCTGCGATCCTGTGGGCCAACCCATTGGCTGGGGCGATGCGAGGGAGCGAGCGGTGAAGCTGAAGATCGATGGAGGGAAGGCGGCGCGCGCGTCCGGAGCGCGCTCCCATCGGCGATCGCGGGGAGCGCTGTCGCTCGCCGTGTGCGGTCTGGCGCTGGTCGCCGTCGCCGTGTTCGGCACCGGCACCGCCGGCGCCCAGGAGGGCGACGAGACGCCGACCGAGGACACCACCCTCGACACGACCCCGGCACCTCTCGCGGAGGTCGAGCCGCTGGTCGACGCCGGTGCGATCATCACGATCACCCAGGAGCCGCTCGTCGTCGACGGCGCCTGCAACCCGCTGGCGCAGAGCCAGCTCACCTACACCACCGAGTCGACCGACGAGGTCTTCGAGCTGGTGATCACGAGCGCCACGAACCCCTGCTCGCCGATCGCCGCCGCGGCCGTCGCCTACGCGATGCCCCCGGGCGCCTCGCCCGCCGGTGGCCAGTGGCCGCAGACCCTGTCGGAGCGCAAGGACTTCACGATCACCCAGGCGTCGGTCACCACGGTGACGTTCGCCAAGGAGTGCGCGGCGCTCCAGTTCGACGTGATCACCGGTGAGAGCCCGCAGACGATCTCGCCGACCGGTCCCTGGCACGGCCCGCTGCTGTTCGTGGGCGACACGAACACCTCGCAGCAGTACTTCCCGCCGGTCGAGCAGTGCGGTGGCACCACCACGACCACCTCGACCGTCCCGGTGACCGTCCTGCCCGCCACGACGCTGCCGCAGGTCGCCACCAACGTCGTGACGCCCGACGCCACGGTCGCCGACACCTCGGCCACCAACGGCGGCGAGGGCGCGGCGCTGGCCCTGACCGGCTCCGCCTCGGGCGGCCTGGCGCTGCTCGGCGGCGCGCTGCTCCTCGCCGGTGCGGCGATGTTCGCCGTGAGCCGCCGCTCCCGGGAGGACTGAGACGCCGCTCACCCGGGGGGCCATCCCGCCCCGGGAGCGTCCAACTGACCGGAACTGGGCCGTTCGCCCTGGTTGACTGGAGGCACCGACCACGTCACCGTGGTCGGTGCCTCTCCATTTCTCGGGGCTCACAACGGAGGACGGCCATGAGCAGCACAACGGAGTGCCGCCACTGCCGGGGCCTGTGCGCAGGTGCAGCGACCCGGTGCCAGGTGTGTGGCAAGTGGATCCGCAGCCAGGACTACTACGCGACGGGATCCCGTCCTCGATCGACCGGCTGAGCGGCCGCCGCGGCCGCCCGGGACCCCTGCTGACACCGTCACAGGCGTGCCCTACGGTGGGCGGTCCATGGCGGATCAGGCCACCTTCGCCGACCAGGTCGAACCCTTCGTCGACCAGCTCTACGCCGCCGCGCTCCGGATGACCCGGAACCCGGCCGACGCGGAGGACCTGCTCCAGGAGACGTTCGTCCGCGCCTACCGCGGGTTCCCGAACTTCACCGAGGGCACGAACCTCCGGGCCTGGCTGTACCGCATCCTGACCAACACGTTCATCAACACGTACCGGGCCAAGCAGCGCCGGCCCGAGCAGACCGAGCTCGACGAGGTCGAGGACCTGTACCTCTACCGCCGCCTGGGCGGGCTCGAAGCGGCCACGCTCGGCCGCAGCGCCGAGGACGAGCTGATGGACATGTTCACCGAGGACGACGTCAAGGAGGCGCTCGACGCCCTGCCGGAGCAGTTCCGCATGGCCGTGCTGCTGGCCGACGTCGAAGGGTTCTCCTACAAGGAGATCGCCGACATCATGGACATCCCGATCGGCACGGTGATGAGCCGCCTCCACCGGGGAAGAAAGGCGCTCCAACGGTCGTTGCACCAGTTCGCCGTCGATCGGGGGCTCGCTGACCGGGACCCGGTCGTCGTCGAGCCGTAGGATCCGATCGAGCACGAACCAACGACCACCATGTCCTCCACCCCTGCGCCCAGCTCCTCCGGTGAGCCCGACCTCCCGGACGTCGCGTCGGACGCGGCCCACGCCGGCCACGACCACGAGCGCCACGACCACGAGAGGGTGACGGACTGCGACGAGGCCGTCGCCGAGCTCTACGCCTTCCTCGACGGCGAGCTCGACGCCGCGGTCCTGGTCCAGGTCGAGACCCACCTCCGCCGCTGCTCCCCCTGCCTGGAGGCCTTCGACTTCGAGGCCGACCTGCGCCGGGTCATCGCGGCCAAGTGCACCGAGCAGGTCCCGCCCGACATCAAGGCCCGCTTCTGCGGGATGCTCCGCGAGCTCGGCAGCTCGGACGGCGCCACCGACGACCCGGGCGCCGGTGTGCCCGCGCCGGCCGACGGCTCCTAGAGTGGGCGCCATGCAGGTTGCATCGGTCCTGGCGAACTCGCCCGTGTGGCACTACTGGCTGGCGGTGCCGATCGCGCTCGGCGCCGTCGTCGTCGTGATCGCGACCGTGCTCGGCTACTTCCTGAAGGTCACCTCCACCCGCTACCCGAGCGACGAGGGCTGACCGCCCGCCGGCGCCCGTCCGCGCTGCGGTCACGTCGTCGAGCTGGGTCGGACAGGAGCGCTGCGGTGGGAACGTCGATCGACTGGGCCCTCGCAGAGCGGGTGGCCGCCCGCATCGCCGGTGAGGAGCCGTTCGCCGCGTCGTACCACGCCGACGGCATGGCGGCGGAGTTCGAGGAGCTGACGGCCGTCGCCCAACCGAGGGTCGAGGCCGAGACCGGCTTCACCTCGCAGGCCGGCGCCGCCCGGGCCCGCGTGGTCGACCGGCTCGACTGGGTGCGGGCCAACCTGGCCAGCTACCAGCGCATGCTGCGCCCGGTGCTGTCGCGCCTCGAGGAGCTCGACGGGCCGGCGGCGACGGTGTCGGGCAAGGTCGCCGGCGCCGAGCTCGGTGCCCTGCTCGGCTGGATGTCGACGAGGGTCCTCGGCCAGTACGACCTGCTCGTGCTCGAGGAGGAGGACCCCGAGGACCAGGACCTCGTCTACTACGTCGGCCCGAACATCCTGGCGCTCGAGAAGCGCCAGTCGTTCCCGCCGCGCGAGTTCCGGCTCTGGGTCGCGCTCCACGAGGTCACCCACCGCACGCAGTTCACCGGCGTCCCGTGGCTACGGCCCTACTTCCTCGGGCTCGTCGAGCACCTGGTCGAGGAGACCGACACCGACCCGGGCCGCCTCTTCACCGCCGTCGGCCGCATCGCCGAGGGCGTGCGGACCCGCACGAACCCGCTCGACGACGGCGGCATCGCCGCCCTGTTCGCGACGCCCGACCAGCGCGTGACGATGGACAAGGTCGGCGGCCTGATGAGCCTGCTCGAGGGCCACGGCGACGTGGTGATGGACCGGGCCGCGCTCGACCTCGTGCCGTCGGCGCCCCGCTTCGCCCGGGTGCTGCGGGCCCGCCGCCAGGAGATGAACCTGGCCGCCAAGCTGCTGCAGCGGCTGATCGGGCTCGAGGCCAAGCTCGCCCAGTACCAGCAGGGCGAGGCGTTCATCGCCGCGGTCGAGGACGTCGGCGGCCCGGGCCTGCTGAACCGGGCGTTCGAGCGGCCGGAGATGCTGCCATCGATGGCCGAGATCCGGGAGCCCTCGGCGTGGCTGCGGCGGGTGGCACCCGAGGCGTCGGCCGCCTGAGCCCGGGCTGGGTCCGCCCGTGCCCCCCACCGACGAGCGTGCCGTGACGGATCCGCCGCCGCCCGCGCCGATCGACCCGCTCGCCCTGCGCGACGACGCGGCCGTGGCCGCGCTGCTGGCGCGCTGCACGTTCCCCGCCCTGGGCTCGGCGGTGACGCTCGCCGTGTCGGGTGGCCCCGACTCGTCGGCCCTGCTGGTGCTCGCCGTCGCCGCGGGACTCGACGTCACGGCCGTGCACGTGGACCACGGGCTGCGGCCGGGCTCGGCCGCCGAGGCCGACGTGGTCGCCGCGCTCGCCCGACGGCTGGGCGCGTCGTCGCGATCGGTCGCGGCGCCCGTCGAGCCGGGCGCGGACCTCGAGGCCCGGGCCCGGGCCGCCCGCCACCGTGCGGTCGGTCCCGACGCGCTGTTCGGCCACACCGCGGACGACCAGGCCGAGACGGTGCTGCTGCGGCTCCTGCGCGGCACCGGCCCGGCGGGGCTGGCGGCCATGGCGCCGGCACGCCACCCGCTCCTCGGCCTGCGTCGGTCCGAGACGACGGCGCTGTGCGCCGGGTTGGGCATCGACCCGATCCAGGACCCGACGAACGCGTCGCCGGTCCACACGCGCAACCGGGTCCGCCACGAGGTGCTCCCCCTGCTCGACGACGTCGCCGGCCGAGACGTCGTCCCGCTGCTGTGCCGGCTCGCGGACCTGGCGGGCGAGCAGGCCGCCCTGCTCGACCTGCTCGCGCTGGACCTCGACCCCACCGACGCGCGCTCGCTGGCGGTGGCCGCGCCGCCGGTCGCGGCCGCGGCGGTCCGCCGGTGGTGGGCCGAGGTGACCGGCATCGGCCTCCCTCCCGACGCGGCGGCGGTGGCGCGGGTGATCCACGTGGCCTCGGGCGCGGCGGTCGGCTGCGACGTCGTCGGCGGCTGGCGCGTGCGCCGGAGCGCCGGCCGCCTCCGCCTGGTCGGCCCGGTCGGCCCGGACGGGCCCCCACCGGGGGAGGGCTAGGGTCGGCGGCCATGGACCCGGCGGTGCCCACCTCGTTCGACGATGATCCGGCGATCGGCCGGGTGCTGCTCTCCGAGGAGCAGCTGACCCGGCGCATCGAGGAGCTCGGCGCCCAGCTCACCCAGGACTACGCGGGCCGGCCGCCGCTGCTCGTGTGCGTGCTCCGCGGTGCGTACGTCTTCCTCACCGACCTGGCCCGCAGCATCGACCTGCCGGTGCAGATCGACTTCATCGCCGTGTCGTCCTACGGGGCCACGACGCGCACGTCGGGCGTCGTCCGGCTGGTCAAGGACCTCGAGGTCGACCTGACCGACCGAGACGTGATCCTGGTCGAGGACATCGTCGACACCGGCCTGACCCTGCGGTACCTGCGCCGGAGCCTCGAGGCCAGGGGTCCGGCGAGCCTCGAGGTGTGCGCGCTGCTCGCCCGCGAGTCCGCGGACCTCGAGGGCCTCGGCGTCCGCTACGTCGGCTTCACGATCCCCAACGACTTCGTGATCGGCTACGGGCTCGACGTCGCCGAGCGCTACCGCAACCTGCGGTACCTGGCGGTCTACGACCCCGACGCCGCGGCCGAGCCGAGCTGACCGTTCCGGCGCAGCCAGCGCAGCGCCACGAACCCCGCGACGAGCGGGATCCAGAACGAGACCAGCCGGAACAGCGCGACGGCCGGCACCGCCACCGCCGCCCGCTCGCCGAACACGACGAGCCCGCCCACCAGGCCCGCCTCGACGACGCCCGCGCCGCCCGGGATCGGGAGGAAGGCGGCGACGAGCATCACGGCCAGCGCGACGAGCGCGACGGACGGAGGGTCGAGCGCGCCGCCCATCGTGCGCACCGCGGCGACGAGGCACCCCACCGTCGCGAGCGGGACGAACACGGAGCCGAGGATCAGCTGCGCGAGCCGGGTCGGGTGGCCGGTGAGGGCGCGGAACCCGTGGACCCACTGCCGGACGGGCGGCACGACGCTGCGGGCGATCGACCGGCGCGCCCAGGGCAGCAGCGCGGTGGCGGCGAGCAGGAGGACCGCCACGACCACCAGCGCGACGACGCCCACGGTGACGTCGTCGGACTCGACGTCGATCGAGCCGTCGCGGCCCGACAGGCGGATCGCCAGGTAGAGCATCGCCACCTGGGCGACGACGCGGCCGACGACGGCCACGCCGACGGAGCCGAGCGCACTCGACGTGTCGATGCCGTTGGCGCGCAGGAACTGGACGCGGGTGGCGACGCTGCCGGTGTGGAACGGCGCGACGGCGTCGGTCGCCGTCGCCGCGAGCCGCGACAGGACGACGTGGCGGAGGCTGATCCAGTCCCGTAGCGAGCCGACGAACGCGGCGGTCGAGGCCGCCATCACGGCCAGGGCGGCGAACACCGTCCAGCCCAGCTGGTCCCACTGCGCCACGCCGGCGAGCGGCTCGTCGCGGGTGACGCCGTACGCGATCCCGGCCATGGTCGCGACCGCCAGCCCGAACAGCGCGACGGCGGGCCACACCGAGCGGGGCACCGTGCCGTGGTAGTCGGGCTCGGGGATGTGCGCCCGATCCTCGACCGCGACCCGCAGCGGCTCCAGCAGCTCCGACTCCTTCAGCGCGGCGCGCGTCGCCCCGCCGAGCGCATAGGGCTGCAGTCGCAGGTAGGCCCGGGCGAGCCCGTGGGGGCCCACGGCGCGCTCCGCCGCGTCGACCGAGCGCTGCACCCCGACGACCGGGGCGGTCGAACCGATCAGCTCGGCGAGGTCGGTCGCCAGCAGCAGCGGTGAGGCCGCCAGCTCGGCGAAGCCGAAGTCGATGAGGTACAGGCGCCCGTCGGAGGCCGAGAAGATGTTCGCCAGGCGCAGGTCCCGGTGCGCGATGCCGTGGTCCTGGAGGTCGACCACCTGGCGCCACACCTCGTCGAGCAGCTCGTCGGTCACCTCGTCGTCGGGCACCCGGTCGAGCGAGTCGCCGTCGATCGCCACGAAGGCCAGCAACATGGCGTCGTTGCCGATGTCGGACACGGTCAGCAGCTCGGGGGTCGGGATGCCGGCCGCCGTCGCCCGCAGCGAGAGGAGCGCCTCGTGCTCCACCGTGCGACGCAGCGACGACGTCGGGCGCTCGTCGCCGGTGTTGCGCAGGAAGAGGGCCCGGAACATGCGGAACATGAGGTCCGCCGAGCGGTTGTCCTGGTTCAGGACCTTGACGAACACCTTCCGCCCGTCGGTCGTCGACCCGAGCCACGGCGTCGAGCCCCGGGCGTCGACGGCGGCCGGGGCGATGTCGGCGATCTGGATGCCCGACCGTGCAAGGCCGTCGATCAGCTCCTGGCGGTCGGGGGCGGTGTCGGGCGTGCCGAACAGCAGCGCGACCGCTGCCCCGCACACCACACCCAGTCCGAGGTCGGTCACCCATGCCACCGCCGGGACGTCGGAGAAGCCGAGGGTGGTGAGGAAGCTGATCCCGATCGTCCAGGTGGCGAGCCGCCGGGTGGACGGGGGCAGGTACGGGATGCCGACGACGAACGCGGCGACGAAGCCGGCGAGCAGGGGGTCGTTCACCGCGCCCTGGGCGTCGACGTACGCCTTCGGGAACAGCGACGGCGGCTGAGTCGTGAGCATTCCGACCACGACCTCGCTGAGCACGAACGCGCTGAACGCCGCGAGGTTGACCACGCCCCACAGGCGGAAGCGCCGGTAGCGCAGCAGCTGCACGTTCACCACGATCGGCACGAGGAGCAACGTCAGCCCGACGATGACCGTGGGGATGGCCCGGATCCACGCCGGCAGCACGTGGGTGAGCTGCTCCCAGTCGCGGTTCAGCGCCGCCATCGTGTTGGCGAACCGCCACGTGATGAACATGCCGAGGGCCGTGATCGCCAGGCCGACGAGCAGCCGCAGCACCGACGTGGGGGAGCGCACCATCCGCCGCTCCGCCGGGGCGGCCGCGGTCGTCGTGTGCTGCACCGCTGTCGCGGGCACCGTGGGAGCGGTCGTGTCGGCCATGTGCGCGGCGACGACCGGGGCGACCCCGGTCGATCCGGGCCGATGCTAACGGCGCGCCGGTGTGACACGGCGGGTCTCCTCAGTAGCCTGACGCCCGGTGACCGCTCCCGAGCCGCCCTCGTCGGCACCGCCCCCGGAGCCCGGGCCGGCGGCCGGACCGACCCCGCCGTCCCCGCCGGGCCGACGAGCCGGCTCGTCGCGGCGCTGGCCCGGCACGACCACGACCCGGATCGCGGCCGTCGTCGTCGTGGTCGCGGCGGTCGGTGCGCTCGTGTGGGGCTTCGTCAGCCGCCCCGAACCGCCGGAGGAGCTGCGCCTGGACCAGTTCCAGGACCGCCTGGCCGACGACGAGGTGCGGACGGCGACGATCGTGAACTCGTCGTCGACCGTCGAGGGCGAGCTCACCGACGGCACCCGCTACCGCACGGTCTTCCCCGAGGCGTACGGCGAGCGACTGACCCAGGAGCTGCTGGACCGCGACGTCGAGGCCGAGGCCGACAACTCCGACGGCAGCATCTGGTCCGACATCGTCTTCGGGCTGCTCCCGACGTTCCTGATCGTCGGCGTGTTCGTGTGGTTCGTCCTGCAGATGCAGCGAGGCGGCCGGGCGATGAAGTTCGGCCGGGCCCGCACCTCCGAGGGCGACCGGGCCGGTGCGGTGACCTTCGCCGACGTGGCCGGCGCCGACGAGGCCGTCACCGAGCTGCGCGAGGTCGTCGAGTTCCTCCGTGACCCCGAGCGCTTCCTGCGCCTGGGCGCCCGCATCCCCAAGGGCGTCCTGCTCGTCGGGCCGCCGGGCACCGGCAAGACGCTGCTCGCCCGGGCGGTGGCCGGCGAGGCCGGCGTGCCGTTCCTCAGCCTGTCGGGCTCGGACTTCGTCGAGATGTTCGTCGGCGTCGGCGCGAGCCGGGTGCGGGACCTCTTCCGGCAGGCTGCGGCCCAGGCGCCGGCCATCGTGTTCGTCGACGAGATCGACGCCGTCGGCCGCCACCGCGGGGCGGGCGTCGGCGGGGGTCACGACGAGCGGGAGCAGACGCTCAACCAGCTGCTCGTCGAGATGGACGGGTTCGCCCAGACCGACGGCGTCGTGCTGATCGCCGCGACCAACCGGCCCGACATCCTCGACCCGGCGCTGCTGCGCCCCGGCCGGTTCGACCGCCAGGTGGTCGTGGACGCGCCCGACGTGGCGGGGCGCACCGCCGTCCTCGAGGTCCACCTCCGCGGCAAGCCCACCGCCGACGACCTCGACGTCGCCGTGCTGGCCCGCCGGACCCCGGGGTTCTCCGGCGCGGATCTGGCGAACCTCGTCAACGAGGGCGCGCTGCTCGCCGCCCGCCGGGGCTCGGACCGGGTGACGGCGTCGGACCTGGCCGCCGCGGTCGACCGCGTGCTCGCCGGGCCCGAGCGCAGCCGGATCCTCTCGCCCGAGGAGCGCCGGGTCGTCGCGGTGCACGAGTCGGGCCACGCGATCGTGAGCCACCTGCTCCCCCACGCGGACGACGTGCACAAGGTCTCGATCGTCGCCCGCGGCGCCGCGCTCGGCTACACGGTGCTGCTGCCCGAGCAGGACCGGCACCTGCACAGCCGGGCGCAGCTGTCGGACCAGCTCGCCGTGGCGCTCGCCGGCCGCGCCGCCGAGGAGGCCGTCTTCGGCGAGCTCACGACCGGTGCCGCCGACGACATCGACCGCGCCACGCGCCTGGCCCGGGCGATGGTCACCGAGTACGGCATGAGCGACAAGCTCGGCCCACGCCGCTTCGTCGCGCGCGACGGCGAGCCGTTCCTGGGCCTCGACGCCGGTCGGTCGGCCGATCACGGCGACGAGGTGGCGGCGCGGGTCGACGAGGAGGTGTCGCGGCTGCTCGATGAAGCGCACGAGCGGGCGCGCCGTATCCTCGAAGCGCACCGCCCCGGGCTGGACCTCCTGGCCGCGACCCTGCTCGAGCAGGAGACGGTGGCGGACGACGAGCTGGTGGCCATCCTGGCCGCCGTTGGAGCACCATGACCACCCTCGACGACCTCAACTCCATCGACCCCGAGCCGGGCACGCCGCTCGCCAGCGCGGTCGACCAGGACCGAGTGGCCAAGGCCGTGCGGGAGATCCTCGAGGCGATCGGCGAGGACCCCGACCGCGACGGCCTTCACGACACGCCGGCCCGGGTGGCCCGCATGTACGCCGAGACCTGTGCCGGCCTCCACGAGGAGCCGGCCCGCCACCTCAAGGTCACCTTCGACGCCGGCCACGACGAGATGATCATGGTGCGCGACATCCCGCTGTACTCGCTGTGCGAGCACCACCTCGTGCCGTTCTCCGGCTTCGCCCACGTCGCCTACATCCCGAACGTCGACGGCCGCGTGACCGGCCTGTCGAAGGTCGCCCGGCTCGTCGACGGCTACGCCCGTCGCCCGCAGGTCCAGGAGCGGCTCACCACCCAGGTCGCCGACGCGATCGAGGCGACGCTCCAGCCGCGGGGCGTGCTGGTCGTGATCGAGGCCGAGCACCTCTGCATGGCCATGCGCGGCATCCGCACCCCCGGCACCTCGACGGTGACCTCCGCGGTGCGGGGCGTGTTCCGCGACGACGTCTCGGCCCGCATGGAGGCCATGCAGTTCGTCGAATCGGGCCGCCGCCGTTGAACCCGCCCGGCCGGCCGGACGGCGAGCCGCTCTCGTCCCGCAGCGCAGTCCGGCCGCTCGTGATGGGCGTGCTCAACGTCACGCCCGACTCGTTCTCCGACGGCGGGCTGCACGACGCACCCGGCGTCGCGGTCGAGCGGGTCGCGACGATGGTCGCCGAGGGCGCCGACGTGATCGACGTCGGCGGCGAGTCGACGCGACCGGGCGCGGCCCCGGTCGACCCCGCCGGCGAGCAGGCGCGCGTGCTCCCGGTGCTCGAGGCCATCGCCGGCCCCTGCCGGGACGCCGGGGTGCGGATCTCGGTCGACACCCGCAACGAGTCGACCGCCCGCGCCGCGGCGGCGCTCGGCGCCACCCTCCTCAACGACGTCAGCGCGTCGCTCTGGCCGGTGGCCGCGGACCTCGGCGTGGGCTGGGTGGCCATGCACATGCTCGGCGACCCCAGGACGATGCAGGCGTCCCCCCGCTACGACGACGTCGTCGCCGACGTGGGCTCGTTCCTGCGGGCGCGGGTCGCCGACGCCCGCGCCGCCGGGGTCGAGGAGGTCTGGGTCGACCCCGGGATCGGGTTCGGCAAGACGACGGCGCACAACCTCGCCCTGCTCGGCCGCCTCGATGAGCTGGTGGCCGACGGCACACCGGTCGTGGTCGGGACGAGCCGCAAGCGGTCGCTCGGCCTGCTGCTCGCCCGCTCGGACGCCGGGATGGCGCCGCACCCGGGTCCCCCGGGCGGCTCGGCGGCCTTCGAGGGGCCCGGGCCGGTGCCCGTCGAGGACCGTCTGGCCGGTTCGCTGAGCACCGCGACGTGGGCCATGATCCTCGGGGCGCGCATGGTGCGGGTCCATGATGTCGGGGCGACGGTGCAGGCCGTCGCCGTCGCCGCAGCGGCGGGTGCCGCTCGTGCGGCATCCTGAGAGCAGCGGATCGTCCGCGTCGCCCCCGGGCGGCCGTGCACCACCGCTGGGATCCGGGACGGGATCGACGACGGAGGAGGTGCAGGTGGCAGCCAAGGGCAAGTGGGCGCAGGGCATCAAGCCGCGGCACTTCAACTGGATCATCCAGGACCAGCTGGCCATCTGCGAGCGGCCGGGTGGCTTCGGCGCCAACCACCGCAAGGTGCGGCGCCAGGAGGAGATCATCTGGATCCGCGAGCAGGGCTTCGACCTGGTCGTGTCCGTCTCCCCGGCCCCGCACAACCTGCACAACTACGACGAGATGGGCGTGACCTGGCTGCACTGGCCGTTCCCGCCCGCCGACGAGCTCGTCCGCTACCTGGAGCGCACCTACGGGGGCCTGCGCCAGCTGCTCGGCGGCCGGAAGCGGGTGATCGTGCACGCCGACGAGATGTCGGACCGGCTGATCGGGCTGATGGCCGGGTACCTCGTGTGGTCGGGCATGGTGCCCGAGCCGCCGCACGCGATCACGCTGATCGAGCGGCTCACCAGCCGCCAGCTCGACGCCGACGGTCGCACCGTGGTGAACGAGGCCGCCCGCCTCGTCGCCGACCGCACCTGATCACGACCGGTCCGAGCCGACCCGACCGCCCGACCCCACCGCCGTCGCGGAGGAGCACCACGTGACCGACCAGATCGAGCTCCGCGGCCTCCGGCTCGTCGCCGTCGTCGGGCTGCTCCCCGAGGAGCGGGAGCGGGCGCAGCCGCTCGAGGTCGACCTGGACGTCGAGGTGGACCTGACCGCGGCGGGGCTGTCCGACGACCTCGCCGACAGCGTCGACTACGGCGCGGTGTGCGACGCCGTGGCCGCGACGGTCGGCTCGGCCGCCCCGCTGCTGCTCGAGCGCCTCGTCGCCCTGGTGGCCCAGGCCGTGCTGCGGGTCGACCCCCGGATCGCCGGCGTCACCGTCCACCTGCGGAAGCTGCGCCCGCCGGTGCCGCACGACCTCGCCACGAGCGGTGTCCGGGTGCACCGGACCCGTGCCGCGCTCGACGCCCCGGACCCCGACCAGCGGACCCCGTGAGCCCGCCGGCCGTCCGCACCTTCCTCGCGCTCGGGTCCAACCTGGGCGACCGTCGTCGCTACCTCGGCCAGGCGGTCGACTCGCTGCCCGACGTCGTCGCCGTGTCGCCTGTGTACGAGACCGATCCGATCGGCGGCCCCGGCGGCCAGGACGCCTACCTCAACATCGTCGTGGAGCTCTCGACGACGATCGCCCCGAGGGCCCTGCTGTCGATCTGCCACCGGATCGAGGCCAACGCCGAGCGCGTGCGGGCCGAGCGCTGGGGGCCGCGGACGCTCGACGTCGACATCATCTGGATGGACGGGGTGACGATGGACGACGAGTCGCTCACGATCCCGCACCCCCGCTGGAAGGACCGCCGGTTCGTGCTGGCGCCGCTGCGGGACCTGGCGCCCGACCTCGTGTCCGAGCGGGAGCTGCAGCTGTCGGACGGGATCGTCCGCCGCGTCGAGGACCTCTGACCGTGCCCCCCACCCCGCGAGCGGGCGGCGTGGCAGAAGGTCGGCGGGTCAGGATCGTCGGCGCGGGCCGGGCCGGCGGGTCGTTCGCGCTGGCGCTCGGCGACGTGGGCTGGCAGGTCGAGCTGCAGCTGCGGGGCGTGCCGTTGGCACCGGCCGCGCACGACGTCGACCTCCTCCTGCTGTGCGTGCCCGACGCCGCCGTCGCGGCGGTGGCCGCCGAGGTCGAACCCGACCCGGCCGCGGTCGTGGCCCACTGCGCGGGGTCGCTGTCGCTCGACGTCCTGGCGGGCCACGACCGGCGGGCGTCAGTGCACCCGCTCGTGTCGCTGCCGTCGCCACCGGTCGGCGCGGCCCGGCTCCGCACGGCGTGGTTCGGCGTCGCCGGCGACCCTCTCGCGCTCGAGGTCGTCCGGGACCTCGGCGGCCGGGCGGTGGAGCCCCGCGACGACCGGCGCGCCGAGTACCACGCCGCCGCCGTGATCGCCTCGAACCACCTCGTCGCCCTGCTCGGCCAGGTCGAGCGGGTGGCGGCCGAGGCGGGCATGCCGCTCGAGCCGTACCTGGAGCTCGCCGCCGGCAGCCTCGACAACGTGCGGGAGATGGGGCCGACCGCGGCGCTGACCGGGCCGGTGGCCCGCGGCGACTGGGACACGGTCCGGGCCCACCTCGCCGCGCTGGCGCCCGACGAGCGCGCCGCGTACGAGGTGCTCGCCCGCGCCGCGGCCCGCCTCGCCGACCGCGACGTCCCCGACCTCTGACCGTCCGTCCGCACGGCGTCCTCCGACCGTGCCGTCCGCTCCCCTGCACCGGCGATCGGCGGTGAGGGACCCGGCGGGCCGGGGGGTGGGTGCCGGCTGGGTAGCGTGACCGCCGTGATCAGGACCGTCACGACGGCTGCCGAGCTCCGGGCCGTGCTCGACGCCGAGCGGTCGGCCGGCCGCACGGTCGGCTTCGTGCCGACGATGGGCTACCTCCACGACGGGCACGCGTCGCTCATCCGGGCCGCGGCCGCAGCCGACGACGTGGTGGTCACGTCGATCTTCGTCAACCCGCTGCAGTTCGCCCCCTCCGAGGACCTGGCCGCGTACCCCCGCGACCTCGACGGCGACCGCCGGGTGGCCGAGGCCGCGGGCGGCGCGCTCGTCTTCGCCCCGACCGAGGACGAGATGTACCCGGGCGGCCGCGGCGCGGTGCTCACGACGGTCGCCGTGCCGGCCCTCGCGGGCGTGATGGAGGGCGAGTCCCGCCCCACCCACTTCGCCGGCGTCTGCACGGTCGTGGCCAAGCTGTTCCACCTGGTCGGGCCGTGCCGGGCCTGGTTCGGCGAGAAGGACTACCAGCAGCTCGCGATCCTCCGCCGGATGGCCATCGACCTGTCGTTCCCCGTCGACGTGGTCGGCGCGCCGACCGTGCGCGAGCCCGACGGGCTCGCCCTCTCGAGCCGCAACGTGTACCTGACCGCCGAGGAGCGCGAGGTCGCACCGGTGCTGCAGCGGGCGCTGCAGGCCGGGGCCGCCGCGATCGCCGGCGGCGAGACGGACGCCGACGTCGTGCGCCGGACCATGGCCGCAGTCGTCGACGCCGCACCGCTCGGGGCGCTGGACTACGTCGAGGTGGCCGACGCCGACACGCTCGAGCCGCTCGAGGTGGCCCGACCCGACGCCCGCCTCTTCGGCGCCGTGCGCTTCGGTCGCGCCCGCCTCATCGACAACATCGCCGCGAGCGGCACGGGCGCCGGCGCGGCCGGTCCGAGCTCGACCGGATCCGACGGGGGGAGCGCGACGTGAGCGACGAGCTGGACCTGCTGGTCCTCGGCAGCGGGGTCGCCGGACTGTCGGCCGCCGTGCGCGCCGCGAGCGAGCACGGCCTCCGCACCGGGGTGCTGACGAAGGGCCTGCTCGAGCAGACCACGACCCGCTGGGCCCAGGGCGGCGTCGCCGCCGCGCTGACGGGCGACGCCGAGGAGGTCGACCTGCACCTGGCCGACACGCTGGCCGCCGGCGCCGGGCTCTGCGACCTCGACGCCGTGCGCGTGCTCGTCGACGAGGGCCCGCGGCGCGTCGAGGAGCTGATCGGCCTGGGGGCGGAGTTCGACCGCGACGAGCGCGGCAACCTCGACCTGGCGCGCGAGGGCGGCCACTCGGTCGCCCGCGTCGTCCACGCGGGCTCGGCGACGGGGGCCGAGGTCGAGCGGGCGCTGGTCGCGGCGGTCCGGAGCACGGCCGCGGCGGTGCTCGAGCACACCTTCGCCCACGACCTGATCCTCGAGGACGGGCGCTGCGTCGGCGTGCGCGCCCACGGCCCCGACGGGCCGACGGAGGTGCGGACCCGGCACCTGCTCCTGGCCACCGGGGGCGCCGGCCAGCTGTTCGCGGTGACGACGAACCCGCCCGAGGCCACCGGGGACGGCGTGGCCATGGCGCTGCGGGCCGGCGTGGCGATCGCGGACCTCGAGTTCTTCCAGTTCCACCCGACCGCGCTGGCGCTGCCGAGCATGCCGCGGCCGCTGCTGTCGGAGGCGCTCCGCGGCCACGGCGCGCTGCTGCGCGACCGGGACGGCGAGCGCTTCGTCGACGAGCTGCTGCCGCGGGACGTCGTGTCACGGGCGATCCTCGCCAAGATGCTCGAGCAGGGCACCGACCACGTGTGGCTCGACGCCACGGGCCTCGACCACTTCGACGCCCGCTTCCCCAACATCGCCGCCTCGCTCGCCGCGGCCGGCCTGGACGCGTCGGTCGACCTCCTGCCGGTGGCGCCCGCCGCCCACCACCAGTGCGGCGGCATCGTGACCGACCTGTCGGGCGCGACCACGCTGCCCGGGCTGTGGGGCGCGGGCGAGACGACCTGCACCGGCGTCCACGGCGCCAACCGCCTGGCGTCGAACTCGCTGCTCGAGGGCATGGTGTTCGGGCCGAGGGCGGTCGAGGCCATCGCCGCCGGCGTGGACGGTCCGTCGGCCACGGGGGCGATGCGCTGCGTGCTCGGGTTCCCCGGCGAGGAGCCCGACGAGGACTCGCTCGACATCCCGGGCGTGCCGCTCGCAGTGCCGCCGCCGCCGGCGGCCGGCCCGGCGGGAGCCGATGGTGCGGGAGCCGATGGTGCGACACCGCTCGACGCCGCGGCGGTGCGGGCCGAGGTCCAGCACGCCATGTCGATGTGGGCCGGGGTCGTGCGGTCCGAGGGCGGCCTCGCCGAGTGCGCGGCGCTGCTCGACCGGACCGTCGCCGCGCTCCCGGACCGCCCGACCGACGCCGCCACCGCCGAGGTGCGGAACCTGGCCGAGATCGGTCGGGTGCTCGTCGCCGCCGCCCGGGCCCGGACCGAGTCGCGGGGCACCCACGCCCGCCTCGACTTCCCCGAGATCGACCCGGCCCAGCGCCACCGGCAGGTCGTCGGCGGCCCCTGACGGGCGGGCTGCGCCCGATGATGAGCGGCGAGCGCCGGGGATGGCAGGCTCTGGCCATGACCACCGCCCCGGACCCCGGCTACCTGCAGCCGCCGCACCACGAGGTCGTCGACGCCGTCCGCCGCGCCCTGGCCGAGGACCTCGCGCCGCTCGGCGACCTCACCGCCACGCTGGTCCCGCCGGTGCTGGGCGAGGCGCGGTTCGTCGCCCGCACCGACGGCGTGCTGGCCGGCACCGCGTGCGGGACCGAGACGTGGGCGCAGCTCGACCCGGCGGTCGAGGTCGACTGGGCGCTCGACGACGGCGCCCGCCTCCGGGCCGGCGACGTGATCGGCGTCGTCCGCGGCCCGTTCCGGTCGATCCTGACGGGGGAGCGCACCGCCCTGAACTTCCTCGGCCTCCTCTCCGGCATCGCCACGCTCACGGCGGCGTACGTCGACGCCGCCGCGGCCGGTGGCGACGCCAGGGTCTGGGACACCCGCAAGACCATCCCCGGCCTCCGCTCGCTGTCCAAGGCCGCCGTGCGGGCCGGGGGCGGGCGCAACCACCGCGGGAACCTGTCGGACTGGATGCTCATCAAGGACAACCACCTGGGCGGCATCGGCATCACGCAGGCCGTGGCGACGGCGCGGGACCGCTGGCCCGGGCGCACGGTCCACGTCGAGTGCGACTCGCTCGAGCAGTGCGTCGAGGCGCTCGAGGCCGGGGCCGACGCCATCCTGCTCGACAACATGAGCCCCGAGGAGGCCCGGGCCTGCGTCGCCGCCGCCCAGGTCCGCCAGGGTGGCGGTGCTGGTGGAGGGGCGGCCCGCCGGACGCTGCTCGAGGTGTCGGGCGAGGTCACGCTCGAGACGATCGGCGAGTACGCGGCCACCGGCGTCGACATGATCTCGGTCGGCCGGATGACCAAGTCGGCGCCCACGCTCGACATCGGCCTCGACCTCGTCTGACCCCCGCCCTCCCCCGCGCACGCCCGCTCTGTTCCACGTTTTCGACGTCACAGCGTCGAAAAGGTGGAACAGAGCCGGCCCGGGGTGGGCCCGCGGCGCTCGGGCGGCGGCAAGGTTCTGGCCCGCCGGGCGGTGGCGGGCCATCCTTGAGCCCACCAGCCTCACCCGCCACGCCCACCGCCGCCCCACACCGAGCGGAGCGCGGACCATCCGCCGCGACTCCCACGTCTCCCAGAGGAACCCGCAGTGCTGCTCGTCATCGACGCCGGCAACACCCAGACCGTCGTCGGCCTGTACGACTCCGGCGACCGGAGCCACCAGCTGCTCGACCACTGGCGCCTGGCCACCAACGCCGAGCGCACCAGCGACGAGCTGCTGCTGCTCCTGCGCCAGCTGCTCGAGACCCGGGACCTCGACATCCGCTCCGACATCAAGGGCGTGGCGGTGTCGTCGGGCGTCCCGAGCATCACGTTCGAGCTGCGGCGCATGTGCGAGCGGTACCTCGACATCGAGCCGGTCGTCCTCGGCACCGGCGTGAAGACCGGCATGCCGGTGCTCTACGAGAACCCGCGCGAGGTCGGCGCCGACCGGATCGCCAACGCCGTCGGGGCCTACGACCTCTTCGGCGGTCCGACGATCGTCGTCGACTTCGGCACCGCCACCACCTTCGACGTGATCTCGGACAAGGGCGAGTACATGGGCGGGGCGATCGTCCCCGGCATCGAGATCTCGATGGACGCCCTGTTCGGCCGGGCCGCGGCGCTGCGGCGCGTCGAGCTCGTCGCGCCGCGCAGCGTGATCGGCCGCACCACGGTCGAGTCGATCCAGTCGGGCGCGGTGTACGGCTACTCGTCGCTCGTCGACGGGATGTGCGACCGCATCGAGGAGGTCATCGGCGAGGCGACGATCGTCGCCACCGGCGGCCTGGCGGGGCTGATCGCGCCGGTCACCACGTCGATCGAGCACGAGGAGCCCTGGCTGACCCTGCACGGCCTGCGGCTCATCTGGGAGAAGAACCAGTGAGCGCGGAGGAGGTCCCCGAGGTGCCGGCGGGCGAGGGCGTCGACCGGTCCGACGGCGAGGGGGAGGCGGCTCGTCGCCTCGAGGGCTGGGAGCAGCCCTACACGTTCGAGCCCGACGCCACCGCCGCGTCGATCGCCGCCGCGCACCCCGACCTCGAGCCGGGCACCGAGACCGGCGAGCGCGTGACGATCGCCGGCCGGCTGATGCTGCGACGGGTGCAGGGCAAGCTCGCCTTCGGGACGCTGGCGGACCGCACCGGCCGGATCCAGCTCTTCGCCCCGGCGGCGACCACGCCCGACTTCGAGGGCTTCGGCGAGCTCCACCTCGGCGACTGGATCGGCGTCAGCGGCGAGGTCATGACCACGCGCCGCGGCGAGCTGTCGGTCCGCGTCGACGAGTGGGTGCTGCTCGCACCGGCCCGGCGGCCGTTCCCCGACAAGTGGCACGGCATCAGCGACCAGGACATGCGCTTCCGCCAGCGCTACGTCGACCTCTGGGTCACCGACGAGGCCCGCCGCACGTTCGCCCTGCGCTCGCAGGTGCTGTCGCTGACCCGGCGGTTCATGGAGGACCGGGGCTACGTCGAGGTGGAGACGCCGGTCTTCCACCCGATCCCCGGCGGCGCGCTGGCGGCCCCGTTCACCACGCACCACAACGCTCTCGATGTCGACCTGTTCCTGCGGATCGCCCCGGAGCTGTACCTCAAGCGGCTGGTCGTCGGCGGCTTCGACAAGGTGTTCGAGGTGGCCCGGGTGTTCCGCAACGAGGGCATCTCGACGCGCCACAACCCCGAGTTCACGATGCTCGAGGCGTACGAGGCCTACGGCGACTACCACGTGCACATGGCGCTGACCGAGGAGCTGGTGGCCCACCTCGCCGAGGAGCTGACCGGCTCGACGACGGTGACCTACGACGGGCGCGACGTCGACCTGTCGGTGCCGTGGCGGCGCGCGTCGCTCGCCGAGCTCACGTCCGAGCAGGTCGGCGAGCCGATCTCGGTGCACACGCCGCTCGAGCGGCTGCGCGAGCTCTGCGACCTCCACGGCGTCCCGTGGAAGGACTCCTACGGGCCGGGCAAGCTGCTGCTCGAGCTGTACGAGAAGACGACCGAGCACACCCTCTGGGACCCCACGTTCGTCGTCGACTACCCGGCCGAGGTCTCGCCCCTCTCCCGCCGCCACCGCGACGACCCGGAGCTCGTCGAGCGCTTCGAGGCGATCGTCGTCGGCCGCGAGCTCTGCAACGGCTTCTCGGAGCTCACCGACCCCGACGACCAGCGGGAGCGCTTCGAGGACCAGGCCGCGCAGAAGGCGGCGGGCGACGAGGAGGCGATGGCGGTCGACCGCGACTACCTGCGGGCGCTCGAGTACGGCCTGCCCCCCACGGTCGGCCTCGGCATGGGCGTCGACCGCCTGGTCATGCTGCTGTCGGACACGCAGACCATCCGCGACGTCGTGCTGTTCCCGACGCTCCGCCCCGAGCAGTCCGGCAGCCCCGAGGAACCCAGCAGCCCCGAGCCGCCTGGATCGGACGGGGGCTGACGGTGGGGACGCTGTTCCTGGAGTTCCTGGGAGAGGGGTTCCAGGTCGAGCCCGGGGAGACCCTGACCTTCGGCCGCGCGGCCGACCTCGTGGTCGACGCGGAGAACCAGTACCTGCACCGCGTGCTCGGCTGCTTCGCCTCGCAGGGCGACGTCTGGTTCCTGCAGAACCTGGGGCGCTACATCACGCTGCGGATCATCGACCGCGACGGCCCGTCGCGCACCGAGCTGGCGCCCTCGGACCAGACCCCGATCGGCTTCGAGGAGTTCACGGTCGCGTTCGAGGCGGGGCCCTCGACCTACGAGATCGTCGGCGCGCTCGCCGAGCCGACACCGCTCGAGCTGGGCCGGTCCGTCGCGACCGACACGGTCGAGTTCGCCACGCTCAACCTCAACCACGAGCAGCTGCTGCTCGTGGCGGCGCTGGCCGAACCGCTGCTGCGGGGCCAGCCCGACTGGCAGTCGAAGCTGCCGGGCAACAAGGAGGTGGCACGCCGGCTCGAGTGGAGCGTCGCCAAGTTCAACCGGAAGCTCGACTACCTGTGCCGGCGGTTGGCCGAGCAGGGCGTCGAGGGCATGCAGGGCGGTTCGGGCACGCTGGCGACGACCCGGCGGGCCCGGCTGGTCCGCCACATGGTCGACCGGGGGCTCGTCACCGTCGCCGACCTCGACCAGCTGCCGCCCCGCCCCTGACCGGCGCACCCCGACCCGGCGACCCCGGGGGCCTGTCTTCTGCCGGCCGGAGGACTCCACCTACCCTGTGCGCCGTGGAGGCGCCGGACGGGCTCGTCATCCCGGGCGTGCAGCTCGAGGAGGTCATCGGTCGCGGCGCGTCGAGCGTCGTGTACCGCGGGACCCAGACGCGCTTCGACCGGCCGATCGCGGTCAAGGTGCTGCAGCTGCCGGGCCAGTCCGACCTGGTCGCCAAGCTGTTCCTGAACGAGTGCCGGACGCTCGGCCACCTGACGCCGCACCCCAACGTCGTGTCGGTGTTCGACGCCGGGTTCGTCGAGTCGACCGACGGCGAGCCGTCGCACCCGTTCCTCGTCATGGAGTACCTGCCGGGCGGCACGCTCGCCGACCGGGTGGCGGCGGACGGACCGTTGCCCGTGGACGAGGTCCTGCGGATCGGGGTGCAGCTCGCCGGCGGCCTGCACTCGGTCCACCTGCACGACATCGTCCACGGCGACATCAAGCCGCAGAACGTGCTGCGCAGCCGGACCGGCGAGGCCGCGCTCGCCGACTTCGGCATCGCCCGCCTCGCCTCGGCGGCGGGGGCCACGACCCGTGCGCCGCTGCTCACGCCGCTGCACGCCGCGCCCGAGCTGTTCGACGGCGGAGCGATGACCCCCCGCAGCGACGTGTACGAGCTGTGCTCGACGCTGTTCGAGCTGCTCGACGGCGATGCCGCGCTCGGGAGCGCCCACGAGAGCCCGCTGATCATCCTCGGCCGCATGGCCCGCGACGACCGCCGCACGCTCGACCGCGAGGTGGTGCCCGCGGCGGTGGCCGAGGTGATCGAGGCCGGCCTGGCGCCCGACCCGTCCGCCCGGCCGGCGAGCGCCGCCGTGCTGGGGGAGCAGCTGCAGGACGCGCAGCGGAGCCTCGACCTGCCCGTCACCCCGCTCGTGGTGATCGAGCCCCTGTCGACCGAGGGGGCGGAGCGCTCGGCGCAGGGGCCGACCGGCGCCGCCCCGGACGGCGCCGCCCCGGACGGCGCCGCCGCGGACGAGCCCGGTGCCGCCGCCGAGCTCCCGGGCCAGTCGGCCGTGACGCTGGCCCCGCCCCGGACCCGTCGTCGGCCGACGCCGGTGCTGGTCGCCGCCGTCGTCGTGCTCGTCGCGCTCGCCGGGGCGCTCGCGGTTGCGCTGGCCGTCCGCTCCGACGACGGCGCCGACGTCGCGTCGGCCGGACCTGACGCCTCCGTCGAGGGCCAGACGACCACGTCGTCGTGGCCCGAGGAGGTCAAGGGCACCGAGCAGGCGGGCCTCCAGCCCGGGACGGAGTACGACGTGCCCGAGGCCCGGGACATGTCGTCGGTCCTGGCCACCCGCCTCGGCGAGCCGAACGAGCTGTTCGGCCGCCTGGGAGCGGGCGCCGTGTCGTTCATCTACCCCTCGTACATGGTGGAGCAGCTGCCGGCCCGCATCCGGTGGCAGGCGTTCAACCCGGCCCACGACAGCGGGTGCCTCGGGATCGTGTCGTGGCCCCTCACGATCGAGGGGCTGTGGGAGAAGGGCGCGAACTGGCCCGGTCACCAGGCGTTCGTGAAGGTCATCGAGTTCGGTTCCGAGCGGGACGCCGCCGAGGCCTTCAGCGTGTTCTCGCTGGAGCAGGGCGTCACCGGGTCGGAGTGCACCGGGTTCGGGCCGAACCCGAGGCCGTTCGACCACGACCGCATCGACGTGCAGCACCAGGCGGTCGACCTCGGCCTCCCCGAGGGCGTCCGGTACAACTCGTGGATCGGTCCGCCGCCCGCCGGCATCACCGACGTCGACTCGGTGACGACGGCGATCGTGCAGCACGGCGACGTGCTGGTGCTGACGGCGGTCACCTCGGGCGCCCAGGCGGTGCCGACGGCCGACCTCGGCGGGTTCCTCGGCGAGGTGATCCGCCGCCTCGACGGCTGAGCGCGCGACCGCACGCTACGGTGCCGCCCCATGTTGATCGTGAGCGGCATCATCTCCATGGAGCCCGAGGGCCACGACCAGGCCGTCGAGCTGATCGGCCCCCTCGTCGAGGCCACGCTGGCCGAGGAGGGCAACATCACGTACGGCTTCTGGGCCGATCCGGCGCAGAAGGGCGTGTTCCGGGTCTACGAGGAGTGGGCCGACGACGACGCCCTCGCGACGCACATGGCCACCGAGCACATGGGTGCGTTCCTGGTGGGCATGGGCGAGCTGCCGATCACCGGCACCGAGCTCACCCAGCACCGCGTCGAGGAGTCGACCCGGCTGATGTGAGGGCCCTGCGGCGGCCTCAGGCCGCCGCGGCCTCGACGTTGTCGAGGAGGTAGTCCGCCGCCGCCGAGAGGCCGGTGACGCCGGGGGAGTCGGGGAGCCGCTCGAGCGCGGCGCGCCCCTGGTCGGCGTGGTCGCGGGCCCGGGCGATGGTGGCGGCGATGCCGTCGCCGTCGCGGACGATGTCGATCGCCCGCCGGCGCGACACGTCGTCGAGCGGGGCGCCGTCGCGGCCGTCGGCGAGCCGGTCCCCGCCGAGCAGCGATCGCAGCTCCGCGCCGCGGGCCGACGCCAGCGTGAGGATGACGGGGAGGGTGTAGACGCCCTCCTCGAGGTCGTGGCCGGCGGGCTTGCCGAGCTCGGCCTCGGTGGCGACGAGGTCGAGCACGTCGTCGACCAGCTGGAAGGCCATGCCGTAGGAGCGGCCGAAGTCGGTCAGCGCGTCGGTGTGCTCCCGGGGCAGGTCGGCGACGATCCCGCCGATCCGGCACGAGGAGGCGAGCAGCGACGCCGTCTTGCCCTCGATCGCCCTGAGGTAGGAGTCCTCGGTGCGGCCGAGGTCGAAGGCGTGGCGCAGCTCGAGGACCTGGCCCTCGCACAGGCGGCCGATCGTCGCGGCCAGCAGCCCCGCCACCTCGACGCCGAGGCCGGCGGCCAGCTCGGAGGCCCGGGCCAGCAGGAAGTCGCCGGCGAGGATGGCCTTGAGGTTGCCCCAGCGGGCGTTGACGCTGTCGACCGTGCGACGGACCACCGCCTCGTCCATGACGTCGTCGTGGTAGAGCGAGCCCAGGTGGACCAGCTCGACGGCGACGCCGCCGGTGACGGCCGCCGGGCTGGCCGGGGCGTCGACGGTGAGCGCGGTGGCGGCCGCCGCGATGCAGAAACCGGGACGGACCCGCTTCCCGCCCGCCGAGATCAGGTGCGACGCGATCTCGGTCAGGAAGTCGTCACCCGAGCGCACGGACGCCACGAGCTCTGCCTCCACCCGGGCCAGGTCGTCGGCCATGGAGGGCATGACCTGGAGCGGGTTCTGGTCGACCACGACGGCCAACTTACCCGGAGGTGCAGCGGGGCCCCCACCGCCGCGTGTCACAGCCGCGTGCCCCGTCCCGACGGTGGAGCCCGGTGCCGCCGGCCGGCCGGCCGCCTCACACGCGCCGCCGCGGCGCGATGACCAGATGTCACACAGGATCACCACCCCGGGGCGGGAACGGCTGACGGGGGTCGGGCGTTACACTGATCCAACGTCTTCTCGGGAGGCACTCTGTGTTCGAACGTTTCACCGACCGGGCCCGTCGGGTGGTCGTGCTGGCCCAGGAGGAGGCTCGCCTCCTCAACCACAACTACATCGGGACCGAGCACATCCTCCTCGGTCTGATCCACGAGGGTGAGGGGGTCGCGGCCAAGGCGCTCGAGTCCCTCGGCATCTCGCTGGAAGCGGTGCGCCAGCAGGTGGAGGAGATCATCGGCCAGGGCGGCAGCTCGCCGTCGGGCCACATCCCCTTCACGCCCCGGGCCAAGAAGGTCCTCGAGCTCTCGCTGCGGGAAGCCCTGCAGCTGGGCCACAACTACATCGGCACCGAGCACATCCTGCTCGGCCTGATCCGCGAGGGCGAGGGCGTGGCCGCCCAGGTCCTCGTCAAGCTCGGCGCCGACCTGTCCCGCGTCCGCCAGCAGGTCATCCAGCTGCTGTCGGGCTACCCGGGCTCGTCCAACCAGCCCCAGAGCGGCGAGAAGGCCGGCGCCACCTCGGGCGGCTCCGGCGCCGAGGCGCCGTCGGGCTCGCTCGTGCTCGACCAGTTCGGTCGCAACTTCACCCAGCTCGCGCGCGACAAGAAGCTCGACCCGGTGATCGGCCGCGACCGCGAGACCGAGCGGATGATGCAGGTGCTGTCGCGCCGCACCAAGAACAACCCGGTGCTCGTCGGCGAGCCCGGCGTCGGCAAGACCGCCATCGTCGAGGGCCTCGCCCAGGCGATCGCCGCCGACCAGGTGCCCGAGACCCTCAAGGACAAGCAGCTCTACACGCTCGACCTCGGCGCCCTCGTCGCCGGCTCCCGCTACCGGGGCGACTTCGAGGAGCGGCTGAAGAAGGTCCTCAAGGAGATCAAGACCCGCGGCGACATCATCCTCTTCATCGACGAGATCCACACCCTCGTCGGTGCCGGTGCCGCCGAGGGCGCGATCGACGCCGCCAGCATCCTCAAGCCGATGCTGGCCCGCGGCGAGCTGCAGACGATCGGCGCCACGACGCTCGACGAGTACCGCAAGCACCTGGAGAAGGACGCCGCGCTGGAGCGCCGCTTCCAGAAGGTGCTGGTCGACGAGCCGTCGGTCGCCCACACGATCGAGATCCTGAAGGGGCTGCGCGAGCGCTACGAGCAGCACCACCGGGTGACGATCACCGACCAGGCGCTGGTCGCGGCCGCCAACCTGGCCGACCGCTACATCTCCGACCGCTTCCTGCCCGACAAGGCCATCGACCTCATCGACGAGGCCGGCTCCCGCCTGCGCATCCGTCGCATGCAGACCCCGCCCGACTACCGCGAGATCGAGAGCGAGCTCGCCGACGTCGTCCGCCAGAAGAAGGAGGCCGTGGAGTCCCAGGACTTCGAGGCCGCCGGCCAGCTGCGCGACCGGGAGAAGGAGCTCCTCGCCAAGAAGGAGGAGAAGGACCTCGAGATGAAGGCCGCCGGCGTGGACCTCTTCGACGAGGTCGACGAGGAGGCCATCGCCGAGGTGCTCTCGCTCTGGACCGGCATCCCCGTCTACAAGCTGACGGAGGAGGAGACCACCAAGCTCCTCCGCATGGAGGACGAGCTGCACAAGCGGGTCATCGGCCAGGAGGACGCCATCAGGGCCGTCAGCCAGGCGATCCGCCGCACCCGGGCCGGGCTCAAGGACCCGAAGCGCCCGTCGGGCTCGTTCATCTTCCTGGGGCCGTCCGGCGTCGGCAAGACCGAGCTCGCCAAGACGCTCGCCGAGTTCCTGTTCGGCGACGACCAGGCGATGATCAGCCTGGACATGTCCGAGTACATGGAGAAGCACACGGTCAGCCGCCTGGTGGGCTCGCCCCCCGGCTACGTGGGCTACGAGGAGGGCGGCCAGCTCACCGAGGCCGTCCGCCGCAAGCCGTTCTCCGTGGTCCTCTTCGACGAGATCGAGAAGGCCCACCCCGACGTGTTCAACACGCTGCTGCAGATCCTCGAGGAGGGTCGCCTGACCGACTCGCAGGGTCGGTCGGTCGACTTCCGCAACACCGTGCTGATCATGACGTCCAACCTGGGCACCGCCGATCTCCGCAAGGCGAACGTCGGCTTCTCCAAGCGGGACGAGGCCGTCACGTACGAGCGCATGAAGGAGAAGGTCAACGAGGCGCTGAAGGCGCACTTCCGGCCCGAGTTCCTGAACCGCATCGACGACGTGATCGTCTTCCACGAGCTCAGCCAGGCCGAGGTCACCCAGATCGTCGACCTGATGATCCAGCGGGTCACCGTCCAGATGGCCGCCCAGGGCATGGGCCTGGAGGTCACGCCGGCCGCCAAGATCTTCCTCGGCGAGCGGGGCTACGACCCCACGCTGGGCGCCCGGCCGCTGCGTCGTGCGATCCAGCGGCTGGTCGAGGACCCGCTGTCGGAGCGGCTGCTGTGGAAGGAGTTCCACGCCGGCCAGACCATCGTGGTCGACGTCGAGCCCGACCCCGAGGACGAGGGCCAGCTCCACGCCGTCTTCCGGGCGGTCGAGGGCTTCACGCCCCCGCCGATCGAGGAGCTCGCCACCACCGGCGACTGAGCCCCTCGCCCGCCGACACGCTCGCACGGCCCCGGCCCACGCCGGGGCCGTGTCGCGCCCGGCCCCGGCGTCGGGGGCTACGCCGACGGGAACTCGGGGATCTCTCCGACCTCGCCGATCCAGCGTTCTTGGGGATCTCCCCGACCTCGCCGATCCAGCGTTCTTGGGGATCTCCCCGACCTCGCCGATCCAGCGTTCTTGGGGACCACGCGTCGCTCAGCGACCGCTGAGCCCCAAGTTCCCCCGATCGGGCATCTCGGGGACATCCCCACGTTCCCGTCGGGCCTGCGCCCGGGGCGGTCGGTCAGCTGACCTCGCCGCCGTCGGCCCAGGTGCCGGCGAGCGAGGACGGCTCGGTGCTCGCGCCGATGCGGTCGAACAGGCCTGCCTCGAGCGCCTCCATGAGGTCGCCGCCGGGCCCGCCGACCTGCATGCCCGGTGCGACGACTTGCGGGCCGCCGTCGCAGCGCGGCGTCGGCTCCCGAAGCGGGAGGTCGTCGAGGTCGAAGACCTGCGGGTCGGGGTTCGTCGCCCCGAGCGAGGCGCCGAGGTTGTTGGCGTTGCGGTCGCGGGGAGTGAGCCACCAGCCCTCGCCGGCCGGGCCCTCGGCCGGCGCGCCCAGGAAGCGCCACTCGAGGAACCGCATGACCGACGTGTGGTCGTACAGGCGGTGGTCGACGAAGCCCGGCCGCGAGTACGGCGAGGCGACGACGGTCGGCACCCGGAAGCCGGCCTGGCCGAAGTTGGTCGCGTCGTCGGCGGACGAGAGCAGGTCGGGCAGGACCGGCGGGGCGACGTGGTCGAAGAACCCGCCCCACTCGTCGTAGGTGAGGACGAACATCCCCTTCTCCCAGTTCGGGGAGCGGGTGAAGGCCCGGAAGACGTCGCGCAGGAAGCGCTGGCCCGCAGCCGGGTCGCACAGGGGGTGGTCGTCGGCCTGCCACCACGGCATGTACGGCGGGTCGATGAACGTGACGGCAGGGAGCGTCCCGGCGTGGCACACCTCGAAGTACTCGTCGATCGAGCCGAACATCGGCGTGAGGCGCTCCCCGTAGAAGGCCAGCGACGGCAGGTCCGCCGAGAACGACCGCACCGGCACGCGGGCCGCGGCGAGCCGGTCCCAGATGGTCGGCCACTGGTGGCCGAGCTCCTTGATGGGGATGTAGTTGTTCGTGTAGCCGCCCGACTGCGCGCCGTGGAGGTACCGGCGGTTCGGCTGCGTCGAGCTCAGCAGCGAGCAGTGGTAGCGGTCGAACGTCGTGAACCGGCGGGCCAGCCGCGCGTGGAACGGGAGGTCCTGCGGGGCCATGTGCCCGAGGGCGAGCTCGTCGTTGCCGGACCCCTCGGCCAGGAACCCGCCGTCGCGCTGGGCCCGGCCCGCCGTCCAGCTGTGACCCGGGTCGTCGAACCCGCAACCCCGGAACCCGACGGGGCTGGCGCCGCCGGCCATGGAGAACGTGCTGACCTGGTGGCCCTCGGGGTCCACGTAGGTCTGGTCGGGGGCGGCGTCGATCGTGAAGCCGCCGCCGTAGTTGCTCAGGCCCCGCTCGTGGTACCCGACGTCGTCGCGCAGCCACCCGAACCAGTGGTCGAAGCTGCGGTTCTCCATCATCAGGATCACCACGTGCTCGATCGGCGACTCCGACGCCACCAGGTCGAGCATGTTGCCCTGCGGCAGCGAGGTCGGGAAGTACTCCGCCCCGATGCCCGGGCCGCTCGAGCCCGGCACGCAGCCGGTGCCGGCCAGCCCCAGCGCCGCGCCCGCGCCCAGCAGGCCGCCCGCCTGCAGGAACCTCCGCCGATCGATCGAACCGTCGCCCATCATCTGACCTCCCCAGCGCCACCCACCCGGCCGGCGTCGGTCCCTCCCCGAACGCCGTTCGATCTTGTCAGTGTGGCAGATCGGTCCGCCCGGGTCCCGCCCGCGCCCTTGGGGAATCAGGCTGGGGAACGGTCGTTGCCCCGGGCCGTTCCCACCGGTATCGCCAGGGCGCCGGTCGCAGGGCCGAGCACGTCGGGCGGTGGCCGGCGGCCCCCCGGTGGCGTGGGGGCCGACGGCTAGCGTGGCCGGCCGTGCCCGTCCGGTCCCGCCCCCCGTCGCCCGGCGCCCGAACCCGCTCGCGGTGCGTCGTGCTGCTGGCCCTGCTGCTCGGGCTGCTGGCCGCGGCCTGCCGGACCGAGGTCGACGTGCACGTGCAGGTCGAGCCCGACGGATCGGGACGGGTGACCGTCACCGTGGACCTCGACGCCGAGGCCGCGGCGCAGCTGGGCGACCCCGCCGGGCTGTCGTTCGAGGACATGACGTCGGCGGGGTGGGAGGTCGACCCGCCGGCGGCGCGCGACGGCGGGCTCCGCATCGTCGCGGTCCGGACGTTCGCCACGCCGGAGCAGCTGGCCTCGGTCCTCGACGAGGTCGGTGGCGCCGACGGCGTCTTCAGCGGCACCTCGCTCGAGCTGTCCGACGGCTTCGCCGGCAGCTCGACCGAGTTCCGCACCGACCTCGCGCTCTCCGGCGACCCGGCGCAGTTCTCCGACGAGCAGCTGACCCAGGTGCTCGGCGGGCTGCCGCTCGGGCGCACCCCCGAGGAACTCGCCCTCCTGGGGGCCGACCGGCCCGACGCCGCCACGCTCACCGTGCGGGTGTCGCTGCCCGGCGGGGCCGACGAGGCCAACGGCGAGATCGACGGCGGCGTGGCGTCGTGGACCGCGCCGATGACGGGCGGGACGGCCACCGACGAGGAGCTGACCGCGTCGGCCGAGGACCGTCGCACGACGACCCTGGTGCTCGCCGGCGCCGGCGCGCTGCTGGTCGTGGCGGCGGTCGTGGTCGCCGTCGTGGGGCTCACCCGCCGCGCCGACTGACGCGACCCGACGGACTCGACGGACTCGACGGATCGGCCGGGCGGGCGTGTCCGTCGGGCGGGAACAGGTGTTCGACCCATCCGCGCCCCGCGTCACACCCCGCGCCTACCGTCGGCCGACATGGCACGGACCCGGACCGTCTTCAGGTGCATGAGCTGCGGCGCCGGCACGCCCAAGTGGTCCGGGCGCTGCGCGTCGTGCGGTGACTGGAACACGCTGTCCGAGGAGCTCGAGGTCGACGAGCCGACCGTCGTGCCGCTGGCCGCCTCGACGCCGCCCACCCCGATCACCCAGCTGTCGGCCGTCGGCGGGTCGCCGGTGGCCACCGGGATCGCCGAGCTCGACCGCGTGCTCGGCGGCGGCCTCGTCCCGGGCAGCGTCTCGCTGCTGGGCGGCGAGCCGGGCGTGGGCAAGTCCACGCTCGTCCTCCAGGTCCTCGCGGCGCGGGCCCGGGCCGGGGCGCGGGTCCTCTACGTCACGGGCGAGGAGTCGGTCGACCAGGTCCGCCTCCGGGCCGAGCGCGTCGGCGCGCTGCACGACGACCTGCTCCTCGCCGCCGAGACCGCGATGGGCAACGTGGGCGTGCACATCGAGGCGACCCAGCCCGAGCTCGTGGTCGTCGACTCGGTGCAGACGCTGCACGACCAGCGCTTCACGAGCGCGCCCGGCTCGGTCACCCAGGTCCGGGAGTGCGCGCACCGCCTGGTGCAGATCGCCAAGTCCACCGGCACGACCGTGCTGCTGGTCGGCCACGTCACGAAGGACGGCCAGCTCGCCGGCCCGCGGGTCCTGGAGCACGTCGTCGACACCGTGCTGTCGCTCGAAGGCGACCGCCAGCACGACCTCCGCATCCTGCGCGCCGCCAAGCACCGGTTCGGCTCGACCGACGAGATCGGCATGTTCACCGTGCACGGTCGCGGGCTCGTGGACCTCCCCGACCCGTCGTCGCTGCTGCTCGGGGACCGCACGCCCGGGCTGCCGGGCTCGCTGGTCGTGCCCGCCCTCGAGGGCCACCGGCCGCTGCTGGTCGAGGTCCAGGCGCTGGTGGCCAGCTCGTCGCTGCCGCAGCCTCGCCGCTCGGTGCAGGGCCTGGACAGCGGCCGGCTCTCGCTGCTCCTCGCGGTCCTGCAGCAGCGCGTCGGCGTCGAGATCGGCAAGCACGACGTGTACGCCATGACCGTGGGCGGGGTGAAGGTCGTCGAACCCGGGGCGGACCTGGCGGTGTGCCTGGCCACGGTGTCGTCGGCCATCGGCAAGGACGTGCCGGCCGGCGTGATCGCCTGCGCCGAGGTCGGCCTCGGCGGCGAGCTGCGCCAGGTGAGCCGGCTCGAACGGCGGCTCGCCGAGGCGGCCCGGCTCGGGTTCACCACGGCGATCGTCCCCCACTCCGCCCCGGCGATGTCGGTGCCGATCGAGGTCCTCCGGGCCCCCACCGTGAAGGCGGCGATGCACCTCGCCGGGCTGGCCGCCTGAGCGGCCGCGCCCGGTCCCACGCGCCGATGCCGGCCCGCGGATCACCGCCTAGACTGCGCCGATGGCGCTCCGCCGCAACCCCGAGCTGCAGGCTGCGCTGGCGGCGGTCGCCCCGGGGCAGCCCCTGCGGGAGGGTCTGGACCGCATCCTGAAGGCCGGGATGGGCGCGCTGATCGTCATCGGCGACGGCCCCGAGGTGCTCAACATCTCGTCCGGCGGCTTCCTCGTCAACGCAGCGTTCTCGCCGCAGCGCCTGTCCGAGCTCGCCAAGACCGACGGCGCGATCGTGCTCACGCCCGACGCCGGCTACATCGCCCGGGCCAACGTGCACCTCGTGCCCAACCCGAACGTCCCCACCGAGGAGACCGGCACCCGGCACCGCACGGCCGAGCGGGTGGCCCGGTCGATCGGCGTCCCGGTCATCTCCGTGTCCGAGGACATGGCCGTGGTGACCGTCTACACGAAGACGATCCGCTACCAGCTCGAGCCGATCACCTCGATCCTGAGCCGGTGCAACCAGGCGCTGCAGACGCTGGAGCGCTACAAGAACCGCCTCAACGAGGAGTCGACCAACCTCACCTCGCTCGAGGTCGAGGACCTCGTCACGCTGCGCGACGTGGTGACGCTCCTGCAGCGCGCCGAGCTCGTCGCGCGCATCTCCGACGAGATCGACCGCTACCTCGTCGAGCTCGGCACCGACGGCCGGCTGGTCCGGCTGCAGCTCCGCGAGCTCATGGCGGGCGTCGAGGACGAGCGCCGGCTCGTCGTCCTGGACTACCTGCAGGCCGACGCATCCTGGGACCTGGAGCAGGCGATCGACACGCTGTCCGACCTCGACATGGAGGACCTGCTCGACCAGGACAAGGTGGCCCACGCGCTGCACCTGTCGGGCCAGACCGACGACATGGACGCGCAGCTGCAGGCCCGCGGCTACCGCATGCTGGCCCGCATCCCCCGCATGCCCGACGAGATGTCCGAGCGCCTCATCGCCCACTACGGCTCGCTCGAGAAGCTGAGCCGGGCGTCGGTCCAGGACCTGGCGTCGGTCGATGGCGTGACCGACCACTGGGCGCTGACCATCAAGGACGCGCTCGGCCGGATCGCCGAGTCGAGCATCCTCGACCGCTACACCTGACCGACCGGTGGCCGGTCCCGAGGGGCTCGCGAACCCGCCGTCGGAGCACGCCGGCCGGCCGGTCGTCGCCGCCGCGACCCCGGCGGAGTGGACCGCCTGGCTCGAGGAGCACGCGGACGACTCTCCGGCCGTCTGGCTGACGGTGTGGAAGCAGGCCGCCGGACCCGACGCGCTGGACTACGAGTCCGCCGTGCTCGAGGCCGTCTGCTTCGGGTGGATCGACTCGACGGTGCACGCGCTCGACGACCTGCGCTTCCTGATGCTGGTGGCGCCGCGCAAGCCCGGCAGCGGGTGGTCGGCGTCGAACAAGGCCCGCATCGAGCAGCTCGAGGCCGCCGGGAGGATGCGGCCGCAGGGCCGGACGGTCATCGAGGCGGCCAAGGCCGACGGCTCCTGGACGCTGCTCGACTCGGTCGAGGCGCTCGAGGCCCCCGACGACCTGCTCGACGCGCTCGCTGCGGCCGGCGTGCGGGAGCGGTGGGACGAGCAGCGGCCCGGTCGCCGCAAGCTCGTCCTGCTGGCGCTGGTGCAGGCCAAGCGCCCGGCCACCCGCCAGAAGCGCATCGACGCGGCGGTCGACGCCCTCGTGGCCCACGGCGAGCTGCCGTCGTAGGACCGCCGGACCGCATCCCGCATCCCCCGCCGACCACCCGCGAGCGTGCCCTCGTGGTGCCGGGGCCGGTCGTAGTGTCGGGGCCGATGGAACTCACGCTGCCGTCCGGAACCGCCGCCTACGTCGCCCGAACCGAGGGCGCGACCCGCGGCCTGGTGATCATCCCCGACGTCTGGGGCCTGCGCCCGCTGTTCACCGAGATGTGCGACGACCTGGCCCGGCGCACGGGCTGGAGCGTCGGCTCCTTCGAGCCGTTCGCCGGGCGCGACCTGCCCGGCGAGGGCGACGCCGACGCCGGCCCCGCCCGCTTCGCCGTGATGCCCGAGATGTCGGACCGCCAGCTGCTGGGCGACGCCGTGGCCACCGCGGACGAGATCGGGCTCGAGCACGTCGGCCTCATCGGCTTCTGCATGGGCGGCATGTACGCCCTCAAGGCCTCGTTCCTCGAGCGCTTCGACCGCATCGCCGCCTTCTACGGGATGATCCACGTGCCCGAGGCGTGGCAGGGCCCCGAGCAGGGCGAGCCGCTCGCGGCGCTGGCGGCCCGGGGCACCACGGCGGTCATGGCGGTCGTCGGGTCCGTCGACCCCTACACGCCGCCCGGCCACCTGCAGGAGCTGCGCGACGCCGGTGTCGACGTCGTCGAGTACGTGGGAGCGGACCACGGCTTCGTCCACGATCCGAGCCGACCGAGCCACCGCGCCGACGACGCGGCCGAGGCCTGGGACCGGGTCCTCACCTTCCTGGCCGGCTGACCGCCGTCCCCCTGGCCCCTCACCCCCGTCGTTCTGTTCCCACATCCTGGGGCGAACACCCCAGGATCTGGGAACAGAACGGGCGGCGGGGCGGTGACGGGGATCGGCCCCGGCGTCAGGACGAGCGGATCTCGAGCTCGCGACGCTTGAGGATCCGGTACTGGCGGTCGTTCTGCTCGATCCAGCCGAGGCGCAGGAAGCTGGCGATCGCCTTGTTGACCCGCTCGCGGGAGGCGCCGACGAGACCGGCCAGCTCCTCCTGCGTGATCGGGATCTCGAAGTCGTCGCGATCGCCGGCGAGCTCGAGCAGGTGCTTGGCCGTGCGGCCGGTGACGTCGAGGAAGAAGGAGTCGGCCAGCGCCTCGTCGGTGGCGCGGATCCGCTGGCTCAGCAGGCGCACGACCGACCAGAGCAGCTCGGGGCTGTCCTCCCAGAGCGCCTTCAGCACCTCGTAGGGGATGCGGATGACGCTCGACTGCTCGAGCGCGCGGGCCTCGGCGGAGCGGCCGAGCCCGTCGAACAGGCCCATCTCGCCGAAGAGGTCGCCGCGCTCCATGAGCGCCACCATCGACTCGCGCCCGTCGACCGACTTGTTGGCGATCGCGATGCGGCCGTCGATCACGACGTAGCAGGCGTCGGCCTCGGCGCCCTCGCCGAAGACGACGTCGTTGCGGATGAGCTCCATGCGGTCGGCCGCGTCGGCCAGGCGGCGGTGGTCCTCGTCGCTGAACCGGTCGAACAGCTCGACGTTGCGGAGGAGCTCCATGTCGTTCACGCCCGGCATCGTACAGATTGCGAACTGCGTCACACACAAGAGCGAGGCCAGGGAGGGCAGCGTGCTCAGCCGCGGGGCGGCCGCCGTCGGCCCGGTACCGTGCAGCCATGGCCGGCGACGGGACGGGTGAGGTGTGGTGCGTCGTCGTGGCGGCCGGATCGGGCTCGCGCTTCGGCGGACCCAAGCACCTCGCCGAGCTCCGCGGCCGCACCGTGCTGCAGCGCTCGATCGACGTCGCCCGCCGGTGCGCCGACGGCGTCGTGGTGGTGGTCGCGCCCGGTTCCGACGTCGGCGTCGACGGCGCGGACGTGGTGGTGGCGGGCGGCGACAGCCGATCGACCTCCGTGTCCAACGGCCTCGCCGCGGTGCCGGCCGGTGCCGAGGTCGTCCTGGTCCACGACGCGGCGCGGCCGCTGGCGTCGGGCTCGCTGTTCGCCCGTGTGGTCGAGGCGGTCCGTGACGGCGCCGATGCCGCCGTACCGGTCGTGACCGTGGTCGACACGATCCGCGACCTCGACGGCGGGACCGTCGACCGCGATCGCCTGCGCGCCGTGCAGACGCCCCAGGGCTTCCGGGCCGCGGCGCTCCGTGCGGTCCACGCCCGCGGCGCCGAGGCGACCGACGACGCCGCGCTCGTCGAGGCCGACGGCGGCACCGTCGCGCTGGTCGAGGGCGAGCGGGCGAACCTCAAGATCACCGAGCCCGCCGACCTCGACGTGGCCGCTGCGCTGCTCGACCGGGCGGCGGCGAGCGGGGGAGACTCGGCCTCGTGACGTTCCGCATCGGCAACGGCTTCGACGTGCACCGCTTCAGCGACGACCCCGATCGCGTGCTCGTCCTCGGGGGCGTGACGTTCCCGGGCGAGGCCGGCCTGCACGGCCACTCCGACGCTGACGTCGTCGCCCACGCCGTCGCCGAGGCGCTGCTCGGCGCGGCGGCGCTCGACGACCTCGGCTCGCACTTCCCCGACACCGACGAGCGCTGGCGCGGCGCCGACAGCCTGCAGCTCCTCGCCGAGGTGGTCCGCCTCGTGGCGGCGGAGGGCTGGTCGCCGGTCAACGTCGACTGCTCGGTCATCGCCGAGCGACCGAAGCTGGCGCCCCGGCGCGCCGAGGTCCAGGCCGCGCTGTCCGAGGTCGTCGGCGCACCGGTCACCGTCAAGGGGCGGCGGGCCGAGGGCATCGGCGGGCTGGGCCGGGCCGAGGGCATCGCCTGCCTGGCATCGGCGCTCGTCGAGTCGCGCATCCACTTCGTGTCCGACACCGCGCCGGACGACGAGTCCGGCCGAGCGGGTCGCACCGAGCAGACGAGGAGCACCTGATGGCCGGACGATCCTCGGGCGGGCGCGGCGGCGCGCCCCGCGGCGGCAAGGGCGCGGGCAAGGGCCCGGGGAAGGGCGCAGGCGGCCGGGCGGGCGGCGCCCGTGGCGGCTCGTCGACCGGGGGTCGTGGCCGGCCCGCGCCGGGCGGGCGCGACCGATCGGCGCCGGGCGGCCGGGGCCGCGGCGCGTCGCAGGAGCGCACCGCACCGGCGCGGCCGTCGACCCGCTCGGGCGGTCGGCCGCAGCGCAAGGACCCGGGGCGCACGACCGCGCCGAAGGAGCGCGGCCTCGGCGGCACGCAGGTCGAGGGCCGGCAGGCGGTGCGAGAGCTCCTGCTGGCCGGACGGCGGAAGGTCTACGAGATCTTCCTGAACGCCGAGCTCGACCGGTCCGACATCGTCGGCGACATCGTCGACCTGGCCGACGAGCTCCGGGTCCCGATCACAGAGGTCAGCCGGGGTCGGCTGGACTCGCTCAGCCACACCGAGGCGCCTCAGGGCGTCGTGGCCCGCGCCGCCGAGCTGCCGCAGACCGCGCTGCACGACCTGTGCGAGCCGGTCGACGGACGGCCCCCGTTCCTGCTGGCGCTCGACGGGGTCACCGACCCGGGCAACCTCGGCGCGGTGATGAGGATCGCCGAGTGCGCGGGCGTCACCGGCGTGGTGCTGCCGCGCCACCGGGCGGTGCACGTGACGCCGACCGTGACGAAGGCGGCCGCGGGAGCCGTCGAGTACCTGCGCATGGCGCTCGTCGGCGGACTGCCGACCGCCATCACCGACCTCCGCGAGGCGGGGGTCTGGGTCGTGGGCCTGGACGCCGGCGGCGACACCAGCATCCACGACCTGCCGGTCGCGACCGATGCGGTGTGCCTCGTGCTCGGCGCCGAGGGCAAGGGCCTGTCCCGCCTCGCCGCGCAGCGCTGCGACCTGGTCGCGTCGATCCCGCTGCACGGGCACCTGTCGTCGCTGAACGTCGCGAGCGCCGGGGCGGTGGCCTGCTACGAGATCGCCCGACGTCGACCGGCCGCCGCCGGTTAGGTTCCCGGCATGTCCGGAGACGCCGCCGATCCCCGACCGTCCGCCCTCGAGGCGTCGCGCCACACGGCCAAGGCCGTCCACGACGTCGGGGCCAAGTTCATGCTCGACCTCGAGATGTACGCCGACACGGCCGGCCTCGGCTACGAGGGCACCGCCTTCTACTTCGCCGGTCGCGGCGGGGTGCTGGGCGACGTCGACCACGACGTCGTGTTCGAGGCGTTCACGTTCTTCCCGGCCGAGACCGTCCAGCGGGGATGGGAGTCCTCGGCGTCCATCGAGGACCGCGACGCGGCCGCCCGGCGCTTCGCCGGCTACGCGGCGCGCTGGGCGACGGCCAACATCCCGGACGGGACCGGCGACCTGACGCGGCTGGCCGAGCTGTGCGGTGCGGTCATCGCCGCCGCCGACGCGACCGACGCCCCGGTGTTCGCCGGGTGGCGTGCGCTCGAGGAGCCCGACGGCGAGCGCGAGCTCGTCGTCCACCGCATGAACGCGCTGCGCGAGCTGCGGGCGGCCCGCCACGGCGCCGCGGTGCGAGAGGTCGGTCTCGAACCGGTCGACGCCTTCTTCATCCGGACGCCGTACATGGCTGCGATCTTCGGCTGGCCGGAGCCGACCTCGGAGCCCGACGAGGAGACCAAGGCGCGATGGGCCCTGGCCGAGGAGCTGACCGACCGCGCGTTCGCCAAGGACCTCGAGGTCCTCGGCGACGAGGAGCTCGACGAGCTCTGCCAGCTCACCGACGAGCTCCTGGGCGTCGTGAGCTGAGCGGGCCGGCCGGAGCGACGACGTCCTGACACGCGACCCCGCCTGACCCGCACCGGCGCTGCCTGACCGGCGCCGACCGGACCGGAGCGTCCGCGCGCTGCGTCAGTCGGACGGCCCGTGGATGCGGACGGCGTCCTCGTGCTGGACGGCGAGGTCGACCAGGCGCTCGCCGATCACGTTGCACGCGTTGGCGACCGCCAGCGCCTGCAGCGTCTGCGAGTACGAGTCGGGCAGCACCGCCACCTCGGCCGTACGCACGTGCTGGAGGAGCGCCCGGCGGGTGGGATCGAGGTCGGGCAGCTCCAGCAGGCCGTCGGCGGGCGCGTGGTGGAACCAGCGGGCCACGTCCTGCAGCGCCTGCTGCAGCAGCACGGTCAGGGAGGTGAGGTCGTCGCGGCAGGCGGCCAGCAGGGCCGAGTCCTGGACGTCGCTGACCTCGGTCGCCAGCACCGAGCACTGCTCCCAGATCCGGCGGGTCGTGACGCGCCAGTGCGACGCGAGCAGGCCGTGCGACTGGTGCTCCGACATCGCGTCGTCCCACATGTCGTCGACATCCGCGAGGCGGGTCCGCGCGTCGACGCGCTCGCCGCGGATCGCGTCGGCGGCGTACGGCTCCTGCCGGAGCGCGTCCGTCACGTGGCCCATGAGGTGCGCCATGTCGCGGTACACGCCGGCCAGCTCCTGGCGGACCTTGCGGTGCGCCCGCGGCGGGAAGATCGTCGCCTGCACGAGCACGGCGACGACGATGCCGATGACCGCCTGCTCGAGGCGGATGCGAGCGAAGTCGACGGTGCTGAAGTCGGGGAGCTCGGGCACGAGCACGATCACCGACGACACGAGCGCGGCCTGCTGGCCGATCGAGCCCAGCCGGAACCACCCGAAGACGAGCAGCGGCACGGCGACGGCGACGCCGACCGCCCAGGCCTGGTCCTTGGCGACCCAGGCCACGGCCAGGCCCAGCGCCGCGCCGATCAGCGCCCCGAGGATCGAGTTGCGGGCGCTGCGGAAGGTGGCCTGCAGGGTGCCCTGCATCGCCACGATCGCCGCGAGGGTGGCGAACCACGGGCTCGGCAGGCTCAGCAGCTGCGAGCAGACGGTGGCGAGCGCGGCGGCCAGGCCGATCCGGAAGCAGCGCCTGAGCAGCCGCTGGTGCGCCGACGTCATCGCAGGATCATCCCAGCGGTGCCATCGGGCGACGCGGACCCGCGGGACCGCGCCGGGCGGGAGCGGCGAGGTGGCGCCCCCCCACGTTTCTGACGCCACAGAGCGGCGCTGGCGACGCATGGCTGACACGAGAATCCCGTCGACGAGGCAACCGGACGGTCAGCTGGCAGGACGCGCCGGCTGAGATGGTCCGCGCCGCCGACGCCTCCTGATCGGGTCCGGTCAGCGGAGGCCGACGACGAGGAAGTCCTCGAGGAAGCTCCGGACCGACGCCGGGTCGTCGACGTCGACGGCGTCGCCGGGCACGGTGACGAGCGACAGGATCATCCGCATCACCCACTCCGCCGCCCGGGCGACGTCGACGTCGGCGCGCACCTCGCCCCGGTCGCGAGCCCGCTCGAGGTAGGGCTGCCAGAACTCGGCCATGCCGGGCAGCACCTCGCGCAGGCCGGTGCCGAGGAGGGCGGCGAGCTCGTCGTGGTCGGTGCGGCGGAGGTGCTGCATCAGGCCGCGCGGCCCGACCTCCCGCTCCTGCTCCCGCGCCATCTGCACCGCCTCGGCGACCTGCGCCGCCAGCGAGCGGCGACGGCCCACGCGGCGGTGGGCCTCGCTCCAGAACCGCTCGTCGATGTGGCCGAGCGTGGCCAGGACCAGGCTCGCCTTGTCGGGGAAGTGCTTGTAGAGCGCGGCGCGGGAGATCCCGGCCTCCTCGGCCACCTCGACCATCGTGGTGCGGCGGAGGCCGTGACGGCGCAGGCAGACCTCGGTCGCGACCAGCACCCGGTCGCGCGTGCTGATCGCCGGCACGCGCCCCGGCCCGTCGGCGGGCGCCCCCACCGTGGCGGGACCGCTCACCGGAACGTGAAGTCGGCCGGATCCAGCTCCCGGGTCCACTGCCAGTAGTCGACGACCCGGAACGGCATGACCGTGTGGATCTCGCCCTTCGAGTTCTTGAAGTACGAGTGCTCGATGCTCGGCTGGGCCCAGACGAGCATGCTCATCTCCTCCTGGTGGCGGCGGTGCCAGTCGTCGAGGCGCTCGGGGAGCGGCTCCATGCTGCGGTGCTCGCCGTCGATGAGCTCGTCCAGGCACTGCGAGATGTAGTGCATCTGGCACTCGGAGTTGAAGATGAGGCTCGCCCCGTGCGCGAGGTGGGTCCCGGGGCCGTACATCAGGAACAGGTTCGGGAACTCGGGCACGGTGATCCCGAGGTAGGCGGCGGGTCGCTCGCCCCACACGTCGGAGAGGAGCGTGCCGTCGCGCCCGATGATGTCCATGGGCCAGAGCACCTTCGTGTGGTGGAACCCGGTGGCCCAGATGATCACGTCGCACGGGTACCGCTCGCCGTCGCCGGTGACGATCGCATCGGGCTCGATGTGGTCGATGCCCGTGCGGACGAGGTCGACGTCGTCGCGCGTCAGCGTCTTCAGCCACGTGCCGTTGTCCTGCAGCGTGCGCTTGCCGGTGGCCGGGTAGTCGGGCACGACCTTGGCGATCAGCTCGGGGTCGTCGCCGATCTGGCTCACGATCCAGTCGGTGAACACGGCACGGGCGCCGTCGCTGATCTCGCTGATCGACCGCTGCTGGCCGCCCTCCGGATCGGTGTAGTCGGGGTCGACGCGCGCCGGTTCGAGCCCCTTGTCGCAGCCGGGCCAGAACAGGAGGAACCGGTACCAGCGCCCGTAGAACGGCAGGTGCCGCAGCGCCCACCGGACGCCGGGACCGACCTGCTCGTGGTAGTTCGGGTTCGGGAACATCCACTGGGCGGTGCGCTGGAAGACCGTCAGGTGCTCGACCTGCTCGCAGATGGCGGGGGCGACCTGGAACCCGGTGGCGCCGGCGCCGATCATCGCCACCCGCTTGCCGGTGAGGTCGACGTCGTGGTCCCAGCGTGCGGTGTGGAAGTTCGGCCCGGCGAAGTCGTCCTTGCCCTCGATGTCGGGGATGCTCGGCCGGTTGAGCTGGCCCACCGCGGTGATCACGGCGCGGGCGGTGAGCGTCTCGGGTTCGCCGGTCGGCCGACCGTCGGGCCCGACGCCGCGCACGACCACCTGCCACGTGTCGGTCGCCTCGTCCCACGTGGCCGAGACCACCTCGGTCGACCAGCGGACGTGCGGCTCGATGCCGTTGCGCTCCATCACGCCCTGGAAGTACGCCTGCAGCTCGGGCTGTTGGGCGAAGTACTCGGTCCAGTGGTCCGACGGCTCGAACGTGTAGCAGTAGAAGTGGTTGCCCACGTCGACGCGGGCGCCCGGGTAGGTGTTCTCCCACCAGGTGCCGCCCACGCCCGCGTTCTTCTCGACGATCGTGAACGGGATGCCGGCCTCCTGCAGGCGGATGCCGGCGAGCAGGCCCGACTGGCCGCAGCCGATCACGACGACGGGGAACTCGGCGCGGGCCGCCTGCTGCTCGGCCGTGGCCGGCGCGTCGACGTGGTCGTGGTCCCGGCCGTCGAGCGCCAGGTCGTCGAGCATGAGCGGCACGTACTCGTCGGGGACGTCCTCGACGACGAGCCACTCCATCATCTCGTGGATGAGGTCCCGCGACAGCGGCTCGGGCTCGGGGCAGCCGCGGTCGCGGTAGTCCTTGATCACCTCGAGCGCCCGGGCCCGCACGGTCGCCTTGTCCTCCTCGGACATGAAGCCCTGGACCTCGTTGAGGAACGACGCGACGGGCCGCAGGTCGCTGCGGATGATCGACGGGTCGCCGGTCATGTGCACCATCGACAGCATGAGCGTCGGGATGCTCACGTCCTCGAGCGCGGCGGCGATCTCCTCGTCGGACGTGTCGAACGGCGTGCCGGCGTGCGGGTTGCGCATGTGGGTCCCCCTGGATCCTCGATGCGGTCATGGTAGACAGATCGGACGGTGTGTCTACCTCAGTGGAGGATGGTCATGAGCGGAGTGGTGGTCACGGGCGGGGCCTCGGGCATCGGCCGGGCGACGGCCGAGGTGCTGGTCGCCGAGGGCCGGTCGGTCGCGATCTGGGACCTGAGCCCGGACGTCGCCGGGGTGGCGCAGGCCATCGGTGCCGACGCCGGCGAGGGCGTGCGGACCGCGGGCCTCTCGGTCGACGTGACCGATCCTGCGGCGGTGGCCGCCGCCGTCGAGATGTCGGCCGGCGCCCTCGACGGCATCGACGGGTTCGTCCACGCCGCCGGGGCGGTGAGCCCCGATCCGACCGGCGCCCTGACCGACGCCAACTGGGACCTCGTCGTCGACGTGAACCTCAAGGCGTACGCCTTCCTGGCCCAGGCCCTGCTGCCGCACCTCCAGGCGGTCGCGGCGACGGGCGACGCCCACCCCGACGGCGCGTCGATCGTCGGCATCTCGTCGATCGAGGGCCTGGTCGGCAACGCCGCCATCCCGTCCTACTGCGCGTCGAAGGCCGGCCTGCTGGGCATGACCCGGTCGCTCGCGCACCAGCTCGGGCCCGAGGGCATCCGCGTCAACGCCGTCTGCCCGGGCTTCGTCGAGACGCCGATGCTCCAGATCGCCCTCGACGTACCCGGCCTGCGCGAGGAGATGGAGGCCGAGGCGCCGCTCGGGCGCATGGCCCAACCGGTCGAGATCGCCCACGCGGTGGCGTTCCTGCTGTCGCGCCGCGCGAGCTTCATCACGGGCACGCACCTCGTCGTCGACGGCGGGGCGACCGCCGTCCTCTGACCGGCCCGACCCGCTGCACCCGGGGCCGCGTGGGACGCTGTGGGGGTGCGTGGCCGGATCCGAACGCTGCTCGTCGTCGCCGTGGTGGGCGCCTGCGGCGCGTTCGCCGCGAGCTGCGTCGGCACCGACGGCGGCGCGGTCGCGGATGGTGGCGGTCAGGAGGTCAACGCCGACGGCGGGGCCGACAAGGCTGCGACGGGCGGCGGCGACGCCGAGCAGCTGCAGGACGAGTCGACCACGACGACGACCACCGCGCCGCGGCCGCCCGTCGAGACGCTCACCATGCGGAAGCTGCGCCAGATCGGCGGCGACATCTCACCGAAGTCGGTCGTGGCCTCGGGGCACGGCGTCGTGACGGCGCAGAACATGATGTACACGCACACCGTCACCGCCTACGACGCGAACGGCGAGCTGCTGGCGACGATCCCCGACTCGGTCACCCTCACCGACTTCGGCATCGACCGGCCCGGCACCTTCAAGGGCGCGCCGGTCGAGGCCGCCTTCACGCCCGACGGCGACGAGGTCTACGTCTCGAACTACTCGATGTACGGCCCCGGGTTCAGCGAGGGCAAGGACTCGTGCTCGCCCGGCGACGGCACGACGACCAGCTTCCTGTATCGGATCAGCACCAAGAGCTGGAAGATCGACCAGGTGATCCCGGCCGGCGCCGTGCCCAAGTACGTCGCAGTCACTCCCGACGGGTCGAAGGTGCTCGCCACCAACTGGTGCACCTGGGACCTGACGATCGCCGACACGACGACCGGTCAGGTCCTCGACACGATCAAGATCAACGGTCGCTACCCCCGGGGCATCGCGATCACGAAGGACTCGAAGACGGCCTACGTCGCGGTCATGGGCGGCTCCGACGTGGCGAAGGTCGACATCGGCACGGGCGCCATCTCCTGGATCCGCAACGTCGGCGCCGGACCCCGCCACATCGTGATCGCCCCCGACGACAGCGCGCTCTACGTGACCCTCAACAAGGCCGGCCAGGTGGCCAAGATCGACACCGCGACCGGCCAGGTCCTCGCCCGGGTCGCCACGGGCACCCAGCCCCGGTCCGCCGACATCTCGACCGACGGCACGGCGCTGTACGTCGTCAACTACGAGAACAGCAACATCTCCAAGATCCGGACGTCGGACATGGAGGTGCTGGTGAAGGAGCCGGCCGGCCACCACCCGATCGGGATCGCGTACGACGACTCCACCGGCCGGGTCTGGGTCGCCAACTACGGCGGCACGATCGACATCTGGGACGAGGTCCCGGCCGGCACCCCGGCGCCGACCGGTGCCGTGAGCGCGTCGGACTGACCCCTGTCGGGCGGCACGGGCGGGCCGTAGCATCCGCGCATGCCGATCGAGCTCCTGCCCACCCCCGCGACGGCGGACGCCGCGCCCACCGATCCGCAGGCGGTCACCGAGGCCTTCCTCGCCGCCCTGATGGACTCCGACCTGGACGCGGCGATCGAGCTGCTCGACCCCGACGTCCACTACGTGAACGTCGGCCTCCCGGCGATCGACGGCGCCGAGCGGGTCCGGCAGGCCTTCAAGGGGCTGACCCGCCCCGAGGTCAGCTTCGAGGTGTACCTGCACGCGATCTCGGCCGAGGGGCCGGTCGTGCTGACCGAGCGCACCGACGTGATCGTGCTCGGACCGCTCCGGCTGCAGTTCTGGGTGATGGGCCGCTTCGACGTGCACGACGGCCGGATCACGCTGTGGCGCGACGGCTTCGACGTCGGCGACATCCTCAAGTCGGTCGGGCGAGGGCTGCTCGGGATCGCCATCCCCGGCCTGCGCCCGGCGCCGCCGCGCAGCCTCGACGACGCGCCGGGGCGCTGAGCCGCCGCCCGAGCGGCCCGAGGCAGCGGCTCCGGACGGGCGGTCCGATCGCCGAGCGGCCCGGTCGCCTCAGAAGCGCCAGCGCGTCGCGCCGCCGGGCTCGACCGTCGCCAGCCCGGTCGCCGCGGTGATCGTCATCCGGTACACGTGCCACGGCGGCGGCCCGGCCGATGGCGCGCTGAACGGCGCGGTCAGCGCGATGCCGCTCTCGTCGACCTCGGCGGGCCAGCCGTCGGCGGCCCATGCCGCCGCCAACTCGGCCACGAGCGCGGGGTCGGCGACGAGCTCGGCGGTGCCCTCGACGACCAGGTCGAACTCGTCGGTCGCCACGCTCAGCGTGCAGCGCGGGTCGCGGGCCAGGTTCCGGCCCTTCCGGGTGCCCGTGCCGGTCTCCCACCAGAAGGTGCCGTGCGTCCACAGCGCGCCGATGCCGTTGAGGTGCGGCGACCCGTCGGGGTCGATCGTCGCGAGCCAGCAGGTGTGGCGGCCGGGACCGCCCTGGCCCGGGGCCTGCGGGATGCCGTCGTCGAGTCGACCGGTGATCTCGGACCACTCGAGGTCCGGTGTGCCGTAGAGGTCGGCAGCCAGGTTCTTGATCTCCATGCAGGTTCCGACCGGCTGCGGGCGCCGAACTCATCGCAGGCCGCAGCCCCGAGCCTCGGGGGACCCGCTGTCGGGAGGCCGCTCGGGCGGTGGGTAGCGTGCTGGCTCGCCGGCCGGGCCGTGGAGCGACCGCGGGACCAGCTGCCGGCGCCGACCGAGGAGTCATCCATGCCGATCGAGGGCGAGTACGAGCCGAGCCCGTGGGAGCCGATCTACGAGCAGGTCGAGCTCTACGAGCGCAGCGGCGGGACCGAGGGCACGGAGCTCGAGGGCAAGCCGTGCATCATCCTGTGGACCAAGGGCGCGAAGTCCGGGAAGATCCGCAAGACCCCGCTGATGCGGGCCGAGTCGGGCGGCGAGTACGCGGTGATCGGTTCGATGGGCGGCGCGCCGGTCGCTCCGCAGTGGGTCCACAACCTGCGGGCCACGCCCGAGGCGAAGCTCCAGGACGGCCCCGTGCTGAAGGACTACACGGTGCGCCAGGTCGAGGGCGACGAGAAGGCCCGCTGGTGGAAGGTCGCCACTGACGTCTGGCCGAGCTTCGACGAGTACCAGGCCGCGACCGAGCGGGTGATCCCGCTCTTCGTGCTCACCCCGCAGGATTGACGCGCCGACCCGCCCGGTCCGCCGAGCGGGTCGACCTGCGGGCGGTCGCTCAACCGAACGCGCCGCCCAGGCCGTTGCCGATGAGCTTGGCCCCCAGGATCAGGAACAGCACGGTCATGATCACGGCGTTGTTGTGCGCCATGAACTCCTTGATCGCATCGAGCGACCTCGCCGCGGCCGTGGGGGCGACCAGGTAGAAGAGCACGAGCCCGACGACGGTCACCGAGGCGATCACGACGAACACCACGGCGGCGACGATCTCGTCGCCGACCGGCATGTCCGCCTTGGCGATCGCACCCGCCGCCGCGGCGGTGAGCACGAAGTTCTTGGGGTTGGCGGCCGAGAGGACGAGGCCCAGGCCGAGCGACCTCGGGAACGTGAAGTGGTCCACGGCCTCCATCCAGCCGGGCATCTTCGGCTCCTCGCCCTTCTCGGGCCGGCTGCTCCACTGCCGGCGGGCCAGGCCGAGGAACACCAGGCCGAACGCCAGCGTCGCCCAGTCGACGCCGTCGTCGGTCGTCCCGCTGCCGGCCCCCTTGGCGACCAGCAGCACGACCGCCACGACCGCGCTCAGGCCGGCGATCCACCCCAGGGCGAACGCGACGCCGTTCGACCGGGCTCGCGGCGTGGCCAGCATGAGCACGATGGCGATGATCGGGATCGGGCTGATGGCGACGCCGACCGCCGAGGGCAGCAGGTCGCCGATGGACTGGATCAACACGTGCGCTTCCCTCCGGACGCCGCCCAGCGCCGCCACGTTCGCACACGGGAGCGCCGGCGTGCGGCACCCGATCGGACGAGATGGCCACGCGGCCCGGGTGCGGTCAGAGGCGGTCGGTGCGCCGGAGCCAGGTGTAGGCGACCCAACCGGGGAGGATCGGCAGCCAGAAGGTGACGAGGCGGAAGAAGAAGACCGCCGGCACCGCCTGCGAGTTGGGCACGCCGACCGCCACCATGCCGCCGATCAGCGCGGCCTCGGTGGCGCCGATGCCGCCCGGCGTCGGCGCGACCGTCGCGATCGCGGCGCCGAACAGGTAGACGGCGCCGAGCGTGGCGAAGCGGGTCGACACGTCGAACGCCTCGGCCGACGCGACGAAGGCGAGCAGGTAGCTGACGGTGACGAGCAGCGAGCCGCCGAGCATCAGGGCGATCTTGCTCGGCGTCGTCAGGACGTCGCGCAGGCCTCCGGCCGCCCGCCCGAGGATGGGCAGCACCTGCGTGCGCACCATGCGCCGGGTCGACGGCACGAGCAGCGCGAGGACGGCAATCGCGACGACCACGCCGACGCCGATCGCCAGCGCCTTGGGCGAGGGCAGCTCGACGTCGCCGATCGCGTCGCGCCCGGCCCAGAACACGAAGATCAGCAGCAGCACGGCGTGGCCGAGGAAGCCGCCGACCGCGTCGAGGCCGACCGACGACGTGGCGACCGCCGAGTCGACGCCCTGGCGCTGGAGGAAGCGCACGTTGAGCGCCATGCCGCCGATGCCGGCCGGAGCGACGGTCGAGGTGAACGCGGTGCCGAGCTGGGCGGCCGACGTCGCGCCGAAGGGCAGGCGGCCGGGCACCGCGCCCGTCAGTGCGATCGCCGCGGCCAGGTAGCTCGCGATCGATGCGAGCGACGCGGGGATCGCCCAGTACCAGTCGGCGTCGGTGATCTGGTCGAAGATCGCCGGCAGGTCGGCGAACTGCGGCACCAGGAAGTACACGACCGCGACCAGCATGACCATGCTGAACACCTGTCGGGGGCCGATGCGTGCGAGCGGCTCGAGCTCGGCGGGCTCGACCCCGCATCGCCGTTCGACCTCGGTGCGGAGCTCGTCGAGCAGGCCGGGGCGCTCACCCAGCCGGGCCCGGGTCCGTCGGGTCAGCGCCAGCGGCTGCAGCCGGCCGAGGCTCGCGGCCAGGGCCGGCTCCCCGAGGACGTCGGCGCCGGTCTCGACCGCGCGCCGGGGTCCCACGGCGAGGGCGAGCGAGGTGAGGACCTGGGCCAGGTCGGTGCGCAGCAGCGCGTCGTCGGCCGCGACCTCCGCCTGCCACAGGCCGACGATCCACACCTCGTCGTCGCCGTCCACCATCAGGTTCTGCGTGCGGAGGTCCCGGTGCGCGATCCGTCCCGCCTGCATCTGCTCCACCTGCCGCCAGGTCGAGCGCAGGACCCGGTCGGTCCACGCGTCGTCGGGAGCGATGCCGGGGGCGTCGGGTCCCGGCTCGAGCAGCGTGTCGAGGCCCGCCCCGTCGACGCGGTCGTAGGCCACGAGGAACGAGTCCTCGCCGACGGCGGCCAGGCTCCGCAGCCGCGGCGTGCGGACCCCGGCGTCGCGCGCCTGGAACGAGCACAAGGCCTCGTGCTCGACCGAGCGGCGGATCGAGGTGAACGGCCGGTCGTCGCCGGTGGACCGGTACCGGACGGCGCGGTAGGCCCGGCGGAGCAGGTCGGCCGAGAGCCGGTCGGAGCCGAGCACCCGGACGAACAGGCCGTCGCCGTCGTCGTCGGTCCCCGAGTACGAGATCGTCCCGCGCGGGCTGATGCCCAGCTGGTCGAGCGAGCTGGCCGGCACGCCGGCGCGGCGCAGGATCCGGAGCAGCGCCGCCGTGCTCGGCCGCGTGGTCGGCCGGCCGAACGCGAGCAGCACCGCGCTGGCCACCGCGTAGCCGGTCGTCAGCACGAGCAGGACGTGGGTGGCCTCCCCACCCGACACGACCGCCAGCTGGAGCACGAGGACGCCGGCGACGATGCCGAGGCCGAGGCGGCGCCACCGGATGCCGACGAACGGGCCGGTGGTGACGAAGGCGGCGACGAGCTGCGCCGTGGCGGCCACGTTGACGGCGAACGTCCGGGCGATCGCCTCGGTGGTCGCGGTCGGGTCGACGGTGACCGTGCGCAGCCCGACCCACCCGCCGAACACCGAGAACAGGACGCCGGCCAGCAGCATCGCCGCGAGCACGTAGGCGAGCTGCCGCCACCGCCGCAGCACCACGGGGAGCACGAGCACGGCGACGTTCGCAGAGATCACCGTGGCGATCAGCAGGACGTCGATGGTGGCGCGCATCCAGTCGACCGGCGCCACGAGCAGTCGGCTCAGCTCCTCCTCGAGGCCCTCGGCGCCGGAGCCCAGGTAGCGGGTGAGCAGGGCGACGACGAGGGCCGCCGCACCGAACAGGGCGAGCCGGAGCAGGTCGAACGACGACCGTCCGAAGCTCGTGACCTCGTCGTCGGAGGTCCCGGTCCCGGCGCCGCGGAAGGGGTCGCCCGCCCATGACGGACGGGGTTCGTCGGCGGCGCCCATCGCCGTCGATCATCCCGCGGGTGGGAGGGTGCGTGCGCGCACACCCCTGCTGCGCCTTGCGGTCAGGGTGCCCGAGGTGCGCCCGTCGCCGGACGCCCGTCGTCGCCCGCGACCGCCGTGGCACCCTTGGCGCCGGCGGCCACGGCGCCCCGACCCGACCCGGAGGGAGCGACATGATCACCCAGCTCGACGACCTGCCCGACGGCGTCATCGGCTTCTCGTACTCCGGCGAGGTCCACGCCGCCGACTACGAGTCGGTCATGTTCCCCGTGGTCGACGCTGCGGCGAAGGCCGGCCCGCTCCGCATCGTCGTGGTGTTCGAGGACTTCCGGAAGATGTCGTCGGGCGCCTCGTGGGAGGACCTCAAGATGGGCACCGAGCACCTGCGCGGCTGGAAGCGCATCGCCGTGGTGACCGACCTCGACTGGATGGACCACCTCGTCGCGGTCTTCGGCTGGATGAGCCCGGGCAAGGTGAGGACGTTCCCGCTCGCCGAGCGCGAGCAGGCGGTCGCCTGGGTCGCCGCCGACGACTGACCGACGCGGCGCCCGGCCTCAGGCGTCGTCGGGCGCCGGTCGGCCGGGCCGGTGGTGGCGACGTGCGATCGCCCGGTCGCTGCCCGCCGACATGATCGAGCGCAGCGACGCGGCCGACATGATCGAGAACGCGCTGGCGGCCGACGACAGCGAGAAGGCGCTGGCAGCCGAGGCGACCGACCCGACGGACGCGAACGACCCGATCGATCCGATCGACAGCACGCTGCCGACCGAACCGATCGAGAGGATCGAGTTGCGGCTCCCGATGCTGAGGATCGAGCCCTCGGACCGCCACGACCACTTGGACGTGGTCGGGTGCCCGTGCCCGTGCCCGTGCCCGTGCCCGTGGGCGTGGTGCTCGGCGTGGGAGCCGCGGTGGGTCACGCCGGCGCCTCCGCGTCGAACATCTGGCCGATGCGGATCGCGTTGCCGAACGGGTCGCGGATGCCGAAGTCGATGCCGTAGGGCTTGGGCGACGGCTCGTCGGTGATGTCGACGCCGCGGGCCTTCAGCGTCTCGAACGCGGCCTGTGCGTCGTCGGTGGTGATGCTGAGCCAGCCGCCCATGGCGCCCTTGGTGACGAGCTCCCGGACCTGCGCTGCGGTCTCCTCGTCCATGGCCGGCGGCCCGGGCCGCTCGAGGAGGATCTCGCGGCCGGGGTCGCCGGGGAGGCGGACCGTGAGCCAGCGCATGAAGCCGAGGTCCAGATCGGTCGCGACCTCCATGCCGAGCGTGTCGACGTAGAAGTCCTTGGCCTGGTCCTGGTCGAGGACGAACAGCTGTGAACGTGTGATGGCGTTGTACATGCGGGTCACGGTACGGACGGCTCCGGGGCGGGGGCTTCTCCGAAACTGCTCCGTTCGCCGGCGATCGTGCGGGCGTCGACCTGTGAGCTCGGTCGGGTCCAGGCCCGCACGAAGCAGGACGGCACCTCGGCCGGGATCGTGCCGCGATCGCGGAACGCCGTGGGCGTCTCGCCGACGATGTCGGTGAACGTGCGGCTGAAGCTGCCGAGGCTGGAGAAGCCGCACTGCATGCAGACGTCGGTCACGCTGGTGGCGGTCGTCCGCAGCAGGTACATGGCCCGCTCGATCCGCCGGCGCTGGAGGTAGCGGTGCGGCGTCTCGCCGAACGTCGCCTTGAACGAGCGGATGAAGTTCGCCTCGGAGATGCAGGCGATCGACGCGAGCGAGGGCACGTCGAGCGGCAGCGCGAAGTCCCGGTCCATGGCGTCGCGGGCCCGCAGCAGGCGGCGGTTGCTCTCGGCGGCGTCGGGCACCCGACCAGGATGCCGCACGCCCCGTGCCCGCCGCTGCGGCACACCGGTGACACCCGCCGCGGACCCGCCGCCACTGTCGTCGGTGACGGCGCCACGCACCGTGCGGAGGTCACCAAGTTCCAGGGAAGTTCGTCTTGTGTTCGCGTCGCCCAAGCGGAACGATGGGCCGCGGTCGGTGGCGGTGCCGATCCAGAGGAGGGAACTTTTCGATGGTGCGTCGGCATTCGGTCCGGATGTTGGTGGCGGTGCTCGTGGCGGCCTTCGTGGTCCCGTTCGCATCGGCGGGGACGGCGGGGGCCATCGGCTCGGCGCCCTCCACCCCGATCGGGGCTCGCATCCGGTGGGCCACCACCAACGGTGACATCCTCGCCATCACCAAGGTCGCGGGCACCTCGCGCAACCTGATCGCCTTCGGCGGCAACTTCACCCGGGTCATCACGCCCGACGGTGTGAGCCGCGTCGCCAACCACTTCGCGGTGGTCGACGAGATGACCGGCGCGCTGGTCTACGCAGGCAACGCGAACAGCTACGTCCGGGCCATCACCAGCCTCAACGGCACCATCTACGTCGGCGGCGACTTCACCAGCTTCGGCGGCGTCGCCCGGGCCCGGGCCGCGGCGCTCAACGCGAGCTTCGCCGTCACCGGGTGGAACCCGTCGCCCGGATCGCGGGTCCGGGCCCTGACGGTCGCGAGCGGCAACATCGTCTACGGCGGCGACAGCAGCGTCGTGCGGGCCACCAACCCGACGACCGGCGCCGCGGTCTGGTCCCAGAGCGTCTCGGGCGGCTCGGTCCGGGCGATGACGGTGTCGCCCAACGGCGCCAACCTCTACGTCGGCGGCCTCTTCGAGGTCTACGGCGGCCTGACCCGCCACGGCATCATCAAGGCCAACCCGGCCAACGGCGTGCCCGACTCGGCGTTCAACGCCAGGTTCCGAGTCGACTCCGGCGTCGGCTCCGGCGGCAGCTACGACGGCCAGGCCGGCAACGTGCTCGCCTTCAACGCCGACGGCAGCCGCCTGCTCGTCGGCGTCGCCGGGCAGGGCTCCGACGAGTTCAAGACGCTCAACCCGAGCACGGGTGCCCTGGCGTGGGGCATCGTGCTGCCGGGCGACTGCCAGGGCATCGGTGTCGTCGGCTCCACGTACGTGCTCGGCTACCACCGCCACGACAACAACCCGTGGCCGTACTTCGGGGCGCAGGTCGAGGCCGCCAACGGCCGCCTCACCACCTTCGACCCGGGCGTGACCGGCTACCAGGGCAACGCCGACGGCGGCAACAACGGCGTCCAGGCGATCTACGCCGACCCGGTGAACCGCCGCCTGTTCCTGGCGGGCGCCTTCACCTCGCCGGTGAAGTCCCTGGCCGTCTTCACCTGGTAGCCCCGGAACACCTCGCGGCTCCTGACGACATCTGACCACCGTCACGGTGGTCAGATGTCGGGGGAACCCGGCGCGTCCACCCGGGAGGTGACCGATGGGGATCGTGCGGATCGACCACGTGCAGCTCGCCATGCCCGCCGGCCGCGAGGCCGCGGCGGTGGCGTTCTACGAGGGGCTGCTCGGCATCCCGCACGTCCCCAAGCCGCCGCATCTCGCGGCGCTGGTTCGAGACCGACGGCGTGAAGGTGCACCTCGGTGTCGAGGCCGACTTCCGCCCGGCCCGCAAGGCGCACCCGGCGCTGCTCGTCGACGACCTGGCGTCGCTCGTCGAGCGGCTGGCGGAGGCGGGCGTGCCGCTGCGTGACGACGAGCCGCTCGACGGCTACGACCGCGTCTACGCCGACGACCCGTTCGGCAACCGGCTCGAGCTCATGGAGCCGCTCGCCGGTGCCTGACGCCCCGGCGTACATCCCGACCTCGGAGGTCGCCGACGTCGGCGGCGCGGTCGTGGCGATCGACGTGCTGCGCGCCTTCACGACCGCGGCGTGCGCGTTCGGCGCCGGTGCGTCCGAGATCTGGCTCGTCGGCGGCGTCGCCGAGGCCCTGGCCCTCGCGGACCGCCTCGGTGGCGCGGTCGTGATGGGCGAGGAGCACGGGCGCCGGCCCGACGGCTTCGACCTGTCGAACTCGCCGGTCGCGGCCTCGCAGGCCGACCTCGACGGGCGCGTCGTCGTGCAGCGGACCTCGGCGGGCACCCAGGGCGTCGTCGCGGCGCGTGCCGCCGACCGGCTGTTCGCCGCGAGCCTCGTGTGCGCCTCGGCGACCGCCAGGGCGGTCGACGCGGCCGGCCTCGGCGCGCCCACCTACGTCCTGACCGGGTGGCTGACGGACCGCGTCGACCGCGGCGGCGAGGACGACCGGGCCACGGCCGAGCTCATCGAGCGGGCGCGGCGGGGCGAGCCGTTGGGCGTGGACGGCACCGCGTCCTACGTGGCCGCCACGCCCGAGGCCGAGCGGACGCTGGCCGTCGGCGAGGGGCACGTGCACCCCGACGACGTCGCGCTCGCGGTCGACGTCGACCGCTTCGACTTCGCGATGGAGGTCGAGCGCCGGCCGCTCGGCCTGTGCCTCGTCCGATCGGTCCCGGGCTGACGGCCGGATCGTCAGCCGGCGTCGTCGATCTCGTCGATGGGACGCCAGCGGTCCAGCACGGCGCGACGGTCGACGTCGACGGTGAACCGGTGGCCCTGGCCCGGCTGGTCGTGCCGGCGCGAGATCGGCTCGTGGGCCAACCAGCACCACCAGAGCGTGCCGACGCCGCCGTGGCCGACCACGACCGTGCTGGCGTGGGACGGGGCGTCGAGCAGGTCCTGCAGGGCGGCGACGATCCGGCCCTGGGCGTCGGCCGCCCGCTCCCAGCCCCGGACGGACCGGCGCGGCGCCGCGAAGAAGCGGTCGGCGGTCGCCTCGAACTCGTCGGGCGGCAGGAACCCGGTGGCGGTGCGGTCGTTCTCGCCGGTTCCGGGTCGGACCTCGACGGAGAGCCCGAGGTGGTCGGCCAGGATCCGTGCGGTCTCGACCGCCTTCGTCTCGTCGCTGCTCACGATCCGCCCGACCCCGGGCACCCAGGGCTGGTCGAGCATGGCGACCACCCGGGCCCGGCCCGTCGAGCTCAGGCCCCAGCGGGCGACGGGGACGGACAGGTCGACCTCGACCTCTGCGTGGGTGACGTAGCGGAGGATGGTCACGGTCGTGCCGGACGGGAGGTCGGCGGCCGGTGCCCGGGAACCCGCGTGGTCACGGATCGGAGGGTACCGGCCACCGACCTCCGGCTCACTCGACGGTGAGCTCGGCGTACATGCCGCCGGTGAAGTGCGGCGGTCCGCCGGCCACACCGCTCGGCTTGCCACCGCCGGCAGCCTCGACCGCCGCGAGGTACTCGTCGGGGTCGGCGCCGATCGGGATGAAGCACATGAGGGCGTACCGGCCCGGCTCCGCGATCGTGCCGTCGCCGACGGCTGCGATCGGCTCGGGCGCCCCCGGCGGCTGCATCAGCACGGTGACCGGCGCGCCGAGCATCGCCTCGAGCTCGGCCGGCGGTCGCATCACGAGCTCGCTCAAGGGCGCCGTCTCGGTGTCGGGGATGCGGAAGACGACCAGCTCGTGGAGCTCCTCCGCCGAGGTGTTCTCCAGGGTGAGCCTGGTGCCGGCCGGCACGGACTCGGGCACGTCCTCGAACGCGTAGTCGACCCCCTCGATGCTGACGGTCGTCGCGTCGTGGCCGGCGTGGTCGGCGGTGGTCGTGGTCGCCTCGGTGGTCGTCGTCGCGTCGGCCGGGTCCTCGCCGTCGTCGCCGCAGGCAGCGGGGACGAGCGCGGCGAGCGCCAGGCCGAGGGCGGCGAGGGTGCGGGTGGAGCGGTGCATCAGCGTGTCCTTCGTGAGGGGGTCGTGAGGCGATGGCCGCGGGCGCGTCGGCCCGCCGTCGCCACGACCACCCTGAAGGTGCGCCGCTCCGCCCACCATCCCGGCGCGTCGGGGTCCTCATCACCAACGACGCGGGGTCCTCCGCACCCTCCAGAGATGTGGGGGATGCCGACGGACCGCGGCCTCGTGGTGTCAGGCGGGTCGCGAGCCCGCCGCGGCGTCGTCCGCGCCGGTCCCGTCGCTCGGGTCGCCCGCGTCCTCGCTGCGGTGCGTCACGTAGAGGGCGACGATCATGGCCACGAACGTCACCAGGTACACCTGGCCCACGACCCCCTCGGCGCCGGTGAGCAGGTGGCCGAGCTTGGTCGCGGGGGTGAGGTCGCCCAGGCCGATGGTCGTGACCGTCGTGAGGCTGTAGTACATGAACGACGAGCTGGGCTCCGGCTGGCCGAAGAAGTCGTTCCCGTCGAGCGCGGCGACCGACAGGTACAGCAGGGCGAACCCCAGCGCGATCAGCAGGTACGCGGAGACCGCGCCGAGCACTGTGTTCAACGTGACCCGACGGTGCTGCAGCAACCGGCGGGCGACGGCGATCGGCATCACGAGCGCGAGCGCGACGAACACGATCGAGGGGATGCGCGCGTTGAGCGGTCGGTCGGTCTCGATGGTCAGCGCGACGACGTAGACGAGCGTCGTCGCGACCAGGGCCAACACCACCAGGCCCGTTCCCACGCGCCGCCAGCGCCGTGAGATCCCCGACGCCCGCAGGGCGAGGATGAACGTCGCACCGATCAGCGCGTTCTCGGTGAACGACGACAGCACGGCCTCGGCACTGTCGATCTGCTTGGGGAGGTCGATCAACGTCATCAGCACGATCGTCACGGTGGTGAGGACCAGGAGCGCGCCGAACCGGTCGATGTGCGGCTGGTCGTCCCGGGGCGTCGGGGTCGTGGTGGTGGTCGCGGCGCTCGCCGCGGCGTCGTCGCCGGACATGGGGCCGACGGTATCGGGGGAACCGGTGAGGGCGTCATGGCCCCGGGCGCCGCACGACCTCGACGTGATGGGCCGGGGGCGGGTGGATCCACCCCCTTACGGCCGGACGGGGTGCTGCACTACCGTCGCGGGGCGGTCGGGGGCACGGCTGCGCTGGTGGGAGGAGATCCCTATGGGCAGCACGTCGTTCGAACGGCGGTCGATCAGCATCCACGGCCACGAGGTCTCGTACCGCACCGGCGGCGAGGGTCCGGTGCTCCTGCTGGTCCACGGCATGGCGGGCAGCTCGTCCACGTGGCGCAGCGTCTGGGACGACCTCACCGCGCGGTGCACGGTCGTGGCGCCCGACCTGCCCGGGCACGGTCGCACGGACAAGCCGCGTGGCGACTACTCGCTCGGTGCGCAGGCGAGCTTCCTCCGCGACCTGCTCGTCGCCCTCGGCCACGACCGGGCGACGGTCGTCGGCACCTCGCTCGGCGGCGGCATCGCCCTGCAGTTCAGCTACCAGTACCCCGAGCGCCTCGAGCGCCTGGTGCTGGTGGGCGCCGGCGGCCTGGGCGAGGAGGTCACGCCCATCCTGCGGCTGATCGCCGTCCCGGGCACCGACCTGCTGTTCCCGGCGCTGTTCCAGCCCGTCTTCCGGGATGCGGCCCGGACGGTGGGCGGTTGGTTCGGGCGGATCGGCCTCAAGCCGGCCGCGGCCACCGACGAGATGTTCCGGGCCTACGCCTCGCTCGTCGACCCCGAGACCCGCACCGCCTTCATCCACACGCTCCGCAGCGTGGTCGACAGCCGGGGACAGCGCGTCAGCGCCCACGACCGCCTGTACCTGGCGAGCGACGTGCCCACGCTGATCGTGTGGGGCGAGAAGGACCCGATCATCCCGGTCAGCCACGGCCACGCCGCGCATGAGGCCATGCCCGGCAGCCGGCTCGAGATCATCCCCGGCGTCGGGCACTTCCCGCAGGTCGAGGACCCCCGGCGCTTCGCCGAGGTCGTGCTCGACCTCGTCGAGGGCACCGAGCCCGCCCGTCTCGACACCGCCGACCTGTCGAGCCGCCTCGTCGGCGCCCCCTGACCCCGCCCCACGCACCCCATCCCCGTTTTTGACGCCACCAGGTGGGGCTGGTGACGCACGGATGACATGAGAATCCGGCGGACCGGTCGGCGGGCCGGTCCGGACGACCCCGATCCGGGCGTCAGACCGGGGCGATCTCCACCGGCACGCCGTTCACCGCGGCGTTGCCCGACGGCACGTCGACGGCCGTGCCCGGGATCAGCACGTTGGTGTTCACGCCGGGCCGTTCGGCCGCGACGGAGCCGCGGGTGCCGGGCAGGTCGTGGCCGAAGCCGTGCGGCAGGCTCACTACGCCCCGCACCAGCTCGTCGGACAGCTCGGCGATCGCGACGACCGATCCCGCCTCCGTGGTCACCCGGACCTTGCCGCCGTCCTCGATGTCGCGTGCCGCGGCATCGTCGGGGTGCACGAGCAGCGTCGAGCGATCGCGGCCCTTCATCAGGGCCGGCAGGTTGTGCATCCACGAGTTGTTCGACCGCACGTGTCGCCGGCCGATGAGCACCAGGTCGGGACGCGGCTCGGCCATGCGGGCCTGCAATCGGGCGAGGTCGTCCAGGAAGACGTCGTGGGCGAGCTCGACGTCCCCGCTGTTCGTGCGCAGCACCTCGTCGACGGGGTGCTGCGACGGGCCCAGGTCGAGGCCGTGCGGGTGCCGCTGCACCTCGCGGAGGTTCAGCCCGCCCGGCCGCTCGCCGTAGCGGTCGCCGTACGTGCTGGTGCGGAACGTGAGATCGACGATCCGGTCGGGCCCGCGGCCCACGCCGCCGTCGGCCGAGCCGTCGACACCGTGGCGGTCCGCCCGGACGCCGAACCAGAAGTCGTCGAGGGCGTCGACGTCGATGGAGTCGGCCGGCATGCCGCTGAGGATCGCGCCGAGGATCAGGCAGACCTCCCACTCGTCGGGCCGCTCGCCCATGTCGAAGATCGCCGGCGACCAGCGGGCGACGGCGCGGAGGGCGAAGCCCCAGATCGCCTCGTCGCAGTGCGGCTGCTCGAGCGGTGACAGGCCCGGGAGGATCACGTCCGCGTGCCGAGTGGTCTCGTTGAGGTAGTTGTCGACGGCGATCATGGCGTCGAGCATCGGCAGGGCCGCGTCGAGCCGGGCGGCGTCGGGCGCGGACAGCACCGGGTTCCCCGCGATCGTGATGAGCGCCTTCACCTGGCCCTCGCCCGGCGTGTCGATCTCCTCGGCCAGGCACGACAGCGGCGCCTGGCCCATGACCTCGGGCGCGCCCCGCACCCGGGTGCGCCACTTGCCGGTCGTGATCGGCCCGCGCCGCCGGGCCGTCGACGAGATCGTCGCCAGCGCCGGTCGCGGGAACAGGGAGCCGCCCTCCGCTCCGAGCCGGCCGAGCAGCACGTTCACCACCTCGACCAGCCAGCTCGCCAGCGTGCCGAACTCCTGGTTGCAGAGACCGATGCGGCCGTAGACGACGGGGCGCTCGGCCGCGGCGAGCTCGCGGGCCAGCGCCCGGATCCGGTCGGCCGGCACGCCGCAGCCGTCGGCGACCGCCTCGGGCGAGTAGGGGAGGGCGGCGGCCAGCACCTCGTCGACCCCGCGCACACGGCCGGTCAGGTCGCCCAGGTCGACCAGGCCCTCCTCGCCCAGAACGTGCACCACGGCGAGCAGCAGCGCGGCGTCGCCGCCAGGGACGATCGGCATCCACTCGTCGGCGCGCTCGGCCGTGCCCGTGCGCCGGGGGTCGACCACGATCGTGCGGCCGCCCCGCTCCCGGATCCGGTCGACCTCGCCGATCAGGTCGGGGAACGACAGGAGCGACCCGTTCGAGGCGTGCGGGTTCGCCCCCATGACCACGAACAGGTCGGTGTTGGCGACGTCGGGGATCGGGATCGTCCACGCGCCGCCGTACAGCTGGGCGCACACCAGGTTCTTGGGCCACTGGTCGACGGTGCCGGCCGACCAGATCGTCTGGATGCCGCCCAGCCCGACCACCGCGCCGGAGTAGCGGCCGAGCGAGTAGCTGTGCGCGTTGGGGTTGCCGAGGTAGGCGTGCACGGACCCGATGCCGTGCTCGGCGACCACGCCGTGGAGGAGCTCCTCGCAGCGGCGGAACGCCTCGTCCCACGTCGCCTCGCGCCACTCGGTGCCCTCGCGCACCATCGGCCCACGGAGGCGGTCCGGGTCGTGGTGGAGCCCTCCGATCGACGCGCCCTTCGGGCAGAGGAAGCCCTTGCTCCAGACGTCGTCGCGATCCCCCCGGACCCGCACCACCCGGTCGCCGTCGGTCTCGATCTCGAGCCCGCACATGGCCTCGCACAGCGGACACGTGCGGAGGTGGGTCGCCACCCGGGCGACCGTAGTGCGGGCCGATCGACGGCTGACGGTCAGAGGTAGGTCGTCGGGATCCGCCGGGTGTCGTCGCCGCGCGGCGCCGGACGCTTCCAGAACAGGGCGACGGCCCCGTCCATCAGCACCGACGACGACACGAGCTCCCAACCCTGCGTCTGGATGTCGCCGAGGGTCTTGGACTGCCGCTCGGTCAACGGTGGGCTGAACCCCTCGCCGTCCGACCCGAGCACGACCAGCTGGTGTTCGAACATGGCCCAAGTCGAGCACCGTGGCGGGGTGCGATGTCGGCCGAACGCAGGTGGGCCCGACAGCCGGCCCTGCGGTCGGCCCGGCGGTCGGACCCGCCGTCGCTCGGAGCGAGGCCCGCTGGGTACGTGGTCGCGGTGAGCGATCCGCCCGAGGCGTCCCTCCGCAACGAGGCCCTGCAGCGGCTGGAGCCCCTGCTCGGGCGGTGGGCGCTGACCCTCCACGGCGCCTGGTTCCTGGAGTCGCCCGACGCCGAGGTCCCCGGCCGGGCGACCATCGAGTGGCTCGACGACGCCTTCGTCACGATGCGCACGGAGCTCGGCGGGGACCCGACGTGGGATCTGGTGTTCGGTCGCTCTGACGCCAACGACACCTACACGGCGCTGTACCACGACGAGCGAGGGGTGTGCCGGGTGTTCGGCATGGCGTTCGACGGCCGCACCTGGACGATGGAGCGGCAGGACCCCGACTTCCACCAGCGCTTCGTCGCCGAGGTCGAGGGCGACCGGATCGACGGCCGGTGGGACGCGTCGGACGACCGCGGCGCGACCTGGCGCACCGACTTCCTCCTCCGCTTCGACCGGACCGGTTGATCCGCGGCCCGATCCCGCCGGCGGCCGTCCCGATCCGCAGCGGCCGTCCGACGGTGGCGCGGCTCAGACCATCCGGTTGCGGATGGTCCCGATGCCCTCGATCCACGACTCGAGCACCTGGCCGGGGTGCAGGGCGCGGGGCGGCTGGCGGGCCATGCCGACGCCCGACGGCGTGCCGGTGAAGATGACGTCGCCGGGCAGCAGCGGCAGCACCGACGACAGCTCGGCCACCAGGCGCGGCACGCCGAAGATGAGGTCGCTGGTGCGGGCGTCCTGCACGGTCTCGCCGTCGACCGAGCAGCCGAGGGCGAGGTCGTCGGGGTCGTCGACCTCGTCCGGGGTGACGAGCCACGGGCCGATCGGTCCGTAGCCGCGGCGCGACTTGCCGAGCGAGAACTGCATCCCGGCGGCGAACTGCAGGTCCCGGTCGCTGAGGTCCTGGCCGACGGTCAGGCCGGCGACGTGGCCCCATGCGTCGGCCTCGTCGACCCGATCTGCGGTCCGACCGATGACGGCGACGAGCTCGACCTCCCAGTCGGTGCGGTCGCCGACCACCTCGACGTCGTCGAACGGCCCGGTGAGCGAGGCGGGGAACTTCGTGAACGTGGCCGGGACGTCGGGGACGGCCATGCCCGACTCGTCGGCATGGCTGCGGTAGTTGAGGCCGATCGCGAACACCTGGCGCGGTGCCGGCACCGGCGGCCGCAGCAGCGACTCGTCGAGGGGCCCGGTCGCCTCGGTCGCCCCGGCGGCGAGCTCGACGAGCGCATCCCAGTCGTGGAACGCCGACATCGGGTCCGGCCCGAACCGGCCGTCGGTGGCCGACTCGACGTCCGCGATCCCGTCGTCGAGGACGAGGACGGCCCGGCCGTCGTGGTTGGCGTACTTCACGTGCGGCTCCTGTGGCTGGACTCGGCGCGGTCGGCCGCCGCCCAGTTCAGCAGCCCTCGGCCCCGGCCGCGCCGGCGGCTCCACCCGGTCGGCCCGACCGGCGGCCCGCCGTTCCGCGAGACTCGCCGCCATGCGCGACGACGCCCCGGCCGACGACTGCTTCGCCTGCTCGCTCACCGCAGGGGTCCTGCCACTGGTCGGGGGCGAGCTCCACCGCACCGCGCACTGGGTCGTCGAGCACGCCGTCGGCCCGCTCGAGCTCGGGACGATGGTCGTGAAGCCGCTGCGGCACGTGTGCCACGTCGCCGACCTCGACGCCGCCGAGACGATGGAGCTGGGCCCGCTGCTGCAGGAGGCGTCGGCGGTCGCGACCGAGCTGTGCCGGCCCGACCAGGTCTACGTCTGCCTGTGGTCGCACTCGGGCCTCCGTCCGGGGCACATCCACTTCGTCGTCGAGCCGGTCCAGCGCTCGTCGGTCGTCGAGCTCGCCGCCGGCGGCCCGACCTACCAGTCGCACCGCTTCCGAGAGGGCGTCGAGCCGACGCCGACCGAGGTCGAGGCGTTCTGCGAGGCGGCGAGACCGCTGTTCCGGCGCGTCGTCGCCGGAGGGGCGGCCTCGTGACCGGGCGTGGGCCGGTGGCCTCGATGGGCAGGGGCGCGTCGCTGTCGGTGGTGGCGATCGCGTACGTCACCGCGTGCGCCGTCGCGTGGTCGATCGCCGAGGCGGTCGGTCCCGATCGACCGGTGTGGGCGCTCGCCGGCGGCTACGTCGCCTCGGCCCTCGTCATCTACGCCTGGTCGATGGGCGTCGACAACGGCTCGATGTTCGACGCGTGGTGGAGCGTGCTGCCCCCGCTCGCGGCGGTGTGGATGGCGGTGACGGCGACGGCCGACGTGCCGGATCTGCGGGTGGCGCTCGTGATGGTGGTCGTGTGGGCGTGGGCGGTCCGCCTGACGCTCAACTGGGCCCGGGGCTGGGTCGGCCTCTCGCACGAGGACTGGCGCTACCTCGACCTCTACACCAAAGGTCCCAAGCCGCTGATGTCGCTGCTGGCGGTGCACCTGGGCCCGTGCCTCATCGTGCTGCTGGCGTCGCTGTCGCTCGTCCCGGCGCTGCACGAGGGCACCGGTGCGGTGGGCGTCCTGGACTGGCTGGCGCTCGCGGTCGGTGCCGTCGCCGTGCTGCTCGAGCTCGTCGCCGACGAGCAGATGCGCGCCTTCGCCCGGACACGCCAGCCGGGCCAGATCATGGACCGGGGGCTGTGGCGGTGGTCCCGTCACCCGAACTACTTCGGCGAGGTCCTGTTCTGGTGGTCGCTCTGGCTGTTCGGCCTCTCGGCCGACCCGGGCTGGTGGTGGACGGTCGTGGGGCCCGTCGCGGTGCTCGTCATGTTCCTCACCGCGTCGATCCCGCTCCTCGACGACCGCAGCCGCGAGCGCCGACCCGGCTTCTCCGAGTACGCCGCCCGCACCTCGGCGCTGGTGCCGCTCCCGCCCCGCAAGGGCTGAGCCGCGCCCGCCGCCCGTTCTCGGTGCACCGGGCGTCGCTCCACGACGACCATCGCACCGGGAACGGATGGACGGCGTGGGGTCTAGCCTCGGTCACGGTCGAAGTGCCCACCAGGAGGCGTGAACCGTGGCCGAACCCGTCGCAGCCGAGCAGCGTCACGGAGCCGGCATCGACCGGACCGCCGAGTGGGAAGACCTGCGCCGCCGGCACCTGCTCCCGAAGTCCGAGCGGCCCGAGTCCTCGGCCCGCGGGGTCCACCACGTCGCGCTGATCAGCAGCGACGTCCAGCGGACGATCGACTTCTACCAGGGCCTGCTCGAGTTCCCGCTCAGCGAGCTGTTCGAGAACCGGGACTACCAGGGCTCGACCCACTTCTTCTTCGACATCGGCGGCGGCAACCAGCTCGCCTTCTTCGACCTCCCGGGCCTCGACCTGGGTGACTACGCAGAGGTGTCGGGCGGCCTCCACCACCTGGCGATCTCGGTGGAGCCCGAGCGGTGGGCGCACCTCAAGGCGAAGCTCGACGACGCCGGCGTGGAGTACGCGCACGTCGACGGTTCGTCGATCTACTTCCGCGGCCCCGACGGCGAGCGCGTCGAGCTCATCTCGGATCCGCTGGGCGAGATGTACGGGAAGTTCCACCTGTGACCGCCGAGGTTGCGGAGCCGCTCGGGCTCGTCGAGGGGCTCCGGACGACGGGCGCAGTGCGCGACTTCGAGGACCGACCGGTGCCGCACGACGTGCTGGCCAAGGTGTTCGACACCGCCCGGTTCGCCCCCAACGGGGGCAACCAGCAGGCGTGGCACATCGTGCTGGTCGAGGACCCCGAGCTCCGGCGCGGCATGCGCGACCTCTACGTCGACGGCTGGAACCGGTACCTCGCGATGCGCGCCGCCGGCGTGCAGCCGTGGGCGCCCATCGGGGATCGCGAGGCCGAGGCCGCGGCGATCGCCGATGCGGACGACGGCGACCCCGGAGGGTTCGCCGGCGACTTCGACCAGGTCCCCGTGATGGCGGTCCTCCTGGCCGACCTCCGGTTGCTGGCCGCGACCGATCGGGACCTCGGCCGCTACACCCTCGTCGGCGGCGCCTCGATCTACCCGTTCGCGTGGAGCGTCCTGCTGGCCGCGCACGCCGAGGGCCTCGGCGGTGTGATGACCACGATGAACGTGGTCCACGAGCCCGAGGTGAAGGCGCTGCTGCAGATCCCCGACGACCACGCCGTGGTGGGCGTCCTGGCGCTCGGGTACCCGACCAAGCGTGCGACGAAGCTGCGCCGCGACCCCGTGGACTCGTTCGTCACCGTCGACGCTTTCGCGGGGACGCCGCTGCGGACCGACGCCCCCTGAGGGGCCGGAAGCCAGGAACTTTTCTCGATTGCGGTCAGGATCTGACCGCAAGCGTTCGTACCGTGACCGGCATGACGATCACCACCGAGTTCCCCACCGAGTCCACCGCCTCCGAGGTCACGAGCGCCCCGGTCGGCGAGCTGAGCCGAGAGCGTCGCGACCTGCTCGACGTGCTGGCGAAGCACCGCCAGTTCCTCGTCGGGACGGCGACCGACCTGACCGACGAGCAGGCGGCGAGCCGGCCCACCGTGAGCGAGCTGTCGATCGGCGGCGTCATCAAGCACGTCGCCGAGACCGAGCAGCAGTGGGCGAACTTCATGACCGGTGGCGTCGAGGCGTTCACCGGCGACGACTGGACGAGCGTCGACTGGGAGTCGATCAGCGCCGGCGGGGAGCTCCCGCCCGAGGTCCAGGAGCAGTGGAAGGACGGCTTCCGGATGGTCGAGGGGGAGACGCTCGAGTCGATCCTCGCCGAGTACGCCGCCGTCGCCGCCGAGACCGATCGCCTGGTGGCCACGCTCCCGTCGCTCGACACGGAGTACGCCCTGCCCGACGCGCCGTGGTTCGAGTCCGGCGCCGCCTGGTCGGTGCGCCGCTGCATCGTCCACATCGTCGCCGAGACCTCCCAGCACGCCGGCCACGCCGACATCATCCGGGAGAGCATCGACGGCCGGAAGTCGATGGGCTGACGCTCGGCTGCCGAGCGGGTTCACCTCTGGAACTGCGTGGGTTGTCGTCGCCGGGCGACGGCAACCCACGCAGTGTCGGGCGCGGCTGGCGCGCCGCGGTCGAACCGGCACCCGCGCCGTAGCCTCCGGCCATGCCGCCGCGCTCCCTCGCCCCGCACCTGCACGTCCACGACGGCGGGTGCGGTTGCGGCGGACCGCTCCTCGCCGGGCTGGCGGCACTCGTCGACCTGCCGGCCGACCTCCATCGCCGACGCCCGACCCGTCCGGCGCCGCCGACCGGCACCGTCGTCCTGCGGGGCGCCACGGTGCTCCCGGTCGATCCGGCGTTCTCCCGTGCCGAGGCGATCGCCGTCCGCGGTGATCGGATCCTGGCGGTGGGCTCGGAGGACGACGTCCTGGCGCGCGCCGGCGAGGACGCCACCGTCCTCGACCGTCCGGGGGCGACGATCCTGCCGGGCTTCATCGAGCCGCACGCCCACCTGCTCCCCACGGCGATGCTCCGCACGTGGCACGACGTCGGTCCGTTCCGGTTCGACACCGTCGACGAGGCGCTCGACCACCTCGCCTCGGTGGTGTCGACGGTCGAGCCGAGCCAGTGGCTCACCGGCCGCCAGTTCGACCCGTCCCTGCAGGCGGGCCCCGGCCAGCTGACCACGGACCAGCTCGACCGCGTGTCGGTCGACATCCCGATCGTGGTCACGAACGCGTCCCTGCACTTCGCATACGCGAACAGCGCGGCGCTCGCCGCTGCGGGCATCACCCGCGACACGCCCGACATCCCGCACTCGCCGTACGGTCGTCACCCCGACGGGACGCCGAACGGGGTCCTCGTCGGCCAGGGCGCCATGCTCAGCGTGATGGCGCACAACCCCTCGATGGGTTCGCTCGACGTCGTAGAGCAGGCCCGAGCGGTCGCCCAGCGGGCGTCGACGGTCGGGGTCACCACGATCTGCGACCAGGGCACCGGCACGCTGCTCGGTCCCGACGAGGTCGGGCTGTACCGCACGCTGGCCGAGGGCGACGGGCTACCGACCCGCCTTCGCTACTCCGTCCACGACAGCCGGGGGCAGGCGTTCGTCGATGCGGGCATCGGCTGCGGCGACGGCGACGACCTCATCCGGGCCACCGCGTGGAAGATCGTCTCCGACGGCTCGAACCAGGGCCGCACCGGCCACCTGCGCGAGCCCTACCTCGGCTCGGACGACGCGGGCATCCCGTACATCGACCCCGACGTGCTGGTCGAGACCGCTCGCACCCGCGCAGCCGAGGGCTGGCAGGTCGCGATCCACGCCAACGGCGACCGGGCCATCGACGACGCGCTCGTGGCGCTCGCCGCTGCGGTCGAGTCGGCCGCGGCCGCCGGCCACGGCGACCGCCGGCACCGGATCGAGCACTGCTCGATCCTCCACGACGAGCAGATCGCCCGGATCGCCGAGCTCGGGCTGACGCCGTCGTTCCTCATCGGCCACGTCCACTTCTGGGGCCAGGCGTTCCGGGACGACATCATCGGTCCCGAGCGCGCCGACCTGCTCGACCGGACCGCATCGTCCTCGGCCGCCGGCATCCGCTGGACGTTGCACTCCGACGAGTCGGTCACCCCGATCGAGCCGTTGCGCTGCCTGCACGACGCGGTGACCCGGGAGCTGTGGCGTGAGCCCGGAACCGTGCTGACGCCGTCGGAGCGCGTCCCGGTCGAGGCCGCGATCAGGGCCATGACGTCGGACGCGGCGTGGCAGTGCCACAGCGAGCACGAGATCGGCACGCTCGAGGAGGGGAAGCTGGCCGATCTGGTCGTGCTCGCCGAGGACCCGACGCAGGTCGATCCGCGGCACCTCTCCGACATCGAGGTCCTCGAGACGTGGATGGGCGGCGTGCGCCGCCACTGACGGACGAGCGACGCCGGCGTCGCCGCTCGCCAGCGCCGCTCAACTCCGGCGTCCCCGAGCCGATGGGTCCATGTGGGACGGATCCGCCGAGTGCTCATCCCGGTCGCCGTCGCGGCCCTCTTCGCTTCGGTCGCCGTGGCCTGCTCGTCCGATGACGACGCCGGCCCGAAGGGTCTGGGCGACGACGTCGCCGCCACCGGTCCCGACCCGTGCCGGCTCCTGGAGCCGTCCGAGATCGACCGTGCGACCGGCTGGGCCGTCGACGACGGCACGGTGTCGACGTCGTCGGCCTCAGGGCCGGACGGTCCGGAGGTGTGCCACTTCGAGGACGGTCACCGACAGGGCGTGGTGCAGGTGGCGGTCGACGACGCGGACGGGGCGGGCGCCTTCGCCGCCGCCCGGGACGCCGCCCTCGCCGAGCACGGCTCGGAGGTGACCGACGCCGACGTGCCCGGAGCGTCCGAGGCGTTCCAGGTGCCGGCCAGCGGCCAGGTCGCCATGGTCGTGGACGGTCGCTTCGTCGAGGTCTCGACCGTCGGGATCGGGGTCGGCGACCAGGCCCACCTCCAGCTGGCGCAGCTCGCGGCGGGTCGAGCATGAGGGCCCGGGTCGCGCTCGCTGCAGCCGTGGTCGCCTCCGTCGTCGCGCTGGCCGCCGGGGCGCTCCCCGTCGCGGCGCAGCAGACCGATCCCACGCCGCCACCGGAGCCGCCGCCCTCGATCGAGCCGCCCGGGGTCTACGTCGACCAGCTCCCCGGGCCGGGCATCCAGGCGGCGGCCACGGGCCTCACCATGCTCGTCGGTGCCGGTTCGAGCGCCGGCGGGCAGCCCGCTCGTGCGCTCGAGCTCTCCTCGGTCGGCGAGTTCGAGGACATGGTGCAGGACCCGAGCGCTGCGCTCTCCAGCGCCGTCACCCAGTACTTCGACCAGGGCGGCCAGACGGCGATGGTGCAGCTGGTCGCCGACGAGTCTGATGGCTCGCTCACGGCCGCGGTGTCCGGGCCGGTGGCCGAGCAGAAGAACTGGGACATCCTGGTGGTGCCCGCGATGGGAGCGCTCGACGTCGCGCCCTGGACCCAGCTCGCCCAGACCATGGGAGCGGTCGCGAGCGCCGGCCAGGCGGTCGCCCTGCTGGACCCGCCCTCCTCGGTCGTGCAGGCCGGTGACCCGAACTGGGTCGCCGCGCTCACCGCGGTGACGGCACCCCTGCGGCAGTCGCCGTCGGCGACCTCCATGGCGATGCTCTCGTCGCCGCTGGTCGACGACGGCCAGGCCGTGTCGAGCGCAGCGGTGTTCGCCGGCATGAACGTCGCGATGGACTCGGAGGTCGGGGTCTGGGCACCCACGGGAGGAGTGGGGCAGCCGCTCACCGGTCCTGCGCCGGTGGTCGTCGCCGACAACGCCGACGCCGAGGCCCTGCGTGAGGGCGGCGTCAACCCGATCATGTCGCTCCCGGGAGCGGGCGTCGTCGTCTTCGGCGACCGCACGATGGCCCGGTCGTTCGACGCCACGCAGTACCTGTCCTGTGAGCGCACGCTCGACATGCTCCGCAACACCATCGACGCCGCGTTGCAGACCTACGTCTTCCAGCGCAACGATCCGCAGACGTGGGCCGCCGTGTCCGCCTCGCTCGACGACTTCCTCACTCCGCTGTGGCAGCAGGGCGCGCTGCACGGTCCCTCGTCCAGCGTGGCGTTCGACGTCACCGTGGGCCCCGGATCCGGACCGGCCGCAGCCGCGTCCGATGTCATGGACGTCGGCGTCACGGTGTCGCTCGCGCCGGGCCAGCCGATCGCGCTCGACTTCACCCAGCAGATGCAGTCGTCCTGACCGGTCCGACCCCGCGGGCGGCGCGCGTTAGCTTCCGGCGGATGTCGCAGCAGTTCGGTGGGCGCATCGGTCGGACCCTCGAGGAGTCGGAGGCCTGGTGGCCACCGATCGACGACGGGGCGAGACGTCCGAACGTCCTCGTCATCCTGCTCGACGACGTCGGCTACGCGCAGCTCGGCTGCTACGGCTCAGACATCGCGACGCCGACCTTCGACCGCCTCGCGGCCGGTGGTCGCCGGTTCTCGAACTTCCACACGACGGCGCTGTGCTCGCCGACCCGGGCGTGCCTGCTGACCGGGCGCAACCACCACTCCAACGGCATGGCCCGCGTCGCCGACCTGGCGATGGGCTTCCCGGGCTACAACGCGACGATCCCGAAGGAGAACGGCTTCCTCTCGGAGATCCTGCGCGACCAGGGCTACGCGACGTTCGCCGTCGGCAAGTGGCACCTGGCCCCGACGAACGAGAACGGCGCCGGCAGCCCGAGGGACCGGTGGCCGCTCGGTCGCGGGTTCGAGCGCTTCTACGGCTTCATGGGCGGCGAGACCGACCAGTACCACCCGGAGCTCGTGCAGGACGGCACGCCGGTCGAACCGCCGGCCACGCCCGAGGACGGCTACCACCTGACCGAGGACCTGGCCGACCACGCCATCCGGTACCTCACCGACCTGCACGGCGACGCCCGGCAGCGGCCGTTCTTCCTGTGGTTCGCCCCCGGGGCCTGCCACGCGCCGCACCAGGCGCCGGCGCCGTACATCGACGCCTACCGGGGCCACTTCGACGCCGGCTGGGACCGCTGGCGCGACGGCGTGTTCGCGCGCCAGGTCGCCTCCGGCCTGCTGCCAGAGGGGACGGAGCTGTCGGAGCGGCCGTCGTGGGTGCCGCCCTGGGGCTCGCTGGGCGACGACGAGCGGCGGGTCGCGGCGCGCCTCATGGAGGCCTTCGCCGGGTTCCTCACCCACACCGACGAGCAGGTCGGCCGGATCGTCGAGCACCTGGAGCGCACCGGCCGGCTCGATGACACGATCGTCGTGCTGATGAGCGACAACGGCGCCTCGGCCGAGGGCGGCGTGAGCGGGTCGTTCAACGAGCAGTACTTCTTCAACCTCGTGCCCGAGAGCCTGGAGGAGAACCTCGCCCGGCTCGACGAGCTCGGCGGCCCCACCGCGAACAACCACTACCCGTGGGGCTGGGCCTGGGCGGGCAACACGCCGCTGAAGCGGTTCAAGCGCGACACGCACGAGGGCGGCGTGGCCGATCCGCTGATCGTGCACTGGCCGGCCGGCCTCGAGCCGCTCGGCGACACCCAGCACCAGTACGTCCACGCCATCGACCTCGCGCCGACGCTGCTCGAGCTGCTCGACGTCGACGCGCCCGACGTGATCGCCGGCGTCGAGCAGTCGCCGATCGAGGGCACGAGCTTCGCCCCGGTGCTGCGCGACCCGTCGCTGCCGGCGCCGCACGTGACGCAGTACTACGAGATGCTCGGGTCCCGAGCGCTGTACCACGACGGGTGGAAGGCGGTCGTGTTCCACACGCCGCCGTACATCGCCTACGACGGCTCCGACACGACCCGGCCCTTCGACGAGGACGTCTGGGAGCTCTACCACGTGGCCGAGGACTTCTCGGAGGTCCACGACCTCGCCGCCGAGGAGCCGGATCGGCTCGAGGCGATGAAGGACCTGTGGTGGGCCGAGGCCGAGCGGTTCCAGGTCCTGCCCCTCAACAACAAGATGGGCTTCGGCCTGGATCCGCGTTCGCACCGCGACGTCCACGTCTTCGACGGTCCGGCGGGCCCGGTGCCCGAATCGGCCGCGCCGCACCTGCGCAACCGGTCGTTCCACCTGTCGGCCGAGCTCGAGCCCGTTGCCGACGGCTGGCCCGACGGTGCGATCGCGTCCCACGGCGGGCACACGGGCGGCTACGTCGCATGGGTCCGGGGCGGGCGGTTCGGCTTCACCTACAACTTCGTCTCGACCGGGATCACCCGTATCACCTCCGAGGTGGAGCTGCCCGACGGGTCGGTCGTCGTGCACGTGGTCGGCAGCCGCGTGCCCGAGGGCCTCGATGTCGAGCTGCGCCTCGGCGACGTGCCGGTCGGCCGCGGCCTGGTGCCGCGCACGACGCCGTTGACCTACGGGACGCCCGGCTTCGCCGTGGGGTTCCAGTCGGCCGGACCGATCGATCCGGCGCTGTCGGGCCGGGCCGAGCTGCCGGGCGAGGTGCTGCGGCGCGTCGTCGTCGAGGGCATCGGCGTCGACCCGGTCCGGGCGATGCTCATGGGCGAGCTCCCGTCGGACCTCGCCACCCAATAGCGCCCGCTGCGTCTCGCCCGACCCGCGCCCCGCTTCGGCGGACGTACTGGTCGTGATCGGACCGATCCGTACGCCAAAGGCGCGAGCGCGGTCAGTCCGACGACCGGGTCCGGTCGAGGCGAGCGCGAAGCCAGCGCCAGCCGCCGGTCGACCAGAGGGCCCACAGCACGAGCAGCGGCTGGAACAGCAGCCGGACGAAGCGCTTTCCGTCGGTGTCGAGCCCGAAGGCGTCCTTGTGCTCCGCGAACTGCGCGATGTTGCCCGGGAAGATCACGATGAAGAACCCGGCGACGACCAGGCCGACCGCCGGGGCGCGCTTCCGGCCGCTGAGGATGAGGGCGGCGCCGAGCAGCAGCTCGACCACGCCCGAGACGAGCACGACCGCGTCCTCGTCGGCCGGGAACCACGACGGCACCTGCGCCTGGAACTCCTCGCGCTGGACCGTGAGGTGGCCGCTCCCGGCGACGAGGAGGGCGGCGCCGAGCGTCCACCGGGCGATCGTCCGGACCTGGTCGTTGCGGTTGCTCATCGTGGCTCCCCGTGTGGCGGTCCGGACACACCTACCGCGCCGCGTCGCGAACCGTGCGGTCGGCGCGCCCAATTCGCGTCGACGACACCCCGGTCTTCTGGCGGCGGCATCCGTCGGCAACCGACGGACACCGCCGCCGACGCGGTGACCCTCCGGGTCGCGCCGTCAGGCCGCCGGCTCGAGGACGCCGAGCTGGCGCAGCATCGCGTCGAGGTCGGCCTGGCCCGGCTGCGCGGTCGCCGGCAGGTCGGGGATGCCACGCAGGAGCTCGAACGCCTCGGCCACGCGACCCCGACGGATGGCGGGGCCGTGGCAACTGGCGATGACTGAGAGGTCGAGCGACGCCAGCGCGTCCACGTTGGCGCGGTACCGGTCGCGGTCGAGGTCCGCCGCCCACGGGCTGTTCCACGCCTGCATCTGGCCGAAGCCCGCGTGCCACATCTCGCGGTCGAGCTCCTCGACGTCCGCGGCGCCGGCGGGCACCGGCGCGGCGAAGCAGTCAGCCGCCCAGTACACGCCGGTCGTCGGGTCGTGGAGGCCACGCGTGGTGGGCGAGTCGTAGAGCGGTGGGCGGATGGCGTGCAGCGTGCGGTCGCCGACGTCGAACCCCTGGCCGTCGTCGACCCACGCCCAGCGGTGCGGCGGCACGTCGAGGCTGCCCATCAGCCGCTCCATCGCGAACCAGTTGGTGACGAGCCGGGCGTTCCGGCAGGCCGCCATCACGGCCTCCACGTTGCCGTAGTGGTCGACGTCGTCGTGGGAGAGGAAGACCCAGCGCACGTCGATGGGCTCGACGAGGCCGAACAGGTCCTCGAGGTAGCGGTCCCGGTTGGTGGGGACGCCGGTGTCGACGACGACGGGTTCGGCGCCGCGGATCACCATGGAGTTCAGGTGCACGGCCATCGGCGCGGTGCCCTCGCCCTGGGTGTCCTGGATGACGAACGTGTCGGGCGCGATCTGCACCGGCAGGTGGCGCGGCCCCGGGTCGACGGTCGGGCCGTGGTCCACGGTCGGGGCGGCATCGGCGGTCGGGATCGTGTGGATGTCGGTGTGCATGGTGGTGTCCTCCTCGGACGGTTTGGTGGGTGGGACGACGGGCGCGGGGCGCGTCGGACGAGACGTCCCGTCGGTGACGGGACGAGCGCTCAGGGGCGGCAGCGGGTGCTGCGCCGCGTGGCGGTCAGCCGGCGAACAGCCGGCGCTCCGGCTCGCCGCCGGTCCACGGCGGGATGACGCGCCGGAGCCGGTCGGTGGCGAGGAAGTCGCGGCGCAGGTCGGCGGGCATGACGTCGTAGGGCGGGGTCTGGGACCGGTGCAGCCCCATCGCCCGGTCACGCAGCTCGAGGTGCTCGGCGGTGTCGAGGTACGTGGTGATCAGGTCCTCGGGTGTGCCGAGGTCGCCCAGCTCGAGGTGGGCGCTGTCGGGCTGGTCGGCGGCGAGCAGCTCGACCCACCGCCGCATCAGGGTCTGCGCCAGGCACTGCAGGTACACGCGCTCCACCGGCGAACCGGGGCGGGAGGCGGCCATCACGGTGGCATCGCGCACGTGGGCGTGGTCGCGGTGGCCGTCGCTCGCGTCCAGCGTGACGACGACGGTCGGCCGGATCTCGTCGATCACCTCGGCGATGCGGTCGGCGACGTCGTCGAGCGGCGCTGCGCACAGCGTGCCGGCGGCCGGCTCGCCCTCCATGTCGGAGTCAGCCCAGTCGAACAGGACGACCCGCTCCACGCCGAGCAGCTCGGCGGCGGCGTGGAGCTCGGCCGCCCGGACCTCGGCCATGTCGGCGTCGTCGAGGCCGCGGCCCGGAGTGGGGGAGCCCGCTTCGCCGCGGGTGGCGCAGGCGACGAACGTCGGCACGCCCACGGCGCGGGCGTGGGCCAGGAGCGAGCCGCAGCCGAAGGTCTCGTCGTCAGGGTGGGCGACCACCACCAGGAGTCGTTCGTCGCGGGCCATGTCGGTTCCCTCCTCGTCGCCGCCGATCCTACGAAGCGGCATCTTCGGTCGGTTGGTACTGCCATTGGCAGTAACAGCAGTAGACACTGCCAATGGCAGCATGTCAACATCGTCGTCATGACGACGAAGCTGACGTCCACCTCCGAGGCCCTCCTCGGCCTCCTGTCCATCCAGCCGTGGACCACGTACGAGCTGGCGAAGCAGGTGGAGCGCAGCCTCGGGTGGTTCTGGCCGCGAACGGAGCGGAAGGTCTACGACGAGGCGAAGAAGCTGGTGGCGGCGGGGCTCGCGACCGCCAAGGACGAGGCGTCGGGCGGGCGACCCCGTACCGTGTACCGGATCACGGCCAAGGGCCGACGGGAGCTGGCGCGCTGGCTCGCCGAGCCGTCGGCGCCCACCAAGCTCGAGGCCGAGTCGCTGGTCCGCGTCTTCTTCGCCGACGCCGGCGGACTCGCGGACCTGCGCCGCACCCTCCGGGGGTTCGGCCGGGAGGCGGAAGAGCGGCTGTCCGAGCTCGGCGACCTGATCGCGGCGGCCGACGACCCCGACTACCCGTACGAGGGCCGGGTCCACATCAACGCCCTCGCCATCCGGTTCCAGATGGACCTGTACCGGACGATCGCGGGCTGGGCGGACTGGGCCGAGCGCCAGACCGAGGACTGGGTCGACGCCCGCGACCCCGGCGCGTGGGACTGGCGGAGAGCGCTCGACAGACGTTGAGATATGCGGAAGTTCCTGATCGAACGTTCGGGTGGTGATGGACCCGGTGTGGTCCCAGGTGTTACAACGGGTCCCGCTGCCCGGAGGCGACCGGGCGGGTGATGATGGGGCGTGCGAATCGCAGTGTGGCGCTGCGATGGTCCGCCCCGGGCGATCGGGGGATCCACATGCGCACTCGGGTGACCGCTGCTGTCGGCGTCATCGCGGCTCTGTTCCTGGTTGCGGCGGCCTGTACGCCGCCGTCCAACCCGGGCGGAGGGACGACCAACACGCCGCCGACCGCGGTGATCCTGGCCGTCCCGACGTCGGGCGTCGCACCGCTCGACGTCGAGTTCTCCGGTCTGTCGAGCGTCGACGCCGGCGGCTCGATCGCCTCCTACAGCTGGAACTTCGACGACGGCGGGAGCTCGAGCGACTCGCAGCCGTCGCACACCTACACGCAGCCCGGCACCTACACGGCCCGGCTGATCGTGACCGACAACGGCGGGCTGACCGACAGCGAGACCGTCGAGATCGAGGTCGCCCGTGACCTGAGCGCCATCGTGCTGGTCGACGACGCAGGCGCCGACACCGAGACGTGCGGCTCGCTCGCCGAGCCCTGCGCCACCATCGGCCACGGCCTCGGCGTCGCCGCCCTGAACGGCAAGGCCGAAGTGTGGGTCGGCGGCGGCACCTACCCGGCCTTCACCGTGGCGCCCGGCATCGACGTGCGCGGCGGCTACGACGACACCTTCTCCGGCGAGGGCGACGACACGATCGTCAACGGTTCGTTCAACGCCGTCGCCGGCGTGTCGGCGGCCATCGTGGCCGTCGACGTCGCGACCGAGACGACGATCACCAGCCTCACGGCCGTGGGCGCCGACGAGTCGGCCAACGGTCGCTCGGCTCTGGCGGCCTACGTCGGCGGCACGGGCAGCGGCCTCGTCCTCGACGGCCTGACGCTGACCGGCGGCCAGTCGGGCGCCGCCTCGACGGCGCTGCTCGTCGACGGCCCCTCGACGGTCTCCCTCTCCGCTCCGGTGATCTCCGGTGGCGACGCCGCCGGTGCGGGCAACAGCGCCTACGGCGTCCGCGCCGTCAACGGCGCCGACGTGACGATCGAGGGCGGCTCCATCGAGGCGGGCTTCGCGGCCGCCGGTGCCGCTGCGGGGGCCGCGCCGGCAGCCGCGGCCGCGGGTTGCACCGGCGGCACGGGCGCCAACGCCGGCGGGTCGAGCTCGCCCGGCAACGGCGGCACGGCGTGCGGCGGTGCCGCCCCGACCAACTCGGGTGCCGGTGGCCGCGGTGGTGACTACAGCAGCGCCGGTGTGGCCGGTTCGGCCGGCGGCGGCGGTGCGGCCGGCGGTGGCGCCGGCTGCGGCAGCCTCTTCGGCTGCGGGACCGACGCCAAGGGCGGTTCCGCCGGTGCGGCCGGTGGGGCCGGCGCGGGCGGCGCCGGGGGCTCGGCCTCGATCACCGCCGGTGCGCTCTTCTCCGGCCAGTCCGGTGCGGTCGGTTCCGGCGGTTCGGCCGGCGCCGGCGGCGGCGGTGGTGGTGGCGGCAAGTCCGCCTCGGCCTCCGGCGGCGGTGGAGGCGCGGGTGGTGGCGGCGGCGCCGGTGGCGCTGCGGCGACCGCCGGTGGCGCGGCGGGCGGTGGCTCCTTCGGCGTCTACGCCTACAACGCCTCGGTCGACCTGTCCGGCGTCAACGTGACGGCGGGCCTCGCCGGCAACGGTGGCAAGGGCCAGGGCGGCGGTGCCGGCGGCAACGGTGGCAACGGCGGCAACGGCGGCAACAAGTCGTGCTGCGAGGCTGCGGGCGGCGGCGGCGGTGGTGCCGGCGGCGCTGGTGGTGGCGGCGGCGGTGCGGGCGGTGGTGCCGGCGGTCCGTCGATCGGCGCGCTGCACAGCGGCACCGGCACCCTGACGGTCCAGGGCTCCTCGCTCGGTGCGCCGGCGACGGCGTCGACCGGTGGCGCGGGCGGCAACGCCGGCGCTCCGGGTGGCTCGGGCAACGGCGGTCAGCCGGGCAACTGCGCCAACATCGGCGGCTGCGGCCCGACGGCCGGCGCCAACGGCGGTTCCGGCAACGCCGGCTCGGCCGGCCAGCCCGGTGCGGCCGGCGTGCTGCTCGGCTCGTGGGACAACGGCGCCACGACGGTGCCCGACCACACGGGCGTGCCGCCGACCACGACCACCACGACGACGACCACGGCCCCGGCCACGCCGGTGCACACCGCGGTCAACATGACCTGCTACACGTCGGCCGCCGGCCAGACGAGCTACGACGCCAACAACACGGGCGCCACGGTGCTCGCTCCGGCGTCGGTCGCCTCGGGCTCCGACTTCACGGTCGAGCTGACGCCCGATCCGATGAGCGTCCCGAGCTCCGGTCAGGGTTACCCGATCGGCTACGTCGCCAACATCCGGTACCTGTACACCATCCCTGCCGGCGCCACGTTCGTGAGCGCCACGGTGGCCGGTGGCAGCAACATCGGCAGCGGCACGCCGACGGTGGCGCAGAGCGGCGGCAAGCTCGTCCTCACCGTGCCGGGCACGGTGCCGGGCGGGACGACGGCGAACTTCCCGAAGGTCACCGCGACCTTCCAGGCCACGGGTGCGTCGGGCTCGACGCTCGACCTCAAGTACGCCGGCACGTCCTACAGCGACCCCGGCCTGACCTTCCAGACCCGGGTCAACAACGTGCCGCTGCTGGGCTCCATCACCACGGACTCCAGCTGCTACGCCCAGACCAACCCGGTCCTGGCCACGATCGCGATCAGCTGACGCGGTCGTACCCGATGTGACGCGGAAGGGGGCGGGCTCCGGCCCGCCCCCTTCCGCGTCCGGGTGCGCAGCAACGGGAACCTCCGCGACGGACCGTGGGTCGGGGCTCAGCGGGGATGCCGGTAGGCGCAGGCGACCTGCCCGTCCTCGAGCGACGACTCGTCAGGTCGGGCACCGGTCGGTCAGGGGGCGAGTCGGGTCCAGAGCCGGTCGAAGGCGATGCTGTCGAAGAAGGCCGTGGCGTCGACGACCGCGCCGTCCCGCATCTGGAGGATCCAGGCGTAGCTGTTGTCGTAGCGGACGCCGTCGTTGGCCACGCCGGTCCCGTCCCAGATGACCGCGACCGTGTCGGCGTCGGCGAGGACGTGGCGGATCACGACCGGCCGGAACCGCTCGCCGTGGGCGAAGCGCTCGCCGAACGGGCCGAGCAGCTCCCCGAGGAACGTCGCCTTGTCGGCGTACTCCCTCGCCGCCATGGAGTTGCCCTCGACCCGCCAGCGCATGTCGTCGGCGAACAGGTCGCTGATCGGGGCCGAGCCCTCGGTCCACCGCTCGAACGCGTCGAGGACCAGCTGGCGGTTGGTCTCGGCCTCGCTGCTCCCGTCCTCGCCCATCGGTCCAGTGTCGCGGCGCGCCGCGACAGGGTCCAGGGTCGATGTCGCCGGTCGGCGACCCATCGGTACGCTCCGTCTCGTGGCCGCCGCCTCGTGCGACGGGGGGAAGGAGGTGCGGCCGTGCGACGTATCAGACCGAGGACATGGCTCATCGCCGGCGGCATCGTGCTGCTCGGTCTCGGTGTGTTCGCGTTCCTGCAGTTCCGGCCCGACTTGCTGTTCATCGACCGGGTCGTGGACGAACCGCTCGCCCCCGACGTCGCGGCAGCGTTGCAGTCGACGGACACCGGCACCGCACCGACGGGCCCGGGGGCGGCGATCGTCCTGGCGCGCGGCGAGTGGGAGAGCCTGCGGCACTCGACCTCCGGCGACGTGGCGATCGTGCGCACCGACGACGGGCCGGTGCTCGCGTTCGACGAGCTGCGGGGCGACAACGGTCCCGATCTGCACGTCTACCTCTCGCCGGCCGAGCCGTCCGACGACGCCGACTTCCTGCGGGGGGCCGTCAAGGTCGGCGGCCTCAAGGGCAACATCGGCACGCAGTCCTACGCCCTTCCCGACGACCTCGATCCGTCGGAGTTCCGATCGGTGGTCATCTGGTGCGACCGCTTCTCGGTGCCGTTCGGGGCTGCTGAGCTCCAGGCGGCGTGACGGGCTCGACGAGGGGTAGAGATGCGCCATGAGCGATGAGCAGGACCAGGCAGAGGCGCTGGACGAGGATGAGATCCGGGTCTCCGACGACGCCCCCGAGTTCGACGACGACCCTGCCCACGACCTGAACGATCCGCCGATGCGGGCCATGGGCGTGCACGAGTACGGGATCACCGCGGCCGAGGAGGAGTTCGACGAGCCCCTCGAGGAGCGCGTCCGTCGTGAGACGCCCGACCCGCTCGTCGAGGAGCTCGACCGCGAGGAGCGTGAGGACGAGCTCGAGGAGATCGTCGACGAGGCTCTCGACGAGGAGCCCTAGGCGGCCCTGGCCGCCTCGCCTACTCCTCCATGTAGACGAGCTCGTTCCCGAAGGGATCGGTGAAGGCGAACATCGGCGGCGCGCCCTCCATGTGCAGCACCTCGTCGTTGTGCAGCGTCGCGTCCGCCTCACGCAGTCGATCGTGGGCGACCTGGGCGTCGGTCGTCGCCAGCCGGACGGCGACCGGGATCTCGCTGTCGGGTGGCAGTAGCACGAGCCCGACGTCGGACCCGGGCGGCACGACCTCGATCATCCGGGCGCCGGGCCAGATCTCGGCGTCCATGCGGACCTCGCAGCCGAGGACCTCGGTGTAGAAGGCGAGCGCCGCGTCCTGGTCGGACACCGGGATGGACACGCTGATGACTCGGGTCGTCATGGTCATGTCCTTCTGACCGCATCCGAGCCGGCAGATCATCGGTCGTCCGTCGACACGACGGAAGGGCCGGACGCCCCTGCCCGAGGATGGTCGCCCCTCATGCGAAGCAGCCCTGGAGGAACGAGGTGACCGGCGGAGTGATCGTGGTCTCGCCGTCCTCGCCGAGCCTGCGGTTGACGTCGGCATGGCTGTACCCCCGGGCGTCGACGATCGCGGTGCGCGACCCGACCCCCTCGAGGGCCGAGGCGAACTCGTCTGCCAGCTCACGACGGGCCGGCGTGCCGCGTTCGACGATGAGGACGTCGGGCACGTCGGCGCCGACCCGCTCCACCTGGGTGGTGGGCGACGCCTCGGTCAGCGTCGCCGGGTCGTCGCCGAACGCCGGGATGACGAGCGTCGGCGTGTCCGCCATCTTCGTCCGCATGTCGTAGCTGGCGGTGTCGAGCGAGACGACGCACCGCACGTCACGGGGCGAGCGGCCGGTCGCGCCGAGGAGGTCGGGGTTCGTGGCGACGATCGAGACGAGGTGGGCTCCGGCGGAATGGCCGACCAGCACGATCCGGCTCGGGTCGATGCCGAGCTCGCCGGCGTGGTCGAGCACCCAGTCGAGCGCCGTGGCGACGTCGAGGCCGAAGTCGGGCCAGGCGACGGGGTCCGGACCGACCAGGCGGTAGTTGACCGACACGAGTGCGGCGCCGAGCGACCCGGCCCAGTCGACCTTCGTGTCGATCCCGGCCCCCTGCTTGTCACCGGTCCGCCAGCCGCCGCCGTGGACCCAGACGATCGCGGGGCAGCCGGTGGCCTCCGGTCGGCGGTAGACGTCGAGGCTGAGCCGGTCGGGTGCGACGCCGTCGACCGCGGCGTACGCGTTCGTCGCCGGTCCGTCCAGCGTGCCGACGCAACCGTCCGGCCCGCCGGCAACCCGCCGGGGCTCGGGCCGAGCGACGGTGGAGCTGTCCCTGTCATCGTCCCGGCTGTCGCGGTCGGACGAGCAGGCGACCGTCCCGATCGCGACCAGGGCGACGAGCGACGCGAGCGTGGCGATCCGGCGCGACACCTCCCCGACGGTAGGGGCGCGGGGTGAGGGCAGGGTGAGAACCGTGGCCGATGTCCGTGCCCGGCGCGACGGCGACGGGCCGGATCCGCACGCGTTCGAGCCGTCTCGGCGTTCGTGTGCGAGATCGGCCCACGACGGGCCGGATCCGCACGAGTTCGACCCGTTCGCCGGCCGGCCCAGCGCGACGCGCCGGACGGGCCGAGCCCGGTCCGCTCAGTCGCCGTCGAAGAGGGCGCGGATGTCGTCGGCGTCCAGTGCGCCCGACAGGGCGTCGTCGCCCTCCATCACGCTCGAGAAGATCGCGGCCTTCTTGGCCTTCAGCTCCATGACCTTCTCCTCGATGGTCCCGGCCGAGACGTACCGGTAGACCATCACCGCGTTGCGCTGGCCGATCCGGTGCGCCCGGTCGACGGCCTGCGTCTCGGTCGCCGGGTTCCACCACGGGTCGAGGACGAAGCAGTAGTCGGCCTCGGTCAGGTTCAGCCCGAAGCCGCCGGCCTTGAGGCTGATGACGAACACGTCGACGTCGCCGTCCTTGAACGACGAGATCGGCTTCTCCCGATCGCGGGTGCGGCCGTCGAGGTAGGCGTGGGCGATCCCGGCCTCGTCGAGGCGGGCCCGGACCAGCCGCAGGTACCGGGTGAACTGGCTGAACACCAGCGCCTTGTGGCCCTCGGCGACGACCATCGACAGGTCGTCCATCAGCCGGTCGATCTTGGCCGAGCCGACGTCGCTGTCGGCCTCGTCGACCAGCACCGGGTCGAGGCTCAGCTGCCGCAGGATCGTGAGCGACTTCAGGATCTCGAACCGGTGCTTCTGCACGTCGTCGACGAGGCCGAGCACCTTCTGGCGCTGTCGCTGCAGCTGGGCCTGGTAGATGCGCTGGTGGCGCGGGCCGAGCTCGATCTCGACGGTCTGCTCGGTCTTGGGCGGCAGCTCGGTGAGCACCTCGTCCTTGGTCCGCCGGCGCATCAACGGCGCCACGCGCTTGCGGAGCGTGGCCAGCCGTTGGGGCGCCCGCCCGCTCTCGATGGGCTTGCGCCACACCTCGGAGAACCGCTTGGGGTCGGGGTACAGGCCCGGCGCGGTGATCGACAGCAGCGACCACAGGTCCATCAGGCTGTTCTCGATCGGCGTGCCGGTGATGGCCAGCTTCATGTGGGCGTCGAGCCGGCGGGCGCACTGGTACGCCTTGGACTGGTGGTTCTTGACGAACTGCGCCTCGTCGAGGACGAGGACGTCCCAGTCGACGGCGGCGTACTCGTCGAAGTCGAGGCGGAACAGCGCGTACGACGTGACGACGACGCGGGCGTCGCGAGCGGCCTCGGCCAGCGAGATGCCGCGCTTCGCGTGCGTCTGCTTCACCACGTGGACCGCGACGCCGGGCGCGAACCGGTCGGCCTCCCGGTGCCAGTTCTCGACCACGCTCGTGGGGGCCACGACCAGGAACCGGGCGTCGGGATCCGACTCGAGCACGTGCAGGAAGAGCGCCAGGGTCTGGACGGTCTTCCCGAGCCCCATGTCGTCGGCGAGGATCCCGCCGAGCCCGTTGGCGTGCAGGAACGCCAGCCAGTCGAGGCCCTCCTGCTGGTAGTGCCGGAGGGTGGCGGAGAGGCCCGGCGGCGTGGGCACCGGGGTGGGCGCCTCGAGGTCCTGGAGGCGGGCGACGCGGTCCTTCCACCGCACCGACTGCGACGCGACGACGCCGAAGGTCGTCAGCTCGTCCCACCAGCTCGTCTGGTACGGGTTGATGCGCACCGGCCCGTCGCCGTCGGCGTCGACCAGGGACCGGGCCTCGTCGATCAGCTCGCGGAGGCGGTCGAGCTCGGGCCGGTCGAGGTCGATCCACGTGCCGCTGTCGAGCACGAGGAACGGCTCGTCGCGGCTGAGCGCGGTGAAGAGGCGTGAGAACTCGACGGGCTCGTCGCCGACGGTGACCCGCACGGACAGATCGAACCAGTCGTTGCCCTCCTCGGCCGGGTCGTCGACGTGCAGCTCGATGAGCGGGTCCTCGGTGGCCTCGCGCAGCGTGGGCGCGTCGCCCGAGACCTCGACCGCGACCTGACCCCGCTCGAGGAGCCACGGCACGACCTGCGCGAAGAGGATCACGGTGTCGACGCCGCCGGCCTTGAGGTCGGCGGGACGTCCGACGACGTCGGTCAAGCGATCGAGCAGGTCGGTGGGCAGCTCGAGCTTGTCCATCAGCTCCCGCTCGGCGGCGCGGTCACGACCGACGCCGAGCGGCGAGAGCAGCGGGTGGTCGGTGCGGCGGACGCCCCGGCGGTAGCGGGCCACCCACTTGAGCGAGGCCTCGTCGACGCTCTCGTGACGGATGACGGCGACGATCCCCTCGAGCTCGCTCGGTTCGATCGTGACCGAGCCGTCGGACGAGCCGACGGTCGCCATCTGCGACAGGCGGGGTTGGTAGACGTCGAACAGCTCGTCGACGTCGTCCTCGGGGACGTGCAGGGCCCGCCCCTCGATCAGCGGGACGATCGTGTGGTGGACCGGCTTGGCCAGCGGGATGAGGCCGATGTCGGAGCCGTCGGTGACGACCACGCCCGTCGGCGGTCGGCCGATCAGGACGGTCTTGCCGGGAGCCCCGGCGATCGGTCGGCCCTCGTGGGTGAGCGACGCGGTCAGCGTGATGCCCCCGTCGCCGGCCATGCGGAGGTCGACCTGCGCCTCGGCGGGGACGGCGGCCAGCGTGACGACGCCGCCGGGGTGGTCGGTGATCAGCTGCACGCCGGCGTCGACCACCCGCCGCAGCGCGGCCCAGACCGTCGGCCCGAACCGGTCGAGCGGTTGCGCGCCGCCCCGCCGGGCCCACCCGAGGTCGGAGTTCGCCGCGGCCAGGGTCCGGATGGCGGTCAGGTGCTCGGGCACGACGTCGCGGACGGGTTGGTCGTAGCCGGCGACGATGTCGTTCCATGTGGCGCCGCTCTTGATCCAGCGTCCCTTGGCGCCCATCCGCATGGGCTGGACGACGACCTGGAGGACCGGGACGCCGTTGCGGTGGTCGTGCACGACGTGCGTGCCGAACTCGAGCGCGAGGGGGACCTGGCCACCCGGCTCGGCCTCGATCCCGGCGAGCGCGAGCCGCCAGTCGGGAGCGAGCCGGCCCAGGTTGCCCCGGCCCTGGGCCTGGGCGCTGGCCGACAGCGCCTGCTGGCGCATGACGGCGAGCAGCACCGCCACGGCGTGCTTGCAACCGCCGCCGAGCGGGCAGTCGCAGACGTCGGTGACGAGGAGGCCGCGAGGGCCGTCACGCCAGGTGATCTCGGTCAGGTAGGGCCGGGTCCGGGTGCCCTGGACGTCGGCGACGGCCCAGCCCTCCTCCAGGTCGAGGAGGGTGACGCGGCCCTCGGCGGCGTAGCGGACGCCTCGCTGGATGGACGCGTCGTCGTAGGCCGCGAGCGCCGTGGCGCTGTTCAGTTCGAAGCGACCGTTCCCCTCCATGGACCTCCGAACCTACCGATGTGGTCGGACAACTCCGTCGTCGGGTGGGCCCCCGACTGAGACGGCCCGAGACGCGCCACGGGGGCGGCGCACCGGATGATCCGGCGCACCGCCCCCGTCGCTGGTGTGCGTCAGAAGCCGATGGCTGTGGTCGGCAGCGGGATGTTCACGATCGGCGGCAGCGGGAGGATCAGGTCGCCGGTCGGCAGACCGAGCACCCCCAGCCCGACGCCGTTCAGCTGGAACGTCGGGTCCTGGATCGTGATGGTCCGTGCGGTGAGGTTCAGCGTCACGGCCTTGAGGAAGACCGTTGACGGCACGATGACGTCGACCTGGACCGGCACGGTGAGCCCCAGGCACGACAGCGTCACGGTCGACAGGGGGATCCGCAGCTGCGGGATCGTCACCACCACGTTGGGGACGGTGATGATCGGGTTGTTCGGGTCGACCCGGATGCCCGGGATCGTCACGGTGGCCCCGACGATGCGGAAGCCGGGCGGCTGGTAGCCGATGTTGCAGATGCCGAGCGGGATGTTGGTCGCCGGCGGGCGGACCTCGATCGGCGGGAGCGGGATCGTCAGCGGCCCGAAGTTGACGTCGATGCCGCCGGGGCCCGCCGGCGCCGACGGTGCGGCGCATGCGCCCGTGAGGAGTGCGGCGGACGCGACGAGGGCGAGGGCGGGGCCACGGAGCCACCGCTTCTTGCTCCGACCCACCTTCGATCGCCCGGGTGAGCCGTCCTGAACTGCTTGCATCTGGGTTTCCCCCCTGTGCCGTCGGTCTCCCCCGACCGAGCGTTCAGATACCCCACGCCACTCCGGCGCATGCAAGAAATCGGAACCTGTTTCAGTTGTGCGCTCGGTGATCGCGTGTGCCGACGGAAGTGGCCTGGCGCCCTCAGCCCTCGGGCGGCCGCATGCGCGACAGGACGTGGTCGAGGCCCATCCCGAACAGCGGGAAGATCGGCCAGGTCGCCGCGAACGTCGACGTCGCCGGGTCGGTCGTGAGCTCCAGGCGGTGGGGCGACGCCAGCATCACGAGGTCCACGACGAGCCGTCCGGCGTCGTCGGTCGCGGCGCTGGTGGCGATCGGGTGGTCGGGCACGTCGGTCCACGACGAGGTGAGCGGGACCCGGATCGAAGTCTCGCCCTCGTGGATCGAGACGTGGCCGTCGCCGACCTCCACCTCGGTGATGCTGAAGTGGCTCGCGGTGCCGTCCTCGACCCGGACGAACCGGCCGGGCGTCGCGCCGGTGGGGGCGAGCGGCGAGCCGGTCCGGTCGGCCGCGGTGCGGATCCGCAGGCCGGTGGTGCGGTCGATGACCGCCTGGTCGCCGCTCGGGTCGGGCTCGCTCCCCGCGTCGAGCGCGGGGAGCAGGTGCTCCCACATCAGGTCCATGAACGTCTGCATCGGCTCGGTGTGGGAGAAAAAGGCGACGACGGCGTCCTGCTCCGGCAGCACGACCATGTACTGGCCGTACGCGCCGTCGCCCCGGTAGCCGTGCTGGTTCCGCCACAGCTGGAACCCGTAGCCCTGGCTCCAGTCGGGCTCGGGCCGGTGCCGGTTCTCGATCTGCACCGACGACGCCTCCTCGACCCATCCGGACGGCAGCACCTGCCGGCCCTCCCAGATGCCGCCGTCGAGGTGCAGCTGGGCGAAGCGGGCGATGGCGTCGAGGTCGGTGAAGACCCCGGAGAAGCCGAGGTCGATGCCGGGCTGGTACTGGTACCAGCGGAGGTCGCCGACGCCGATGGGGTCGAGGACCCGTCGGCGCAGCTGGTCGACGAGCCGCTCGCCGGTGAGCCGCTGGACGATCGTGGCGAGGGCGAGCACCGGCGTCTGGTTGTAGGCGAACCACGTCCCGGGCTCGTGCTGGGGCGGGAGGTGGAGGAACGCCCGGACCAGGTCGTGCGGGTCCGCCACCAGGGCGTCGAGCAGGGTCTCGTCCTGGTGGCCCGACGCCATCGACGCGATGTGGCGGATCGCCATCCGTGCGGTCCGGTCGTCCACGCCGTCGGCCTTCTCCGGAAGGTGGTCGACCACGAGGTCGTCGAGCGACAGCAGGCCGTCGCCGACGGCGAGGCCCAGGGCGGCGCCGGTGAACGACTTGCTGAGGGAGTAGCAGAGGCGGATCTGCTCGGCGCGATGGGGGGCCCAGTACGCCTCGAGGACCCGGTGGCCGTGGCGGTGGATGATCAGGCCGTGCGGCTCGATGACGGGGTCGGCCTCGATCGCGTCGAGGAACGCGACGAGGCGGGCCGGGTTGATGCCCTGGGCGGACGGCGTGGAGGTGGGGAGGGTCACGGCCCGCAGTCTGCTCCCGCACCCGGGTCCGCAGTGGCCGGTGGCTCTCCCGCGACCGCTCCGCCACACTGGTGACGTCCGGAGTGGCCATGTGGGGAGGTGTCCGGTGCGTGCAGTCCGCTGGGTGGTGCTGGTCGTCCTCGTGGTCATCGCCGCGTCCTGCGCGGCCCCGCCGCCGCCACCGGCGACCGGTCCCGAGCTGCGGGTGATGACCTTCAACATCCACCACGGCGAGGGTCCGGACGGCATCGTCAGCCTGGACCGGATCGCCGCGACCATCCGGGCGGCCGACGCCGACGTGATCGGCCTGCAGGAGGTCGACCGGCACTTCGCCGAGCGCAGCAGCTTCGTCGACCAGGCGACCTACCTGGCCGAGGCGCTCGAGATGGACCTCGTGTTCGGGGCCAACATCGACCTCGACCCGCTCGTCGTGGGGCAGCCGCGTCGGCAGTACGGCACCGCCATCCTGAGCCGCCTCCCGCTGACGGCGAGCGGCAACACGCTGCTGCCGAGGGCGCCGACGAGCGAGCAGCGCGGCCTGCTCCACGCGTCGGTGACCGTCGAGGGCACCGACGTCACCGTGTTCGTGACGCACCTGCAGCACGACTCGCCGACCGAACGGCTGGCGCAGGTGAACGCCATCACCGCCGAGCTCGATGCGACCGGCGGCAACGTCGTGCTGCTCGGCGACCTCAACGCCGAGCCGGGCAGCCCGGAGATCGAGCACCTGGTCGACACCCTGTCCGACGCGTGGACGACCGGCGGGTTCGGTCCCGGCTACACGTTCTCGAGCGTCCTGCCGTTCAAGCGCATCGACTACGTGATGAGCTCCGACGGCCTGGTCGCCCGGACCGCGGCGGTGCTGACCTCCGACGGCTCGGACCACCTCCCCGTGGTCGCCGACGTGGCGCTGCCGCAACCGCTGCCGGTGTAGGCCTGACGTCGTCGGGGTCTCGCTCGGCCGCCGGGCCGGGGCGTTCGTGTGCGAGATCGGCCCGCGGCGGGCGCTCCTCACACGAGAAGGCCCGACGGATCGAACCGGATCGCCGGCGACCGGTCGCGGGTCGAGGGCGGCAAAGGCGCTGCGTGGGCCGGAGGGCTCGGGCGTAGGGTCGTCGCCGGCTCCGGCAGAGCGGGGCATCCGTCGGAGCGGAGGTGATCGGGTCCGATGTCGGTGATCGAGGTCGAGGACCTCCAGAAGTCGTACGGCGACGTCGAGGCCGTGAGAGGGCTGAGCTTCTCGGTCGAGGAGGGTGAGATCCTCGCGGTGCTCGGCCCGAACGGGGCCGGCAAGACCACGACGGTCGAGATCCTCGAGGGCTACCGCACGCGCGACAGTGGCAGCGTGGCCGTGCTCGGTCTGGACCCGGCCCACGGCGGCACCGAGCTGCGGGGGCGGATCGGGATCGTGCTGCAGGAGTGCGGCGTCGACCCGTTCCTCACCGTGTCGGAGGTGCTGCGCAAGCACGCCGAGTACTACCGGCACCCGCGGGACGTGGACGAGGTGATCTCGCTGGTCGGGCTCGACGAGAAGGCCGATGAACGGGTCAAGCGGCTGTCGGGCGGCCAGCAGCGGCGGCTCGACGTGGCGCTCGGCCTGATCGGCGACCCCGAGCTGCTGTTCCTCGACGAGCCGACGACCGGGTTCGACCCCACGGCGCGGCGCCAGGCGTGGGAGATCGTGCGGAACCTCGGCGAGCTCGGCAAGACCGTGCTGCTGACCACTCACTACATGGACGAGGCGCAGGCGCTCGCCGATCGCGTGGTGGTGATCGCCGGCGGTCGCATCGTGGCCGAGGGGACGCCGCAGTCGATCGGTGGCCGGGCCGAGGCCGACGTGACCGTCGAGTTCCGGCTCCCTCCCGGCGTCGGACCGGCCGACCTGCCGGTGGCGGTCGAGTCGACGTCGGACGGCATGGTCGGGCTCACGACCTCCGAGCCGACCGAGGTGCTGCACCTCCTGACCTCGTGGGCGCAGGACCGACCCGACCCGTTCGAGCTCGAGGGGCTGACGGTGGCCCGGCCGTCGCTCGAGGACGTCTACCTCGCCCTGACCGCGAGCGAGCCGGAGGACGCACGGTGACGGCGCCGCTGACGACGCTCGGTCGCCAGGTCGGCTGGGAGCAGCGGTCCTACTGGCGCAACCCCGCCGCGGCGGCGTTCACGTTCGCGTTCCCGCTGCTGTTCCTCGTGATCTTCGTGGCGCTCAACGGCAACAGCCGGGTGTCGCTCAGCGGCGGCGACGTGCGGTTCGCGCAGTACTACGTGCCGGCGATCGTCTCGTTCGGGTTGATCTCGGCCTGCTACACGAACCTCGCGTTCACGATCTGCAACCGGCGCGAGCGGGGGCTGCTCAAGCGGATGCGGGGCACGCCGCTGTCGCCGGGGCTCTACCTGGGCGGCGTGTTCGGCAACGTGCTGGTGGTCGCCGTCATCCTGACCGGGCTGGTGATCGCGCTCGGGCTGCTCTTCTACGGGGTGACGTGGCCCGGTCGGTACCTGGCGCTCCTGGCGGTGACGGTGACCGGTGCGTTCTGCTTCAGCGCGTTGGGCGTCGCGGTCTCGACGTTCGTGCCGAACGAGGACGCGGCGCCGGCGATCATCAACTTCATCCTCTTCCCGCTGCTGTTCATCTCCGGCACCTTCGGCGAGGTGGCGTCGGACTCGTTCCTCGGACGGCTCGCGGCGATCTTCCCGGTGCGGCACCTGATCACGTCGATGGTGGCGGTGTTCGACCCGTTCGTGACGGGGACCGGGGTCCGCTTCAGCGACCTGGCGGTGATGCTGGCCTGGGGCATCGCCGGCGTGATCGTGTCGCTGCGCCGCTTCCGGTGGGAGCCGTACCGATAGGTCGGTCGGGCGTGGGCCGGCGGGCGTCGCGCCTGTCGTAGCGTCCGGGGCATGAGCCGACCGAAGCAGCGCAAGGGCGGCCGCGTCACGCCCAAGAAGGACGGTGCCGCTCCGCGTTCGTCGGCGGGCGTGCCACCGCCGTCGGTGCCGTACGGCACCTACAACGACGCGCCGCTGTCCGACGAGTGGCAGGAGGCGTCCGACGACGGCGAGCTCGCCGACGGCATCCAGGGGTTGATCGCGGCGGCCGGCGACGCGATCGCGAGCGGGCACCCGGCCGAGCTCCTCGTGCTGACCTCGTCGGTGGTGGCGGCGGTCGGTGACGGCGAGATCCCGGGGGAGGACGCATCTTTCACGTGGGCGTCCGTCGTCGACGAGCTGTCCGGGTCGGTGCGGCCGGAGACGACGGCGCTCCTGTACGCGCTGCGACCGCTGGCCCCGGAGGAGTACGGCTGGGGGATCACGGCCGAGCTCGCCCGGCGCAGCACGCCGGGCCTGCCGGCCTGGATCTCGTCGATCGGCGAGGTCGAGGTGACCGGCGTGAGGCTCCATCCGGAGTCGACCGATGAGACCGACGTCTTCGTGTTGACCCGGTGGCCGACCGGTCAGGAGATGACGTTCATCGTGAACGTCGCCCGCCGGCCCGAGCCCGTGGTGCAGGACGCCATCCTCGCTCCGGCGGACGTGACCGCGCTCCCTGTCGCGACCGAGGCGCAGGCCCCGATGGAGCTGGTCGAGGTGGACCTCGCCGATGCTCGAGCGTTCCTCGAGGCGGCGGCGCAGCGGTGGGAGTCGACGACGATCGACGAGGAGACCGAGGACTGGCCGTCCACCCGACCGCTGCTGCGGTGGCTGCTGTCGACGCTGCCCGAGGGCGGCGAGGAGCGCTGGCCCGGCCTCCAGGCCTGACGCTCGATCGGACCCGGGCGGCGGTCAGGTCCGGCGCTCGAGCAGCGCGACCGCGACGCCGACGAGCGCGAGGAGGCCGCCGAACCACGGGTGGCCGACGGCGACCAACGCACCGCCGACGGCCAGGAAGAGGATGATCTCGACGACCAGCCGCGCCGGATCCGGCAGCTGGTGCGAGGCCTTCGGCGCGATCCACAGCCCCCACACGACGGCGACCAGCACCGGACCGACGAACACGAGCGGCCATGCGATGGACCAGCCCGCCACCGCCGCTCCTGCGAGCAGCGCGAGCTCGGTGCCGAAGCGGACGACGTCGAGGCCGGTGACCGTGGTGTGGGCGGGTTCGTCCATCGGACGCCAGCTTGGCCCGACCTCGACGGCATGCGCATCGATCGGGAGCGCAGCGGCCCCCGGCTCGTCACCGCTCGTCGCGCTGGTGCTGCCCGAGATCGAGGAGGACGATGTTCCGGTGGGAGCGCTCGTGGTCTCCGGCGTGTGCAAGCGCTTCGGCCGGACCACGATCCTCGACGGCGTCGACCTGACCGTGGCCCGGGGCGAGGTGGTGGCGCTCACGGGAGAGAACGGCGCGGGCAAGTCGACGCTGATGCGCATCTGCGCCGGGCTCGAGCGGGCCGAAGCCGGCACCGTGTCGGTCGACGGGCGCATCGGCTACTGCCCGCAGATCCCGGGGCTGTTCGAGCTGCTGACCGCCGAGGACCACCTGGTGATGTTCGGTCGGGGTGCGGGCATCGGACGGACCGAGTCGCTGGAGCGGGGGCGGGCGATCCTGGAGGAGTTCGACTACCCGCTGCACGAGCGGACGGTCACCCGTGACCTGTCGGGCGGGACCCGTCAGAAGCTGAACCTGGCGCTGGCGCTGCTTGCCGATCCGACGGTGCTGCTGCTCGACGAGCCGTACCAGGGCTTCGACCGGGGGACGTACGTGAACTTCTGGGATCACTGCGCGGTCTGGCGCGAGCAGGGCAAGGCCGTCGTCGTGGTGACGCACATGCTGGCGGAGCTGGAGCGGGCCGACCGGGTGGTGGAGCTGCCGGCGCACCCGTCGCGTTCGGCCGGCCGGGGGAGCCGGTGATGGACGCGATCCGCCGCATCGGGATCATGGCCGAGATGCACGGCCGGGACCTGATGCGCCGGCACGCCGCGCTCGGCCTGCTGGTGGCGCTGCCGCTGTGCTTCTACCTGGCGTCGATGGGCTCGGGTTCGAGGGCGGTGGTGGCCGGCGGGGTGGGCATGGCGTTCTCGGTGTCGGGGGCGACGCTGTTCTCGCTGCTGTCGTCGGAGGAGGTCGACCAGCGGCTGGTGCTCGGCGGGTACCGGCCCCTGGACCTGCTGCTCGGGCGGCTCGGGTTCCTGGCACCGCTCGGCCTGGCGATCGCCGGGCTGTTCAGCGTGCTGATGCTGACCGTGTCGCACCCGTACCGGCCGTGGCTGGCGTGGTTGGGGGTGTCGGCGGTGGCGGTGCAGGCGATCCCGTTCGGCCTGGCGGTCGGGGCGGTGGTGCCGAAGGAGCTCGAGGGAACGCTGGTGCTGATCGGCGTGGTCGGCATGCAGCTGGCGGTCGAGCCCGACAACGCCGTGGCCAAGGCGCTGCCGTTCTACGGGCCGCAGCAGGTGATCGAGTCGAGCCTCACGTCGGCCGGCGGGCCGATCCTGTGGCCGCTGCTGCTGACCCTCGGCTACGGCCTGGTGCTCATGCTGATCGCCAGAGCGTTCTTGGGTCACCGCCTGGAGGTCGTCCACCACGAGCGAGAGCCGGGCTGACGTCGCCCGGTCCGGGCTCCTGACCCCCGTGCGGCAGCGGAACTGTCGCACGGAGGTCGGGCCCGTCCACGGGTCACGCAGCGCAGCCGAGCGATCCCCACCGTTGCTCGTAGCGCCTCCTCCACCACAGCTGGTGGAGGAGGCGGAACGGGGCCGGGATCTTGACCGCGGCCACGTCGAGCGCCGCCTCCGGGGAGGTGTCGATGAGCCACGACACGAGGAGCCCGATGTCGCGGAGCGGGGTGTGCCGTTGGAGCATCCGCTCGAAGTGGCGGTGATCCTCCTCGGAGAAGGTGGTGAGCCAGACCGGCAGCGCACGCTCCTCCTCGGTCCTGAGGTGCTCCTCGAGGCTGGCCCGGAGCTCGCCGGCGAGGTGCAGCGATCCGGGGACCGCCTTCACCAGGCGGTCGAGCTCCACGTGCTGGCGCTCGAGCAGCGATGTGGTCATGTCGAAGCCGGGCCGCCGTTCCTCGAGCATCGGGAACAGCAGCTCGTCCTCGGCGGCGTGGTGGTGGGCGATGACCCGGCCGAGCAGGCGGGCCCGCCGTTCGGCGGTGGCGAGGTCGCCGTGGTCGACGGCGCACGCCACTGCGGAGGCCTCGGTGCGCAGGGCGAGGTGCATGCCCATGAAGCCGACGACGGCGCCGGGCAGCTGCAGGTCGGGGATCATCGGTCCCACCGCCCCTCGGTGCCGTTGGCGACGCGGCTGCCGGTGCCGACCAGGGCGGGTGCCGTGGTCGACGGCTCGGTGTGCACGCCGGCGGTGATCGGCTGATCGTCGGGGTCGACCGTCTCGGCGGCTCCTCCGTTGTCGGCCGACGCCTCGTCGGGATGCTCGAGGGTCACCGTCGGCAGGATGCGGTCGAGCCACGACGGCAGCCACCAGTTGGCCCTGCCGAGGATGGCCATCGACGACGGCACCAGCACCAGGCGGATGATCGTGGCGTCCACGAGCACCGCGGTCGCCAGTCCGATGCCCATCATCTTCACGGTGACGCTGGGCGACAGTGCGAAGGCGACGAAGACCGAGATCATCACGAGCGCGGCGCACGTGATCACCCGGGCGGTGGCGCTCAGGCCGTCGACCACGCTGCGGTGCGGGTCGCCCGTCCGGTCGTACTCCTCCCGGATGCGGGAGAGCAGGAACACCTCGTAGTCCATCGACAGCCCGAACACGATGGCGAAGACCATGACGGGCACGAACGCCGTCACCGGCACGGGGCCGTCGAGCCCGAGCAGCCGAGCGCCCCAGCCCCACTGGAACACCGCGACCAGCACACCGTAGGCAGCACCGATCGACAGCAGGTTCATGATCGCCGCCTTGAGCGGGACCACCAGGGAGTGGAAGAGCACGACGAGGAGCACGAACGACATGAGCACGACGGCGCCGATGAACACGAGCAGCCGGGACGAGAGCCGCTCTGTCAGGTCGACGAGCACCGCGGTGGGACCGGTGACGTGGGCGCTCGCGCCGGTGGCCTCCGTGGCGGCGGGCAGCGTGTCGTCGCGCAGACGGTCGACGAGCTCGGTCGTCCGGGGTGACTCGGGGCCGGTGGTGGGCACGACGGTCACCACGGCGGTGTCGCCCGCCGCGTTGCGCTCCGGCGGCAGGACCATCGCCACGCCGTCGGTGCGCCCGAGCTCGTCGGAGAGGTGGCTGAGCACCGCGTCGTCGGCGGAGCGGTCGCCGGCGACACCGGTGAGGTCCACCGCCACGACGATCGGGCCGTTCGCACCGGGGCCGAACTCCTCCGCGGTCAGGTCGTAGGCCCGCCGCTGGGTGGTCGAGGTGGGTTCGTTGCCGGCGTCGGCCCACCCGAGCCGCAGCCCGAGAACCGGCGCGGCCAGGAGCAGCAGCACGACGAGACCGAGCGATGCGTAGCGCACCGGGTGGTGACCCACGTGGTCCGCCCATCGGGCCGCCAGCGGGGCGCGACCGGTGGCGCGACCCCGCCGCTCGAGCCGCCGCTCATGCCGGGTCGTCCGGAGCCGGTCGCCGGACAGGGCCAGCAGCGCCGGCAGCAGGGTGACGGCGGCGGCGACGCTCACGGCGACGACGATCGCGGCGCCGAAGCCGATGCTGGCCAGGATGGGCACGTCGACGAACCACAGGCCGCAGATGGCGACGACCACGGTGCCGCCGGCGAAGACGACCGCCTTGCCGGCGGTGGCAGTGGCGATGGCGGCGGCGGTGCGCACGTCGTCGCCGGCGACCAGGCGCTCCCGGTGCCGGGTGAGCACGAACAGGGCGTAGTCGATGCCCACACCCAGGCCGACCATCGCCGCGATCATCGGGGTGACCGTGGAGACGTCCATGGCCCCGGCGAGCAGCATGATCCCGCCCATGCCGACGAGGAGCGAGGCGACCGCCACCAGGATGGGGAGGCCCATCGCCAGGAGCGAGCCGAAGGCGACGAAGAGCACCACGGCAGCGACGAGCAGTCCGATCATCTCGCTGTTGCTCGAAGGTGGCGACGCGTTCTCGGGGACCTCGCCGCCGAACTCGACCTGGATGCCCTCGCGCTCGGCGACCTGCGCGGCCTCCTCGAGCCCGGCAAGGGCGTCATCGGGTGCGACGTCGGTGACCGGCGCGTCGTAGGCGACCCCGATCACCGCAGTGGTGCCGTCGGCGTCCACGCTCGGCGCGGCCGGGTCGAACGGGTCGCTCACGGCGACCACGTGGGGGAGGGCTGCGACGCGGCCGATTGTCGAGGCGATCGTCAGCCGGTCCGAGGTGATCCCCTCGGGCCGGTGCACCACGATCCGGGCGGTGGCCCCGCTCTGGTCCGGGAACCGTTCGGTGAGCAGGTCGTTGGCCACCTGCGAGTCGACGCCGGGGATCGTGTAGTCGTCCTGCGGGCTGCCGCCGACGACACCGGAGGCGACGAGGACGACGACGGCGGCGACGAGCCACGCAGCGATCGTCCGCCACGGGTGGCGAGCCGAACCGAGACCGGTCCGGTAGAGGAGCGATCGCTGGATCGGTCGGGTGGTGGTGGGCGGGGACATCGGTGACCTCCTTCGACGGGCCCGGCGGGGCGCCGGACGGATACGGTGTATCCGACAATGAGGGATACACCGTATCCGTGTCAAGCGGATACACCGTATTCACATCCGAGGTCATCGCGGATACGCTGTGCCCATGACCCCCAGCGACACGACCTCCCCCGAGGTCGAACGGACCCGCCACCAGATCCTGGAGGCGGCCGGCGAGATCATCTCCACGGAGGAGTTCGACGCCCTCTCCATGCGCAGGGTCGCCACGACGGCAGGTGTGTCGCTGTCCACGGTGATCCGGCACTTCGGCACCAAGGACGCCCTGCTCGCGGCGCTGGTCGCCCATGGCGACGACGACGTCGAACGGGTCGACAAGCGGCGGCAGATCGACCAGGGCGACATCGGCGCGGCGGTCGGCGTGGTCGTGGACGACTACGAGGAGGCCGGGGACCAGCTGCTCCACATGCTGGCGCAGGAGCACCGATTCCCGGCGCTGGCCACGCTGCTGGACGTGGGGCGGCGCGGCCACCGGGAGTGGGTCCGATGGGCGTTCGCTCCGCAGCTCCGCCTCCGCACCGGAGCTCGACGGACGCAGCTGGAGGACCTCCTGGTGGTCGGCACCGACGTCTACACGTGGAAGCTTCTGCGGCGCGACCGGGGCCACAGCGCGAAGGCCACGACCGCCGCGATGACTGCGCTGTGCGAGGCAGTCGCGTCATGACCCGGTTCCTGTTCGCGGCGTGGGACGGGGGCGGCACGATCCCGCCCGAGCTCGGCCTAGCCGCTGCGCTCGTCGACCGTGGCCACGAGGTGGTCTTCCTCGCGGACGACACGGTGGAGGACCAGGCGATCGCCGCCGGCGTCGGGTTCACCGAATGGCAGCGAGCCCCGCAGGCGCGCGCCCGGGACACCGAGCGGGCGCTGATCCGGGACTGGGAGGTGCGCAACCCGCTGGCCCAGATCCGCCAGATCGGCGACGGGCTGTTCTTCGGCCCCGCCGAACTGCACGCTGCCGACCTGACCGATGCGATCGCCGTCCACCGCCCCGACGTCCTCGTGGTCGACGCGCTCCTGACCGGGGCGCTCGCGGGAGCGGAGCGCTCGGGTCTGCCGACGGCTGCGGTGGCCCCGAACGTCAACATGCTCCGCGCCGTCGGCGTACCGCCGATCGGGACCGGCCTCCGGCCGATGAGCGGCCCGATCGGCCACCTCCGGGACGAGTCGCTGCACCGGCTCACCGAGGCGCTCATGGGGACGGGCACGCTCAACGACACCCGTCGGTCGCTCGGGCTCCCGCCGGTGAAGTCGCTGGAGGCGGCCATCCGTCGGGCGGACCTGGTCCTGCTGCTGACCAGCGAGGCGTTCGACTTCACGCCGGCGCTGCCGGATCCGCAGGTCGTGTACGGGGGCGTGCCGGTGCCGGCCGACGAGCGGTGCGGCGCAGACTGGTCGCCACCGTGGGAGGACGACGGTCGCCCGTCGATCCTGCTGTCGCTGTCCACGACCTACATGCAGCAGGAGCAGCTGCTCCAGCACCTCGTGGACGCCCTCGGTCGGGTCGACTGCCACGCAGTGGTGACCACGGGGCCGGGGCTGCGCGGCCGGCCCCTGGCGCGGGTGCCGTCGAACGTCCACGTGGTCGAGTCCGCTCCACACGGCGCCGTGCTCCCGCACGTCGACCTCGTCATCACCCACGGCGGGCACGGCACCGTGGTGCGCTCGCTCGGTGCCGGCGTGCCCGTCATGGTCGTTCCCATCAGCCGCGATCAGCCGGACAACGCGGTGCGGGTCGTCCACCACGGCGTCGGTGTGTCGGTCTCCCGGCGCTCGTCGGTCGACAAGTTCGCTGTGGCGATCCACGACGCGCTCGCCGACCCGTCGCTGCGGGCCCAGGCCCGGGGGATGGCGGTGCGCATGGAGCGTGAGAAGAGCTGCTCCCGCGCGATCGAGGCGCTCGAAACACTGTCACGGTGACGGTCACGGAACCTCGCACAGGACATCGGGCGGCCGCCGATTGCTCGGTAGCGTTCTGGGTGTCGGGGGCGACGCTGTTCTCGCTGCTGTCGTCGGAGGAGGTCGACCAGCGGCTGGTGCTCGGCGGGTACCGGCCGCTGGACCTGCTGCTCGGGCGGCTCGGATTTCTGGCGCCGCTCGGTCTGGCGATCGCCGGGTTGTTCAGTGTGCTGATGCTGACCGTGTCGCACCCGTACCGACCTTGGCTGGCGTGGTTGGGGGTGTCGGCGGTGGCGGTGCAGGCGATCCCGTTCGGCCTGGCGGTCGGCGCCGTGGTGCCGAAGGAGCTCGAGGGGACGCTGGTGCTGATCGGCGTGGTCGGCATGCAGCTGGCGGTCGAAACCGACACGCGGTGGCGAAGGTGCTGCCGTTCTACGGGCCACAGCAGCTGATCGAGTCGAGCCTCACGCCGGCCGGCGGCCCGATCCTCTGGCCGCTCCTGCTGACGCTCGGCTACGGCCTGGTGCTCATGGTGATCGCAAGGGCGTTCCTGGGCCATCGGCTGGAGGTGGCGCACTACGCGTCTACGTGACGCGTGTCGGCAGGTCACCTCCTCGCTGCTCGGCGCTGCCATTAGTTGCGACACGCGAGACCCCATCTTGGGTGCGTCGACGCCCGCATCTGTTTCCGTGGGACGTGTGTGCGCCGGCCACAGTCGGCGCCCACGACGTGGGGCGTCGCGGGACACGCAACGTCGACTCCGTCGGCGCCGGACTGCACCCGGCTGCCGGCGGTCCGCCACGGTATCGGCGGACGGCGTCCTGCAGTTCCGGATCGTTGAGCTGACTCAGGGCGTAGACCGCTGCTCGTTCGAGGCCCTCCTTCGACCAGGCGGAGAGTCCGCTCTTGCCTCGGTGCTTGCAGCGGCACTAGTTCTGGCTCTGGCCGTTCTAGTCGATCGACCTCTTAGCGCCGCAGCCGTGGGGTCGTAGCCGGACAGGAGGTCGGCCCGCTGCCTGCACTGGCCAGCCGGACTATGCGGTCACCTGCTACGCCGCCAACCGAGCCAGCGTTAGCGTGGAACGGAACGTCAGGACGAGAGCGGTAAAGCGCGCTGCCCCGTCTTGTCGCTGTGACTGTCACGCCGTGGTCGTAGGATTCGTCGCCAGCTCAGTCCTCGGCGCGCCCGAGGCTGCCGGGCACGAGGCCGTCCGGGTCATCGGGCAGAGACGGCTTGAGTTCCGCCCCAGGAGAAGCCAGCGCCAACATCGGCGCACCAGCCCTGGAGCGACCATGCACCCGACTCCCGAGTCGAGCTACGCTCACGAACGTCTGTTCGATCCCGTCGCACTCACCCGAGGTCCGTACGATTCCGAGTTTCAACGATGTAGTTTGGCGCCCATGACCGGGGAACGATTCAGCGTCGCTGGGCTGTTCGCCGGCATCGGGGGCATCGAGCGAGGCCTCGGCCTGCACGGTGGCGAGGCCGAACTGCTCTGCGAGTACTGGGACCCCGCCCACCGCGTGCTCGAGGCGCGGTTCTCCGGCGTGCCCCTGGTGGAGGACGTCCGAGATCTTCGCTCGCTACCCAAGGTCGACCTCGTGTCCGCGGGATTCCCCTGCACCGACCTTTCCCAGGCGGGCCGGATGGATGGCATCAACGGGCGTGCGTCCGGGCTCGTCGGCGAGGTCTTCCGCCTGATCCGACGCCCGCGTGCTCCGATGCTGATGCTCGAGAACGTGAGGAACATGCTGGTCCTCGACGGCGGCGCAGCCATGCACTACCTCGTCGACGAGCTGGAGGCGCTCGGCTACCGCTGGGCCTACCGTCTCGTCGACTCGCGATTCACTGGCGTGCCCCAGCGCCGCCAGCGCGTGATCTTCCTGGCATCTCGGACGATCGATCCCCGAGCGGTGCTCTTCGCTGATGACGAGGGCGAACCGGGCCCGGAGTGGTTCGCCGACAACACGTCCGGCTTCTACTGGACCGAGGGTCTCCGAGGGTTGGGGTGGGCGCGAGACGCCGTTCCCACTCTCAAGGGCGGCTCGACAATCGGCATTCCATCGCAGCCCGCGATCTGGAACCCGTCCGCACCGTTGGGTCAGCGAATCGTCTTGCCGGTGGTCGAGGAGGCCGAACAGATGCAGGGCTTCCCGGCCAGATGGACGGAGCCAGCTGACGAAGGTCCGGGCCGCAAGGGTCCCCGGTGGAAGCTGACCGGCAACGCCGTGACCGTGGGCGTCTCCGCGTGGGTGGGCCGTCGGCTTCGGAACCCAGGCGATCCGATACTCGACGGTCAGCCACTGCGCTCCGGTGATCGCTGGCCGACCGCGGCGTTCGGCGCAAAGGGCAAGGCGTGGGCCGTCGACGTCTCGTTGTGGCCGACCCGCGAGCCGTACACGCATCTCCACGAGATCGTCGACCTCGAGTCGGCCCAGCCGCTGTCCGCCCGGGCGACCGCGGGGTTCCTGTCCCGCACCGAACGCGGGAGCCTTCGATTCGTAGACGGCTTCATCGACGACGTCGCCGAGCACGCCGCCTACATGGCGGAGGAGCTGTCCGTCGCCTGAGCAGCGACGACCGACGCGCCCTCCCGCCTCGTCAGCGGAGATCCGGGCTCGCATGCAACGGCAGGCGCGGAGAGACACAGCAGCCGAGATGGCAGTTCGCCGCGAGGTGTGGAGGCGCGGTCTCCGGTACCGCGTCGACACAGCGCCGATTCCTGGGCTCCGCCGTCGCGCCGACCTTGTGTTCACCAAGGCGCATGTTGCGGTGTATGTGGACGGCTGCTTCTGGCACCGGTGCCCGATTCATGCCACCTCGCCGAAGGCGAACAGTGAGTGGTGGAGGGAGAAGCTCGACGCCAACGTGCGCCGGGATCGCGACACGGACCGCCGACTCGCCCAAGCCGGATGGTCTGTCGTTCGTGTCTGGGAACACGAGGACGCAGCGGTTGCGGCCGACCGGATCGAGGCCGTCGTTCGCTGATGATGGCGGAGCGGGTCCCCGGGGCTCATTCGCGGGTCACCTACGCTCCGAGCGATGGAGGGGCCCGCGATCCTGGTCGAAGCGCTGCGCGACGCGACCATCAAAGACAAGTACGGGAATCGCTGGCAGTACCACTCCCGCAGCGATCGTCACTCCAAGGTCGCATGTTGGGGAATCGGTCTCGACCTGCTCACCAAGTCGGCCCTCCTGCGGCGACACGTGGCCGACGGCAAGGTCATCCTCGGCGTCAACCACACGATGCGGGACTTCGGCACCGGGCGGAAGAAGGATCTCGACCTGGTACTCGCCCGACCTGACGGGGAGCCGGACCGACGGGTGACGTTCGGTCAACTCGCCGAGCGATACACGATCCCGCTCACGTCGGCCCAGAGGGCGATGCTCGACGCGCTACCCGAGCTTCCGGTCGCTCCAGTAGGTGCCGTCCTCGTCGCCCTCGAGGCCAAGGCCACGATGACAGCGCACATCCGAGCGCTCCCTCGCCTGTACGACGAACTCAACTCGTCCCACCTCTGCGTACACGGCGCGAGTCGCCAGGCGCTCGCGATCGGCTTCGCCATCATCAACGCGTCGTCCCGGTTCGCGTCGTCGGACATGAACAAGTTCGATCTCACTTCGGCCAACCGGGTCTTCACCGAGGAGCCGCAGCCGCGGTCGCTGGTTCGCACGCTGGAGAAGCTCGTCGAGATGCCGCGTCGTTCGAACACCCGTGAGACCGGCTTCGACGGCGTGGGCGTCGTCGTCATCGACGGAGCGAACGGTGGCTCGCCGTTCAAGCTCGTGACCGCCCCGCCGGCACCGCAACCCGGCGAGCCCTTCCACTACGACGGCATGATCACCCGGATGGCGAACGAGTACGACACCAGCTTTTCGTCGATCTGACGTGCGCCCGGGAAGGTGAGTCGACTCACCACGGTTGGCGTGTACCCTTCCGCTTGGTCACGCAGCGGACTCGGTCGGTTGAAGTAGCTCTCCGTCTTGGACGGTCACCTGCGGATGTCGGCGACGAAGCGAAGCGGCCTCCACGAACCCGTGGCACCAGTGCCACCGCTTTCAGGAGATTGACATGCCATTTGATTTCGAAAACGCGGACTTCGTCGCGGACAAGCTTGAGGCCGAGCTCCTTCCGCACCAGGAGATCCGAGAGGCCTTCCACAACGAGATGGAGGCTGTGACCCGTCGGGCTGTTGAGAAGCTTGACGCTGGGGATCCGTACCGGCCATGGATTCGCGTCGGCGTCGACTGGACGACCATCGACGCAGAGGTCGCCCAGGGGATTGACCCCGTCTGGCGCCTGTCCGTCATGGGGAATGGCGACGGAATGACCCGCGAAGAGGTGCAGAGGTACGCGAAGACGCTCGCCGTGTCGGGCGCGAACAACAACCAGGCCAAGGGCGGGAACCAGGGCATGGGGCTCAAGATCTCCGGCCCGACCCGTCATCCCGCTGGCGTGTCGATCCGAACCCTCCGCGACGGCGAGGCGACTATGTGCCGGCTGGGGCGAGACCCCCATAACGGCTACGACTTCCTGCCCATCGGGGCCAACGGTGAGCGCACCGTCGACATCTCGAGGCACGCCGAGCGCCTCTTCCCATCTGAGATCCTCGAAGCTGGGTCGGGGACGGTCGTGACCTTTCATGGCAAGGAAGGAGTCGAAGACACGCTTCTCGGCCAGCCATCGAACTGGGTCGAGAAGTACCTCAACACCCGGTACGGAATCCTGGACCCGAACATCGACATCAAGGCAGACGTGCCCGTCGGCCAGGGCCGATCCAACGTTGTTACGGGGTCAGCGGTCAACCAGGACATGATCTCGGGGAGGTCCAAGGACCCCGACACCATGTACTTCAAGCCGTCGGCGATCCGTGGAACCTGTGCCGTGTGGACCGATGCCTCGGACTGGCTCCGCACTCACGACACCCTTCCGTATGAGACGCACGGGACCGTCGACTGCGCAGGAGACCCCCTGCTCAACGTGCCAGCGGCCCGCGTCCATTTCTGGTGCTTCCCGGTCGACCGGGTGAAGGGAGCGCCTGACGTGACGAGCCGCACCGCAGGTCCAGGCCGGATCACCGTCATGTACCAGGGAGAGCTTCACGACTGGCGCGAGGGAATCGGGTCGAATGCGCTCTTCGCTCGCTTCGGCATCGTGTTCGGCAAGTCGAGGGTCTCGCTGATCATCGAGCCGGTGGGTGGCTACGACGAGGTCGACTCGGACTTCGCGCGCGCACACGTCATGCTGGCGAAGAGCAAGACCCAGGTCATGGAGAACGACGAAGCGCTCATGACCTGGTCCCGACAGTTCAAGGAGCAGCTTCCGGACGCCGTGAAGGCCGTCATCGCCGAGGCCCGTGAGGAATCGCTGGGCGACCAGACCGTGACTGCCGAGGTGATGAAGCGGATCGCCGAGATGCTCAAGCGCCTCCGGCCGCAGAAGTACCGCCGCCGAGCCGGCGGCAGCGTCCGAGCTTCGGGATCAGCGCCGGGCGCAGGAATTGGCCGGTCAACCGGAACGGGCACGTCCACCTCGACACCTTCGGGCGGGCCCCCCACGGGCCCGGGCCGTGACCCCCTGCTCGGGCTGCTCGATGACAACGGCGACGAGTCTGAGCCGGCCGAGAACCCACCACTCAACCTGAACGTGGAGTGGAAGTCGGAGGCATGGATCAACGAGCAGGCGATCGTCGGTGGACATGACGTGACCGATCGCGCCGCTGCCCTCATCGGTGAGAGCGCCTCGAGCGCAGGGCTCCTCGCACTCAACGAGGACTTCCGTGGCTTCACGCGATTCGTGGACGAGATCGACTCCGAGATGAACCCCGATGGTGATGACGACTTGCGTCGCATCATCGAAGGCAAGTGCCGCGAGTACACCTTGCAGAAGATGATCGAAGCGGTACTCGGCGTGCGGCAGCTTGAGAACGGCAACCAGTGGATGGCAAACGAGATCCAGACGGCTCTCGGACCGACCGCCCTGACGACCGCCTTCATGGCCGACCGCTACCACACCTGGCAGTCGGTCAAGCGGGTCGTGGGCTCGAAGGCCCAGCAGTTCAAGGCGGCCGCCTCGTAACTCTGTCGCGACTGGCGAGGGGGCCGCGCGTCCTCTCGCCGTCGCGGCGCTTTGTCCCTGGGCCTGAGCGGTCCGGTACCTGATCGGCCGTCGGGGCTCCGCCGGGCTCCAAGATCGTGACCCCAGCACGTCTGCTATCCCGCCGAGGGTCGAGCCCACGGTGTTGCGGATCGGCGCAGGCCGACGTCACGTTCCGGCCAACCTGGCCGGTCGGCGCCGAACCCCGCGTACCTCGATCGAACGAATCGATCACCTGGTCCGGCGCTAGGCTGCGCGATCGGAGGCGAGCCATGACCGTATGGGGACTGACAGCCGAGCTCAGGGCACAGAGGCCGTGGGGTCTCGATGAGGCGATGCTCGCCCCCGGCAAGGTCGTGACGGATCCAATCCATCACGACATCCATCTGTCGAGGCTCGAAGTAGCTCTGCTCAACAGCAAACCATTGCAGCGTCTGCGTCGCGTACGCCAGCTGGGCACCTCCAATCTCGTCTACCCGGGAGCGACCCACAGCAGGCTGTCGCACTCGCTGGGGGCTCTTCACGTCTCGCAGCGGATTCTCGACGTGGTGGAGGCCCAGCGATCGGGACCTCACCCGACCCGCGATCTATTCGAGGAATGGGCAGCTTCTGGCGACCGCGACTTCCCGTACGAGAAGCGGCTCGCCGAGTCCATCGTGCTGGGTCGCCTTGGCGGTCTCCTTCACGACCTGTGTCACATTCCGTTCGGCCACACCCTTGAGGACGACCTCGAGCTTCTCGCCCCTCACGATGAGAATGAGGAACGGTTCGACAGATTGTGGAGCCAGTTCCCCGAGGACATCCGAGCACCGATCGACGCCGGCGGGCTCCTGGACGCGCTGAAGCCCCTGATCCTCTCGAAGGCGGACCCGTTCAGCGACGACACCTACGAGGAGTTGCCGCCGTTCTCGGACCGACCGCCGGAGTTGCGATACCCGTTCGTCCGCGATGTGGTGGGCAACACGATCTGCGCTGACCTGATCGACTACCTCCAGCGCGACCACTACATGACCGGACTGCCGGCGAGCCTCGGCCATCGATTCCTTGATGGCTTCTACGTTGCACCGTCTGGCAGCTGGAGTGCAGAGCGGATGGTGATGCGAATCGCGCGTGGGGATCGTGAACGCGCTGACATTGTTACCGAGCTCTTCAAGTATCTCCGGTACCGGTATGAGGAAACCGAACGAGTGTTGGTGCACCACACCAAGCTCGGCGCAGACGCGATGATCGGGAAGCTCCTCGCAATGTGGAGCGATGAACTGCTGATCGCGGAACTGCGGGAGGCGGGCGTAGTCAAGGATCGTGACCTCGAACGTGACATCGACGCCGTCACAGACAGCGTTCAGGACTCCGAAGTGATCGATGCCGCTCGGGCCCGAGTAGCCGGACGCCTAGAGGATCTGTTTCTTGAGCGGGGCGACGACGGCGTGCTGGAGCACATCGCCTCCGAATACAAGGATCCAGCCAATAGCCGGCAGGAGGCGATCCGAGACTTGACCGTCAGCGTCCTGGATCGCAGCATCTTCAAGCTGATTGGCAAGGCCCCTCAGACGGCTGGTCTCGATCGTGAGAAGTTCTTCAATACCTTTGGAAACCCGGCCAAGAAGCGCGAGATCGAGCGACGCGTTGCCCGGTTCGCTGGACTGACTGAGGGTTGGCACCTCCTGCTCTGGATTCCGCACCCGAAGATGCGCCTCAAGCCAGCCGATGTTCTGGTCACATCTGACGGACGAACGATTCAGCCACTCCGCCTTCACGACCGTCATGGCCTACAGGGCGAAGCGATTAGTGAGAGCCATCGAGAGCTCTGGGCTGTTAGCGTGTACGCCTCGTCATCCGTCGCCGCGGATCCTGAGCTTTGTTCGGCGATTCTTGCCGAACTCAGCAAAGAGATGGGCGGCCTTCGGTGGGAGGGCCAGGCGGCGCAGCACGAGGATGCGGAAGCGTCCATCGGAGCATCGATCGGTACGAGTCACAGACTTCCCCAGGATGAGGAGCGACATATTGTTGATTCGCTGCGACAGCGGCGGGTAGCGGCTCTGACCCGGCGTGGAGAGGCGCCCACTGAATCGGAATCCTCTGGCGATCGGACGTACGCAAACCTGCGCGAGCAGGCATTGGCGATCGCCGAGGCTGCGTCCGCAGATCACTTCGCCCTTGGTGCTGTGAATCCTGAGGTCGACGAGGCTCCCGACGAGTCACCTTCTCTGTTCCCCAGCGAGGGAGCGGGGGAGTAGACACGATGTGACTTGGCCCGCGGTGACGCTACGGGAGGTCGACATCGACGTGGCGCGCTCATTGGCGTGTGAGGTGCGTAGCGCTGTTGTCGGCGGGTTCGGCTCACGGCCTCATGCGGTCAGCTTGAAGAAGGTCTGTGAGGCAGGGCTGTTCCGTGTGGTGAGGACCTCAAGGACAGGAGAGCGGGACGCTTACCTCGTCCCCCGTTCGACCGCCGGGTTCGACGTCGTGGTACGCGACGGAGCCGAGCGGACGAGATCGCTCGCCCGGCGAAGGCTTCGATTCGCTCTGGCTCATGAGGTGGGACACAGCTTCTTCTTCAATCGGCGGATGGTTCCACACGATCGGACGTGCGAGTGGACGGACTCCGAGGAGCTATTCTGCAATCGGTTCGCGAGCGAGCTGCTGGTTCCGAGCGCCGAGGTAGCCGGGCTCCCTTGGACGCCGGGTTCACTCCGCCTAATCCGTGACCAGTACGACGTGTCCTTGCAGGCTGCAGCGATGTCTGCCGTCGCACATCACCCAGGAGCAGTGGCCGTAGCGCTCCGCGAGACTGACCATCCCACCAAGGGGCGTGCGTTGCGGATCGGGTGGAAAGCCGGCGAGCCGTTCGTTCCCGAACACGCCCGACTCGGAAGCCTTGTAGCTGAAGCGGCGTGGGTCAGGGGTACAGCCCAGGGCGTCGAGGAGTTGCGGCTGGGGCATCTCAACGGGCAACTCCACGTCGAGGCAGAGCGCGAGCCGGGCAGCAGCCAAGTGCTTGTACTCATCCGGCCACGAACTCAGCTCGAGCTCGGTCAGATGGAGTTGTTTCCACGGGCCGTCTCGTCAGCGCTGCGGTGAAGCTGGTCCTCGCCCCAGCCCGTCACACCCCTAGAACTTGCCTCACATTTGTCCGCGAGAGTCGTTGAAACGGGAGTTGTACGGGTTAGGACGGGGTGTGCCGCTGGTGTGTTCACGAATTCGCGTACGCATCCCACGCAGCACGGGCCTTGCCCTTGCCCTCGGGGGAGTCCATTGGATCGGAACGAAAAGCTGGCGACATGGGGACCGACTGGCAGATCGGCTAGTTGCGCCACACCGGCATCTGCGCTGGTGAAATGTCAATTGTGTCGTTCCGAGCCTTCCCGCAGGGGTGGTCGAGTCGGTCGGGGGGCAACGTCGGTGTTCAGTCACAGAGGACGGGCTCGTGGGAGCCGGGCTGGCCGGCCTCCGAAGTCCATGGTGGGTCCAGCTGCCCGAGTCCCTGAAGGCCAGGCCCTCCGGGCGGCGCCGCCGGCGCCGGCCTTGACCGACCCTCCGATCCCTGTGCGGGCGCCTTGCCACTCTACGATCGGCGATCGCGGTCAGGCGAGAGCGAGAGGACCAAATGGCGACGACGCTTACGGAGACGGAGACGGTCATCAAGCGTGTGATCCCGTACCTTGTTCGACGGGGCTACGAGATCGAGACTGCCCTCGATTTCGAGACCGCGACTGCGCAGACGGATCGATACACCAAGGGCTACATCGACATCCTCGTCGCGGCAGGGAAGCAACATCCGCAGTTCCTTATCGAGGCGAAGCGCAGGGGCAAGAAGCTGACCAACAAGGACCGGGACCAGGCCCTGGCATACGGCAGGTCACAAGGCGTTCTCTTCGTAATCGTCACGAACGGCTCCGACATCCAAGCCTTCAACACGGAGGACGGTGAGGCCATCAAGCGGGACGGTCGCCTTGTCGGCAAGCTTCCCTCGAAGGCGCAGCTTGGCAAAGTTGTCAACTATCTGAAGGTAAACAGGGACGCCAAAGACGCACCACTCCACGCCGATACCAGTCTCCCATTCTGTCCCGGCTTGCCCCTAACCCAGCTCAATGGGCTCTCTTCTCGCTGCCATAACGCTATTCGGAGCATAGAGAAGGACGAAATCATGGCGTTTGCTGACGTCTCGAAGATCATGTTCCTTATGCCTTTCGGGAGCAACCAGCATTCCCGTGAAGCGTTCCCGCAGTTGGAGACGCCGGCCAGGATGTATGAGACCGAGGAAGCCCGAGAGTCTGTTCGCAAGCACACCGAGACGTTCGCCAACTTCGACGAATGGGGCGAGCGCCGACGGGCACGAAAGGCTGAGGAGGGCATCGCTCACCTTGGCGGACTTCCGTCCAATCTCTGAGTCCCCGAGCTGTCACCCTCATTCAGTCGGGTCCATGCAGTCCGCGGGTGCTGTGTTACAAGGAGCGCACCCAGCCTGCACTAGATGGATGTGTATCGCCGGAGTTCGGCGTAGGCACCTTCTAGCGTCTTCTGCAGCGCCGGGTCTTGGATGTGCTCATACGCCTCCAAGGCGGCAAGGTAGGCCTCCTCGAGGTCCGTCGGGTCCCCAGTCAGCTTGGCATACTCTTCGCCCACCTCGATCCAGGTGTCGAATGCGCCCTTGTCGTCGGGGTATTTCCCTGCGGCCTTCTGCGCCTTCCTGCTTGCTTCTCGCATGATCGCAGCCCGGTCCTCTTTCAGTAGCCCATCGGCCTTCAAGGCTCGCTGCAGGAGAACCCGCACTCGGTATCTCGCCAAGGGAGGATCAGTCCCCGCAGATTCCTCGGCGGCATCGATCTCGTTGTCTGCATCGCCAAACCGGCCTTGCGCCAGCAGCTCGCCAATAAGCCGATGACGCGGAATGCGTTGGTCAGGAGCGCGTTCGATTATTCTTCGCAGCAGCTTCAGGCGCGCATCTCGATCTGTAAGGGAACAGACCCCGAAGTCGTAGTCGCACACTTGCCTTAGAATGGCTCGCTCCAGGTCACTGATGGGATTCACGGTCTCGATCACGGCAGATAGAAGGTCCTCGCGCTCGGCATCGTCGGAAAACTTGTACTTGGCGATCGTGCGAGCGATCTCCGAATGGCGAGTGCACCATCCGTAGAGGCCTAATGAAGGCTTTATATCAAACTCCTCGACTACCTGGTCAAGGCTATTCAGTACCGAGGAAATTGGCACTCCCTCAAGCCCCAAGAGTCGGACACAGAGTTGCCGATGCGCCTGAGCGCCGGTGGCTTCGATTAGACAAACATTGCGGTACACATCTTGTGCTCGTTTGTCCAATTCTGCAAACTCGACAAGGAGCAGGTACTCCAAGTCTTCGTTGCCGAATATGTTCATCAGGCAGACGTACATGTCAGCCTTGCATCGCAAGCGAAGGCGTTGCTCTTGGTCCTGCCGATTCAGCCGCGCAAATGAAGAGTCGACCAGCTTCATGAGTTCGCCACGCTCGCCGACGAGATTCAAGAGGCGGCCAATCTCGACCGTGGACAGGCGGGACAGGAGAATCGGCTCGCCGCCACTGAACACGGCCGGGGACTTGATGCGCCCGTTCCATTCCGCACTGTTAGCCGTCAGGAGGATCTGAAGACCCGTACCCTCCCGCTGGTGGAGCTTGTTCATGAGCTTGTTTGCCTGCGACAAGAACGGGGGGCAATTGTCGATGAGCAGCACGCCCCGATCGCCCGCTTCACGAAGTCGAGAATCGGCTTCCAGCCATGCAAAGTGCTGCAGGGGGAAGTTCGCGCGATGCTCCCAGACCTGGTAGCCCTCGGCGGCGAGAGTGCTGACGAGTCGCCGTGCGGCAGTCGTCTTGCCTACACCTCCTGCGCCCACGATCGTTGTGACCAGATTACCGCCTCGGAGCGACTCCAGCGCTGGGTTCTCTAGGTCTCGGGCGAATGTGTAGCCCGCTCGGATATCTGCATAGGAGGCGGGTCCACCCTTGAAGAGCCGGCGGACATTGGGCTCAAGCTCTTCTGCGTGTCTAGGAGATGTAGTCGAAGGCCAGATCCTGCTGGGCAGAACGCTGACATCATCGCCGAGGTCCGGAACCGGAAGGTCATCTGATGTCGAGTCGGTGCTGTCCAGCAGGGCTTGGATGAACTCATCGATTCCTGCGAAGCATACCGAGGCCCCCCGATCCTCGATGAGACCAGCCCGATCGATGTCGTGGTCGTACAGCGTGACGAACACTCGGCCCGTCGCACCGCGCGATTTGGTGAGATCGATAGCTAGGTCAACGAGGTCCTTTAGGTGTCGATCTGCCAGCGACTGCCCCAGAATCAGGGTATTGCGGGTCTGAAGCTGAAGGCTGAGGTGGCTGAAGATGGTCTCTCGGTACTCGCGGTACTGCTCGTAGTCGGAGTAGGTGAGAGTCATGCCCGTGGAGTCACCATCGACTACATCTTGGGTGACACACCCGTGAATCTTAAACAGTGGCGTAGATTCGGGATCGTCAACACGCGCATACTCGAAGTTCGAGCGAACCGGTGCCAGCGGCTTGCCGGCCCTCTTGTAGACAGTCTCGACAAGCAGATCGAAATTGGTCGTATAGATCTCGCGCCACGGGAACTGGGGCAGCGCCAGAAGACCGGTAGTCGGCTCCAGGTTCCTCAGTTTGTCCCGAACGAGGTCGACCACGGGCTTACGGCCATGCCGTCGAACAAGGATACTTGCGACTTCAGTCAGATCGCCGTCGACTTCCCCTCCACCGAGGGAGTCGGAGAGAGCATCTGCAAGCTGCCTTCCAGTCGGTGCGCCAGACGGCACTGATGCGCCCGCTCCCAAAATCAACGATGTAGCCCGAGGATCGATCGCGCTGACGAGCTGAGTCACATCTAGCATTCTCCACTCCCCTTCAGAAGGAGCCATTGTAATCGTCTTAGGGCGAGTGGACCGCTCCTATGTCGGCCTAGGACTGAAGTCGCCACTCTGGGTTCGGTCGGATCGATCCACCGACGTGAACACCCAGGCTCACGGGTTGAGGTCAGGCGCAGCCGCCAGAAGCCGGCCCGGGGCAGCGGCCTTTGGCGGTGTGGCGCGACGCCCAGGTGCGACCGTGTCAGGTCCGTGGCGCTAACGAGCGCAACTCGGTGGAACTCAAGAACGGATGCAAGGAGCGTTGCGCCATGTTGTGAGTCTCATGTCGTTGTCGTGGCGTTCGAAACCGTCGAGCACACGTCTGAACACCAATCTGACCACGTGCCGAGAACGCTCCTACTTGACGGGTTCCGGCCGGTCTGAACAGAGCCCGAGCGGAGAGTCGAACTCCGGACCTGCTGTTTACAAGACAGCTGCTCTGCCAGCTGAGCTACTCGGGCGGCGCCCGGGCGTTTGCCCGGGAGCGACATCGCGGATTGTACGCACCCTGCGGCATGCGCCGGGCGGGAGCACCGCTCTCTGCGCAGAAACAGCCGGGCTGAACGGCTCATTCGCCGCTGCGCTTCCTCCAGTCGGCCCTCGGCGGTGCCGATCCCTTCCCAGATCGACGTTGCGCGACCTGCGACCGACACCGCCGAAGGGATCACCGCCATGAGCCGTTGGGGCAACAGCCGAGAGCTGACCAAGAGCAGCTACGACCTGGTCAAGCAGAATCCGGAGATGAACCGCTACGCGGTCAAGGCTGCCGTCGCCGGTGCGGTCATCGGCGGGATCGGCTCGCTCGTCGGCGTCGTGCTCCTCGCCGTGGGCGACGCCGCCCTCGACGGCTCCAAGACCGTCCTCGGCATCGTCGCCATGATCCTCGGTGCGATCGCCGTGGTCGGCGCGGTCATCGCCGGCCTCACCGCTGCGAACCTCCAACTGGCGGCGCTCGTGAGCGCCACCGACGACGTCCTCCACGGTCGCCCGCTCGACCACGACGCCGCCCGCTCCGCCGCGCACGCCAAGCTCGGCACGCTGGTCCGCTGGTCGGCCATCTCGGTGGCGGTCGGCGCGCTCGTCGGCTTCATCCGGGGTGACAGCGACAACGGCATCGTCGTCCAGATCGTCCGGACCCTCCTCGCCGGCATCGTCGCCAGTCTCTGGGCGATCGTCACGACCCTCGTCCTGCCGATCATCGTCCTCGAGCAGGTCGGCACGGTCGCCGCCATCAAGCGCTCCGCCAGCATCATCCGCGGCACCTGGGGCGAGTCGGTGTTCGGCACCGTCCGCATCGGTGCCCGGTTCGGACTGGTGTTCGCCCTGCCCGGGACACTGCTCCTCGCCGGTGGCATCGCCCTCGGCCTGATCGTCCGCAGCACGCCCGCGATCGCCGCCGGTGCGGTGCTCGCCGTCGTCGGCGTCGGCCTCATCTTCATCGGCGCCGTGAAGGCCGCCACCTGCCGCAACGTGTTCGGCATCGCCCTCTACCGCTGGGCCACCGGCGACGGCGCCCTCGGCCCGTTCACCGACGCCGATCTCCGCGGTGCCGTGCGCACCCGTGGTGGTTCCCCGGCAGCCGCCGACGAGGTCGCTGCGGCCGCCTGACGAGACGCCAGGGCGGCGGGCCATCCGTCGGCGCCGGATGCCGACCCATCGGCAGCGCCAGCATGTCCGGCCTCTGACGTGCGCCCGAGCCCCCGAGAGCGGCTCAGCGTGAGGTTCGACGCCCGCTCCGGACGCCGCCGTAGATGGCGGTCCTGTTCAGGACGTCCATCAGCACCCGTTGCGCGGCCCAGCGCGGCACCCGGAACGCCGACCCGTTCGGCTGGTGGATGACCATCCCGTCGTCCTGCAGGCCCACGATCGACCCCCAGCGGTACTTCGGCGGGGTGAACGAGACGAGCTTGGTCGACCCGCGCTCGGCGCGGCGGATGTTGCGGACCACGACTCGGTACCCGAAGTTGCGCGCCGAGCTGCGCGCCGGATCGCTCGCCGCCACGTCGCCGACCGCGTAGATGTCGCGGTGACTCTGCACCCGCAGATGCTCGTCAACCATTACGAACCCGTGCTCGTCCAGCATCTCCCGGGGCAGGAAGCCCGAGTTGGGCTGCACGTCGCCGATCGACCACAGCACCAGGTCCGCGACGAAGGGTTCCTGGCCGGTGGTCCACTCGACGGGCGCCGTCGTGAGCCGATCGGTCGGCGATCCGGCGGGCACCGACGCTCGATGCCCCGGGTGGAGGTGGACGCCGGCCTCGGCGAGCTCTCGGATCAGGCGTCGACGGGTCTTCGGGTGGTAGCCGGGCAGCGGCTCGTCCTGGGCGTAGAACAGGTGGACATCGAGACCGGCCCGGCGCTTGGCCAGGTTGTACGCCGAGCTCACCCCGGTCGGGCCACCGCCGATGATCGCGATCGAGCTGGCGCGATCGATCGATGTCGCGACCTCGGTGATCCCCGCCTCGACCGCTGCGAGGTCCTCCACCTCGCTGCGCCGCCAGAACCCGTTCGTCGTGCCCGAGGCGATCACCGCCACGTCGTAGGGCAGCGAGACGAGCGCACCGCCGGCGTCGGCGACCTCGACGAGCTTCGCGTCGGTGTCGAGCGCCTTCACGGCGCCGTGCACGGTGCGCACGCGGTCGAGACGGCGGAACCGGTCGAGCGGGGTCAGGTAGTTGCGACGCCACAGATCAGGGTCGGCCAGGCGGGTGCCGAGCTCCTGACCGCTGACCAGCGCCGGCTTCGTCGAGACGCCGACCACGTCGAACGATCGTCCCAGGTGCGTCGCCACGAGCACGCCGGTGTCGCCCATCCCGATCACGACGACGCGGGTTCGTCCGTACGTCGAACGTCGTGGCAGCACGGCAGCCAGTATCGCCCGCGCCGCTCGGCTCGGCGGCGACGAGTGCTCGTCGGCGTGTCGCCGTGGCGACCGACCAGATCCGCCGGATCCATCGCGCCGATGGCCGTACGGCGGCCGACCGCCCGACTGAGGGCCGTGTCTCGCCGGTTCGCGGTGAAGGTGGGTTGCGCCACCGGCGGGAACCTTCGCTCCCTCAGCAGACCACCGTGCCGATCGAGCCGTAGCCGCCCACGCCGCCGGGCAGCGCCTTGAGGAACTGCCCCGGCGCGGGCGGGCAGTTGGGGGGCGGGACCGGTTGCGGCGGGACCCAGCTGAACTCGCCGTTCCCGACGACGTGCAGATCACCGAGGTCGACGGTGACGCTGCCCTGGACCGTCTTGCGCTTGTCGACGTTGTCCGACGGGGTGAACGCATTGGACGGGAACTGAACGGCGGTCTTGCCGGTGCCCGGTACGTACGAGAACCCGACGGGCTGACCGGTCACCTTGTCCTTGATCGACCAGGCGATCGACGCGTTCGGGTCGCCGATGTTGATGTTCGTCGGGACGGCGAAGAAGCGGATCGTGTCGTCCTCACCGCCGTAGCCGGCCGAGCTGCCGACCAGCCTGATCAAGGGCAGCGGCGCGATGTCGGCGTAGACGGCGAGGTTGCCGCCACGGTCGGCGAACCGCACGTTGCTCAGCGCAAGGTGCGTCCCGGGCACCAGGCCGTCGAGCGAGGGCAGGCCGATGCTGCCGATGCTGTTGTTCACCAGCGGCGCCACGATGGAACTCGCGATCTCGTCCAGCAGGTCGGTCACCGACGTGATGCCCGAGCCGCCGTTGCCGCCCGTCCCACGACCGCAGAACCCGTACGACAGGAAGTAGGAGGTCTCGTAGTTCACCTGGCAGCCGCCCGTGACCTGCAGGTCGATGATCGGCGAGTCGAACACCGGCTTCACCGACCGAGCCGCAGGGTCGAACGTCAGGCCGATGTTCGTGTACGCCGCGACCGAGTAGGAGATCGCGCTCGGCGCCTCGGGCGCCGTCCGCAGCGCCACCCGGACGTCCGGTGCCACGACCGGCGCCGTCGGTCGCTCGTTCAGCCCCTGCGGGCTCGTCACTCCGAGCACCATCGGTGCGACCTCCGGTCTCGTGGTCAGCGAGAACCCGCTGATCGGCAGCGCGAAGTCCTTGATGTCCGCCAGGCCGTTGGTGGTCTGCGAGAACGACGGTCCCTGCGCCAGGGCGCGCAACGCCAGGTTGATGAGGCGCGGATCGACCACGATCCCCAGTCCGGCGGCCGTGCCGGTCGTGTCGCGGTGGGACACGACGAGGTCCTCGAGCTTGGTCGTCACCGTCGGGGAGAACACGTTGGGGAACCGCGCGAACAGCTGCGTGCCGATCGGTTGCACCGTGTTCGACGCCAACGAAGCGTCGGCCACCACCTCGACGCCGTTGCGGCCGATCAGGCTCTGGTCGCCGCTGCACCCGGGCGGCGCCCCCGATGCGCTGCACCACGCGTTGTCGATGTTGCCGATGTGCGGCCGTATGACAGCTCCACCCGTCGAGGAGTTCCCGATGCTGATCGGGTCGATCGTCAGGTTCGGGAGGTACGTGTCGAGGTCCAGGCCGGACATCAGCTTGGTGATCGTCCCGCCGTCCCCGAGCGCGTCGTCGAGCGCGCCGTTGACGCCGTCCTCGACCGACCCCGGCGCCTTCCCGGCGACGATCAGGAAGCCGAGGACGCACGGCGTCAGCAGCCAGTCGTACCAGGGCATGTCGAGGTTCGTGTCCGGCTCGGTCCGCACCTTGAACCGGGGGAGGATGCCGGTACCGAAGCCCGCCGAGTCGGCCCAGATGTCGGCGGTCGACTCGAACTCGACGTCGAGGGTCAGCCCGAAGCACGGCGTCCCGAGGAACTGCAGGCCGACATCCGCGTGACCTTCCCCGCTGATGAGCGCCTCGAGCGCGCCCACCGCGCCAAGCGGCTCGTCGGTCACCTCGGGGAAGGAGGTGTGCGGGTCGACGAACCGCAGGTCGACGTCGGCCTCGGGCCGGACGGCGTTGCTGCCCCAGACCGTGATCGCGTAGTAGTTCGAGAGGACGCCGTCGAGCTGGTCGGACAGGGCTCCCACGACCTTCGACTCGAGCAAGCCGCCGACCGCCGCTTCGACGTCGTCGGCCGGAAGGCCGTTGGTGTCGGTCACGGCGTTCGGGTTCCCGTTGCCCGGGTCGGGTGAGATCGTCGCGAACGCACCGACCGAGTGCGTGATCGCACCGCTCCGGGTCACCGGGTCCTGGCCGATGTGCACCGTCGATCGATCGGCACCGGCGAAGAACTGCGGCCCCGACTGGGTCAGCAGCGGCTCGAACGCCTCACCGCCGAGCCGGAAGTAGAAGTCGTTCTCGATGACCTCGGCGATGAGCTGGAAGCCCGGCTCGGTCGGCGGGATCGGGATCCAGCCGTCGAAGTACCCGCGGTTCGAACCCCTGCCGTCGTTCGCGTAGCAGTAGAGGTTGCCCTCGACGGGGAACACCTGGCGCTCGTCGGCGGCGGTCCCGCCGACCGGGCGGAGGTGGAAGATCGGATAGAGCGCCCGCACCGGGAAGCCCTTGTTGACGTCCTGGACGTCGACCTGGACACGCATCTGCCACGTGGAACCCGACCCCCGGAACTCCACGCCGCGCGTGCCGTTTATCGTGTTCTCGCCGACCGGCTCCAGGGTGAAGTTGGCGAAGACCTGGTCGAGGCGGAGCGAGTACTTGGCGAACACGTCGTGCTCGGGCGTGATCAGCTGATCGGGCACGAGCCCTTCCGGCGCAGGCAGGGTGCCGGTGCCGCCGGGCGCGCTGCAGGCGCCGGACGTCGACTCGTACGGAACCGACACGCCGGTCGTCGGGGGCGCCGGGCTGCGCGTGGCGTGGAGCTCCGGGTCGGCCACCAGGGTCTCGGGGAACGCGACCACCGTGTCCAAGAGACCGCCGGCGAACTTCTCCTTCGCCCGCTGGAAGCCGCCGCGGGTGGTCGCGGCGTCCTTGCGGAGCTCGTCCGTGAGCCGGTCCCGGCCCTCGGCCGTTCCCAGGTCGGCCACGACTCGTCTGGCCTCCTCGCGGTACTCGGCGGGGATCGACTCGAGGATCGACGGGTCGGCGATCGCAGCCTGGGCGTCCGGCAGGATCTCGGTGAGCTTCGTCTCGACCTGCTCGTCGGTCATGTTGACGATGTTGGTCGCGTCCGGCGGCGTCTCGGGCGGTGCGCAACTCGCCAGTCCGAATGCTGCGAGCGCGATTCCGAGGACGACGGCGACGGCTCGTCGCGCAGGTACGAGGCCCATGGTGGGTGCCCTCCCTTCCTACGGATCCCCGCAGGGATCGGACGGAACCTACCGAAGTCCGGCACTCCGACGTCGGGGATCCTGATGCCCCGCGACGCGACGCGACCTACCATCCGACCCACAACCGTCGAAGCCGGGGGGCCACATGGGACGGATCCGCAGGTTCTGGGTCGCGCTGGCGGCCGTCGGTGCGACCATCGCGGTGGTCAGCGGGTGCACCGCACCGCCGACCACGCCGCAGCAGCAGGTCGACCAGATCGTGCAGTTCGTGGAGGCGACACGCGGCCACGAGTTCGTGACGCCGCCGGTCGTCGAGTTCCTCTCCGAGTCCGACTTCCGCGCCGAGGTGCTCGCTTCGCTCGACGCCGCCAAGCCCGGCGTCGACGCCGACGAGGTCGCCTTCACCGCCCTCGGCTGGATCCAACCCGGCGTCTCGCTCTGGGAGCAGTACCAGATCGCCTTCGGCGGGGGAGTCGTCGGCTTCTACGACCCGGTCACCGAGGCGCTCAAGGTCCGAGGCACCGACCTCACGCCCTACCGGCGAGAGGTCATCGCCCACGAGCTCACCCACGCCCTCGACGACCAGCTCTTCGACCTGAACGACATCAGCAGCGACGGCCTCATCGACGAGGACTACCTCGCCGCCCTCGTGGCGATCGAGGGCAGCGCCTCCGAGGTGCAGCGCAAGTACTTCGACTCGATGTCCGACCTCGAGCGGTTCCAGGACCTGGCCGAGCAGCTCCAGCTCGGCTCGGACCCCGCGCTCCTCCAGGTGCCGATCACGCTGCTCACCCTCACGAGCGCGCCCTACCTGCGCGGTGCCCTGTTCCAGGACGAGCTCATCGCCGCGCTCGGCAATCCCGCCGGGCCGGACCTGTCGCTCACCCGCTATCCGGAGACGACCGAGCAGGCCTTCGACACCGCCCGCTTCCTCGCCGACGAGCCGGCGGTCCCCGTCGCCACCCCGCCCGCGGGAGGCGCCGCAGTGCGCTCGGGCCCGTTCGGGCAGTTCATGCTCACGCTCCTCCTGCGGGAAGGGCTGGCCCTCGACGCCGTCGACCCGGTCACCGTCGGATGGGCCGGCGACGCCTACGTCACCTGGTCCGACGGCACGACCGACTGCCTGCGCCTCGATACGAAGATGGACAACGCGACGCAGGCCACCGCGCTCGCCGGTGCCCTGTCCACGTGGTCGAGCCGGCACCCCGGCGCCACGATCGAAGCGACGGCACCCGACACAGTCCGCCTCACCTCCTGCGCCGGCTGAGCGCGCGCTGCCGGTTCTCGCCGGCGACGCCGGGCCGGCTGAGGGATCAGCTGGTGCGCTGCCAGAAGCCGACCTGGTCGTCGGCCATCTCGATGGGATCGGTGATGTCGTTGGCCTCGCGGAACTCGTGCACCGCCTGGCGGCAGCCGAGCGGGTGGCCGTAGTCGTCGAGGATGACCCAGCCACCGACCGACAACTTCGGGTACAGGTTGGTGAGCGCGTCCATCGTCGACTGGTAGTAGTCGGCGTCCAGGCGCATGATCGCCAGCTGGTCGATCGGAGCGGTCGGCAGGGACTCGTTGAACCAGCCCTTGATGAACACGACGCGCTCGTCCCAGAGGCCGTAGCGCTCGAAGTTGTCGCGCACCATGTCCGCGCCGGCGGCGAACAGCCCGACCTTCTTCAGGAGCTCGTGCGCGATGACGTCGTCCATGCACGACTCCGCGTCGGGCTCCGGGAGGCCCTCGAACGAATCGGCCAGGATCACCTTCCGATCCGTGGCCCCGTGGATGTCGAGGATGCCCTTCATGAGGATCGACTGACCGCCGCGGAACACGCCCGCCTCGAGCAGGTCGCCCGGCACCCCGTCGGACAGCACCCGCTCCACGCAGGAGTGCACGTTGTCGACGTTGGCCTGCGAACCGAGTGTGTGGGCGGGCAGCAGGTTGCCCTGCACCGTCCAATACAGGTCGGTCGGCGACAGCGCGAGCGCCACCAGGTTCTGGTTGTGGCGGTACTTGTACTTGAGCTGCCGCTTGAACAGCCACATCCTCGCCAGGTCGACCTTGGTCGGTGGCTTCGGGTTGCTGTACAGCGAGTTGCGCAGCGCCGCCTTCAACAGCTCGATGTAGCGCTGCTGCGCATCCTCGAGCGAGACGGTGCCCGTCCGTTCCGAGACGTCGGTCATCGGAGTCCCTCCCTCTGACGTCCACGTCATGCGGTCGTCGGCGCGAGTGTGCCCGAGATGCGCCTGCCTGACAATTGGTCAGTCAGATCGGGTCCCATGGGCCGGTCCTCGAGATGGCTCGTCCGGGACACACGCCCGCTGACGCGACGAGGGGAGCCCGTTCGGGCTCCCCTCGGTCGAGTGTCTCAGTTCGTGACGCCGTGGTCGGCGCCGAGCCGGATCAGGGCAGCGCCGGCGTGATCGTCGTGTTGAAGAAGCTGCCGACGGGACCGGTGCAGCTGTTCGGCACCTCGATGATGCCGCCGACGATGGCCACGCTCGACATCGAGGTCAGCTTGGTCTGGATGGTGGAGCCGACCGGACCGGTCGCCTTCACCTGCAGGCGCACCTGCGGCATCTGGATCTCCTGGCCCGGGATGAACGGACCCGGGACCCGGTACACCAGGTCGGTGCCCTCGACCTTCACGCTCGGCATGCCCGAGCCGGCGTTGATGCTGGACGACAGCACCGTGTCGAGCAGCTGCATGTTGGGCGACAGCGGGAACCGGATGGTCATCCCGACCATCGAGCTCAGGGAGTACCCCGACACCTCGACCGGCGGGATGAACGGGCCCGGCGTCACCATCATGTAGAACTCGCTGCCCTGCGGGGCGCTCGGCGGCGCCGTCACGTTCACCGACGCGGACTGGTTGAACGGGAAGTTCCCCACCGGCGTGAACGCGGTGCAGGCCATCGTGAAGTTGGTCCACACGCCACCCGTCGGCTGCGAGAACGGGATCGTCGTCGAGGTGGTCGTGGTGGTCGTCGTGCCACCGCCTCCACCCGGACCGGCCGGTTCGGGCGCGCACGCCACCCCCACGGCCACGACCGCCGCTGCACAAGCCGCCAGGGCCGCACGCGCCACACCAGACTTCTTCATCATCACCATCGCCATTCTCGATCCCCCCAGATCGCTGAGTCGCGTGACCGTAACACTTGAACGGCACTCAGGAATAGACCCCGCTAGAGCGAATTCTCCTCACTCAACTGAAGCCAACTCCGAACGGGTTCTCCGCAGCTACCGCCACGCACGGTGCTCGAACGGTGCTCGGCTGCGACACTGAGCAGTCATGGACTGGCAGGCCGATGCTGCGACGGGCCTGCCCCGGCATGCGCTCGCCTACGAGCCGGACGCGGACCTCTACGTCGCGATGGTCGACGAGCACGGTCCACCCGCCTGGCTCGACGAGCTCGACCTCCGGCCTGCGCCGCCCACGCTGCACGTCGGCACGCACGCCGGGTCGACGGACGAGTGGCTGCTGGCCGACCAGGCCCGGTCGATGGAGCTCGCGCTGCGATCCCGGCTGCTCGACGAGCGACGCGACGTGGTGTTCGGCGCGTTGCCCGGCACGGACGCGGCGGCCGAGGAGCTGCTCGCCGAGGTGACGTCGTGGCTCCGTGGGCACGACATCGACCACGACCCGCCCGATCCCGACGAGCACCCGCTCGCCGCCGCCGGCCGGCTGGTCCAGGACGACCTCTGCCTGATGGCCCGGCGCGACGGAGCCTGGCACCTCGACGCCGGCGTGCTGGCCTTCCCGTCGCACTGGCGGCTGCACGACCGCATCGGCCTGCCGATGCCGCTGGTCCACGAGCACGTCGCCCACTACGACGAGATCGGCGACCGGGTCGACCGCTTCTTCGACCGGCTCCCGGTCGGCCGGGTGGTCCGGCGTCGCAACCTGTCGGTTCAACCGCACCCGCACCTCTACTGCCCGACGGCGAAGTCCGAGATGCGGCCCGACGTGCACCGGGTGCAGCCCGACGGTCACCCCGGATTCTGACGCCAAGAGGTGGGCTCTCCGACGCAGGATCGACACGAGAATCCGGGGTGACCGCGTCAGGCGACATGCAGCTCCCGGGGTTCCAGGGCGGCGACGATGGCGTCGAGGACGCCCTGGTCCGGCTGGGGCGGGACGTCGGCCGTCGGCGCCTCACGTGTCGCAGCCAGCGCGGCGTCGACGAAGCTCCCCGCGATCGCCGGCGTGTGGCATCCGGCCATGACCGCGGGCCGCAGCGCCTCGATGCGGTCGACCGTGCGCTGGAACCGGCCGTCGTCGACCAGCTCGAGCCACGGGCTGACGTACCGGGCGAACGTGTGCAGCCCGGCGACCCAGTCGCCGCCGTCGATGTCGGCCACCGACCGGACCGGCGTGACCATCGGCGTCGCGAAGGCGTCGGAGCCCCAGTAGACGCGGGTCGTCGGGTCGAACAGGCCCCGGGTCGTCGGCGAGTCGAACACCGGCGGTCGCACCATGTGCAGCGTGCGGTCACCGACGTCGAGCGTGTCGCCGTCGCGGACCCAGCGCCACCGGTCCGGCGCCACCTCGAGCGTGGCGCCCATCCGCTCCTGCATGAACCAGTCGATGACGAGCGTGGCCTTCGGCGCAGCGGCCATCAGCGCGTTGACGTTGCCGGTGTGGTCGACGTCGTCGTGGCTGATGAACACCCAGCGGATGTCGTCGGGCTCGACGAGCGAGAACACGTCCTCCAGGTATTGGTCGCGGTTCTCGACGACGCCGGTGTCGACGACGACCGGTTCGGCGGCCCGGATGACCATCGTGTTGAGGCCGACGGAGACCGGCTCGGTGCCCTCGCCGTGGTGGTCGTGGACGAGGAACGTCTCGGGCGCGATCTGCGTCGGCTCGAAGCGGGTCTTGGTAGGCGGTGCGGTGTGCATGGCGATGACCTCCTGGTCGATCGGGTGTGTCCGCCGCACCGTCGCATCGGGCCTTTGGGAACGGCCGTGCACAGGATCTCCAAAGGTCCGCCGGTGACCATCTGCAGCCATGGAGGGGTCGATCGCGCTCCACGAACCGAGCGAAGATCTGCAGATGCAGGACGCGGTCGGCGCCCCCATCCAGTTCGCCCGGGTGGACGGCGGCGCGATCGCCTGGCAGTGCTGGGGCGAGGGCACCGCCGATGTCGTGATCGTCCCGCCGCTCGCGCAGAACATCGAGCTCGCCTGGGAGCGGCCCGAGTACCGGAAGCTGTTCGACCGCCTCGGCTCGTTCGGCCGGATCGTCCACTTCGACAAGCGGGGCACCGGCGCCTCGGACCGCACGTCGCGGATGCCGACGATCGACCAGCGCGTCGAGGACCTCGCCGCCGTCATGGACGCCGCCGGCCTCGAGCGCGCGCACGTCGTCGGCATCTCCGAGGGCGGGCCGGTCGCCATCGCCTTCGCCGCCACCTACGCCGAGCGCACCGAGTCGCTCGCGCTCATCGCCTCGGGCGCCCGCACGATCGGCGACGAGACCGACGAGGAGCGGAAGGGGCGGCAGGAGCTCGTGTCGTACTTCCACGAGCGGTGGGGGACCGACGAGACCGTGACCCTCGACGTGTTCGGACCGAGCGTCGCCAAGGACCCCGACTACCGGGCCTGGGAGGCCCGGTACGAGCGGCAGTCGGCGACGCCCGCCGCCCTCCGCGAGCTGCTCGACATGATCGAGGCGATCGACGTGCGACCGCTGCTCGGCTCGGTCACCTGTCCGATGCTCATCGTGCACCGCCGTGACGACAGGGTCGTGCCGATCGCCATGGCCCGCGAGACCGCTGCGCTCGTGCCGACCTCACGACTGATCGAGCTCGACGGGAACGACCACTTCGTCCACGCCGGCGACGTCGACGACTGGGTCGACCACCTCGAGCGCTTCGTCGTCGGGTCGGTCAGCCCGCCGTCCCGACGACGTCGTGAGCGCACCGTCCGCATCGCCACGATGGGCGGCTTCGAGGTGCTGGTCGACGGCGAGCCGGTTCCCGCCAGCGCATGGGGATCGCGGCAGGCCCGACTCGTCTGCAAGCGGCTCGCCGTCGCCATCGCCCGGCCGGTGCCGCGCGACGAGCTCGCCGACCTGCTGTGGCCCGACGAGCTCGACCAGGCCAAGCGCAGCGCCCGGCTGTCGGTCGTCCTGTCGAACATCCGCCGGGTTCTGGGAGGCGCTTTGGCCGCCGACCGCGAGGCGGTGCGGCTCGACCTCGCGCAGGTCGAACTCGACCTCGTGGCCGTCGACGAGGCGATGGCTGCGGGCGACGACGCCGCGCTGATCGCGGCGTACACGGGTCCGGTGCTGCCGGAGGACGCCTACGAGGACTGGGCGATCTCGGCCCGGGAGCGCGTGGCGCTGTCGGTCGGCAGTGCCCGACGGCGGCTCGCCGCGGCGGCCGAGAAAGAGCGACGCTGGGACGACGTCGTCGACCACTGCCGCGAGGTGATCGAGCTCGACCCGTACGACGAGCGAGCGCACGAATCGCTGGTGCGTGCACTGCCGGCCGACGGCCGTCGCGGCGAGGCGCTGAGCGCCCACGATCGCTACCGCGAGCGCATGGCCGAGCTCGGCATCGACCCGGCCGACCTCATGGGTTGACTCGACGGATCCGACCCGCCGAGCGTCGACCGCTCACCTCGTCGGCTCCTTGTGATCCCTTCGGTCGAGGCGCAGGATGGACCTACGAAGGGGCGTGGAGCTGGGAGGACACGACCATGGTGAAGCGAATGTTGATAGGTGTTGCCGTCGCGTGCGCGCTCGTCGTCGGCAGCCAGGCGGGTGCGGGTGCCGATCCGGTGAACGCACCCAAGGGTGAGGTGCTCGACATCGAGTGCGACAGCGGGCTCGGAGCGCTGACCGTCGCGCTGAACGGCAACGGAGAGTTCACGCCCGGGCACGTGACGACCAGCACCCAGGTCGGCATCCCGTACGCGTTCCACCTCGAGTTCACGTTCACGCCGTCGGGCGCGGGCGCTCCCGAGGCGTGGACCGAGGACTCGGCCAAGAACGGCGGTCCGAGGAACGGACGCCTGGCCACGTGCACGTTCAGCGAGGTGCAGGAGGCGCCCGACGGCGTGTTCGCCGTCGCCGGCACCGTCTGGATCACCTACACCCCGGCCCACTGACAGCGGGACCGGACCAGCGCCAGCACGCGCCACGGGCGGGCCGATCGCCGGAGCGACCGACCCGCCCGTGAGCAGAGCCAAGTGCAGAGAGGGCGTCAGCCGGCGTTGGCCGCGGCCTCGTTCAGCTCGTCGAGGTGCTGGGTCGCCTCGAGGTACTCGTTCACCCAGCGCTCGATGACGGCCGAGGTCTTCTCCACCTTCTGGAACTGGCCGACGACCTGGCCGACCGGGTTGAACGCCACGTCGACGGTCTGGTCCGGCCACTTGTGCGTGGCGGCCACGGCGATGCCCGACACCATGTACTGCAGCGGCATGCCGAGCGGATCCGGGTTGCTCGGGTCCTCCCAGGCGTCCGTCCAGTCGTTCTTGAGCATGCGGCAGGGCTTGCCGGTGAACGAGCGGGACCGCACCGTGTCGCGCGAGCCGGCCGAGATGTAGGCCTGCTGCTGGACCGGCGTGTTCTCCGACTCCTCGACCATCAGCCACTGCGAGCCGGACCACGCGCCCTGGCAGCCGAGCGCCAGCGCCGCGGCGATCTGCTCGCCCGAGCCGATGCCGCCGGCGGCCAGCACCGGGCGGGGTGCCACGGCCTTGACGACCTGCGGCCACAGCACGATCGAGCCGACCTCGCCGCAGTGGCCGCCGCCCTCACCACCCTGGGCGATGATGATGTCGACGTCCGCCTCGGCGTGCTTCATCGCCTGGTAGGGCGAGCCGCACAGCGCCGCGACCTTGCGGCCCTCGGCATGGATGTGGTCGATCATGTCCTTCGGCGGGGTGCCGAGCGCGTTGGCGATCAGCGTCATCTTCGGGTGGCGCAGCGCGATCTCCACCTGCGGGGTGGCGGTCGCCTCGGTCCAGCCGATGAGGTTCATCGAGTTGTCGTCCTCGTCCTCCTGCAGCGGCACGCCGTGGTCGATCAGGAGGGTGCGGGCGAAGGACAGATGGCCCTCGGGCACCATGTCCTGGAGCATCTTCTCCAGGTCCTCGGCCGACATGTCGGCGTCCATGCCCTCGTACTTGTTCGGGATGACGATGTCGACGCCGTAGGGGTGGTCGCCGATGTGCTCGTCGATCCAGTTCAGCTCGATCTCGAGCTGCTCGGGCGAGTAGCCGACCGCACCGAGGACGCCGAAGCCGCCGGCCTTCGACACGGCCACGACGACGTCGCGGCAGTGGGTGAAGGCGAAGATGGGGAACTCGATCCCCAGCTCGTCACAGATGGGTGTGCGCATGTTGGTGTCCTTTCACCACGTGACGGGCATCCGCTTGATGCCGTTGACGAAGTCGCTCGTGAGCCGACTGGGCTCACCTGCGAGTTGGATGCCCGGGAGCTGCTGCACGACCTCGCGCATCGTGGCGCGGATCTCGGCTCGGGCCAGGCTGGCGCCCAGGCAGTAGTGCACGCCGCCGCCGCCGAAGGTGACGTGGTCGTTCGGGGTGCGGCCGACGTCGAAGCGGTGCGGGTCGACGAACACGTCCTCGTCCCGGTTCGCCGACGCGTAGTAGATGACGACCTTGTCGCCCGCCCGCATCTGCACGCCCCGCAGCTCGGTGTCGTGGCGGACGGTGCGGCGGAAGTTGTGGATCGAGCTGCCCCACCGGAGCATCTCCTCGACGGCCGTGTCCCACAGCGCCGGGTCCTCGCGCAGCCGCTGCATCTCGGCCGGATGGTCGACCAGTGCCAGCAGTGAGTGGTTGATGAGGTTGCGGGTCGTCTCGTTGCCGGCGACGACGAGCGTGATGAAGAACATGTTGAGCTCGTCGTTGCGGAGCTGCTCGCCGTCGATCTCGGCCTGGACCAGCGCGGTCATCAGGTCGTCGCGAGGGTTGGACCGACGGTCCTCGGCGACCGCGTCGCACAGCGCGTAGATCTCGGCCGACGCGAGCTCCGGGTTCACGTGCGCGTACTCGGGGTCGTCGCGCGAGCCGATCAGGTCGTTCGACGCCTCGAACATGCGCGGCCACAGCTCGGGCTCGAGGCCGATCATCTCGCAGATCATCTGCACCGGGACCTGGCCGGCGATCTCCTCGACGAACTCGCACTCGCCCCGGTCCTTGACCGCCGCGACGACGTCGTGGGCCCGACGGTCGATGTCCTCGACCAGCATCGCGATCATCCGCGGCGTGAACGCCTTCGACACCAGCCGCCGCGCCCGGTTGTGGGCGGGCGGGTCCTGGTTGAGGATCGACAGCCGCAGCGCAGCCAGCGCCTCCTCGTCCTGGGTCGGGATGAACGTGGCGCCGAGCTCGCTCGAGAAGGTCTCCCAGTCGTGGCTGACCTTGCGGACATCGGCGTGCTTGGTGATCGCCCAGAAGCCCGGACCATCGGGCTCGGGGTGGAAGTAGATCGGCGCCTCGGCCCGCAACCGGTCGAACTGATCGTGCGGGACGCCACGTCCCCACGTGTCGGCCAGCAGGTCGATGCCCGTCAGCTCCTCCTCCGCGATCGTCATCGTGTCGCTCCCTTGGTGATGCCGGTGATGACGCTCCGAAGCGCGTCGATGGCCATGTCGTCGGTGACGGCGTCGGGGTCGACCCGGCGCATCATCTCCAGCCCGAACAGCAGCCCGATGACCGCGGGGCCGACCTCGTCGACCTCCGCGGTTCCGTCGGGACCCTCGCCCGTCGCCTGCAGCACGCCTCTCCACGCGCCGCGGTAGCGGCGGGCCAGGTGCTCGCGGGCGTCGGGGTGGCGGGACGCGTAGGCCCAGAGCTCGTGCTCCAGCGCGATCCACTGGCCGTCGCCGGCCACCGGCGTCGACACGTTGCGCCACAGGACCCCGAGGCGCTCGTCGAGCGTGGTCGTGGTCGACAGCTCGGCGCCGATCACGGTGGCGACGTCGTCGACCCAGCCGTCGAGGAGGGCGAACAGCACGCCGTCCTTGCCGCCGAAGTGGTCGTACACCGCGCCGGAGGTGCGCTCGGCCCGCTCGGCGATCGCGTCGATGGACGCACCGTCGACCCCCCGATCGGCGAACAGCTCGGCCGACGCCTGGAGCAGGCGCCGCCTCGTCTCGGTTCGCCGCTCCTCCTGGGTGGCCACCGAGAAAACATAGGACATCCGATGTAAATGTGCACCCGCGCCCCCACGAGCTGGCTCGCTCGGCGGCGGGGCGCCGTCGTCGCCGGCCCCCTCGCGAGCTCCGGTGCGACCGACGACAGCGACGAGTCGAGGCAGTTCGAGTTCGAGGCGGCTACGAGCTCGAGGCGAACTTCGACGCCGTCGTGCTGTCGAACTCGTACGCGACGACCGGCTCGTCGCCCACGACCCAGGCGTCGTGTCCCGGTTCGATCACGTAGGCCGTGCCAGGCGTCGCCTCGCCCTCGGTGCCGTCGTCGTGACGGACGTGCATCGTCCCGGACACGATCACGCCGACGTGGTGGGCCTGACAGCTGTCGCCGCCGACCACGGGCTGGATGCACTCCGACCACTTCCACCCCGGCTGCGCCGTCAGCCGAGCGGCCTTGGCGGTGCCGAGGTCCACCATCTCGATCTTCGTCTTGTCCGGCGTCCGCTGGTCGTCCGCGGCGTCGAAGCTCTTGGTCGTCATCCCGCTCATGGGGCACCTCCGAGCATCGGACCGCCCGCCCTCACGGGCGGTTCACCCTCATCGTCGCGCCGGGGTCAACCCGCCGGGACCGGTCGTAGACTCCGCTCGGCCCGCCCGACCGCCGTCGAGCTCGGGCCTTGGCAGAAGGAGCCTCCGTGACCGATCGATCCGACTTCACCGACGAGCAGTGGCACGCACTCACCGACGCCCCGGTGGCGATCATGCTCGCCATGGCGCTGGTCGGTGAGCACGGCCCGATCTCGATGATGAAGGAGTCGGCCGCCGGCGCGAAGGCGATCTCCCGCCCGGCGCACTCCGGCCCGGCCGACCAGCTCATCGCCCAGATCATCCCGGACGCCGCCGACAAGGAGGCCCGCCACGACGCCAAGCAGCACATGGGCGGCACCACGCCGAACGTCGTCGTCGACGGGTTGCTCGAGGACGTCTCGAAGGCGGTCGACGCGCTGGCGGCCATCCCGGCGGAGGAGTCGGCCCAGGTCCGGCAGTGGTACTACGACGTCGGCGCCGCAGTCGCTGCGGCGTCGAAGGGCGTGAAGCCGGCGGAGCAGGAGCTGCTCGACCGGCTCAAGGGCCTGCTCTCGCTCTGACGCTCGCCCGGGTCGGGCTCGGGTTTGTTTGCGTCGGGCTCCTCGCACCCTCTCCGTCGAACTTGTACGTCGGCGACCGCCCACGGGTTCGTGGCGTACAAGTTCGTCGTGCGGGCGGGCGGGCGGGCGAGGTGAACTCGTACGCGGGGGACCGGTGGGTGGTCCGTGACGTACAAGTTCGATGGAGTGGGTCGGGCGCGCCGGTGTGCGCGGTGGGTCGGGCGCGCCGGTGTGTGGGGCGCACCGGTGGTCGAGCGCGCCGGTGGGTCGGGCGCGCTGCTGGGTCGGGGGCGCCGGTGTGGGCGCCGCCGGGGCTGCTTGGACATCGCGGGCACGGGCTGGTGGAATGTCGGCTTCTGTGTCAGTGGACACATGTCCAGATGTCTGTCCAAGCGGGGGTCGGATGCGCAAGAACCTGGTGATCGTGCTGGCAGCGGTGGCGATGGTCGCGACCGCGGCGTGCGGGGCGAGCGGTGGTGACGCCGAGAAGGCCGGCGGCGGTGAGGAGGGTGCCTCGACCACCACGACCGCGGCCACGTCCGAGGCGGCCGCCGGCACCTACGGCGACCTCGAGGGCGTGTGCGGCGCCGGCGACGCGACGGTCAAGGACGGCGAGGGCGGCGGTGCGACCGACCAGCTCAACATCGGCGTCGCCACCGATCGCACGTCGACCATCCGGCCCGGCCTCAACAAGGAGATGTGGGACGCGTCCGTCGCCTTCTCCGAGTGGTGCAACGCCCAGGGCGGCGTCAAGGGCCTGAAGATCAACCTCGTCGAGCTGCCGGGCGCGCTGCTCGAGGTCGAGTCGGCCATGAGCACCGCCTGCACCGGTGTGTTCGCCATGGTCGGCGGCGGCTTCGCCCAGGACAACTTCGAGTTCTCCGGCAAGGACGGCTCGGACTTCCACAAGTGCGGCCTGATCGACATCCCGGGCTACGCCGTGTCGCCGGAGAAGAGCGACTCGAACGGGCAGGTCCAGCCGGTGCCCAACCCGGCCACCAGCGTCGCCACCACGTGGATGCGCGACTACGAGGCGCTCAACCCGGACCTCGCCGGCAAGATCGCCATCGCCTACGCCTCGCTGCCGGCGCTGGAGATCGTGAAGGACAAGTACGTGGCCGGGGCGGAGGACGTGGGGCTCGACGTCGTCGACACCTTCAGCTTCCCGGCGACAGGCCAGTCCGACTGGACGCCGATGGCCCAGCGCATCATCGACTCGGGCGCCACCACGCTGCTGTGGGTCGGCGAGGCCGGCTTCGCGGCGTCGCTCATCGGCACGCTCAAGCAGCAGGGCTGGACCGGCAAGGCGCTGCTCGAGACGAACATGTACGACCCGCTGCTGTTCTCCGCCGGTGACGACGCGGTCGAGGGCACGGTGCTGCGCCAGACCGCCCACCCGCTGGAGGAGGCCGACCGGTGGCCGGCGATCCAGCAGTACCTCGACACGCTCGACGAGTACGTGCCCGACGCCAAGACCGGGCCGCTCGGCGTCCAGGCCACCAGCGCGTGGCTGCTGTTCGCCGTCGCGGCCGGCAAGTGCGCCGAGGCCGGCGACGGCGTCATCGACCGCACCTGCGTCCTGCAGCAGGCCGACGCCATCGCCGAGTGGAACGGCGGCGGCCTGCACGCCACCGTCGACCCCGCCTCGGGGGCGACGGCGACCGCCGGTGAGTGCGGGATGCTCATGGTCGTGAAGGACGGGAAGTTCGAGCGCCTGTACCCGAAGCTCGACGGAAAGGGCGACGACGGCGACGGGTTCCACTGCCCGAAGGACGGCGTGGCCGAGGTGCCGGCGAACGCGGGCAAGGGCAAGGTCGACCCGAGCCGTCCGATCTAGCGAGACCGGCCAGCCGCCGTCCCGGCGATCTCGGGGCGTCGGCGGGGCCGGAGGTGATCAGGCCGAGCGCGCAGCGAGCAGTGCATCGATCGCCGCGAGGGCGTGAGCGACGGCGGCGTCCGCTCGCATGGAGCCACCGCGGCGACGGGCGTCGGCCAGCGCGTCCGTCCCCAGCCGCTCGGCCAGCCCGGCCATCACGACGGTCAGCTCGTCCGACTCGTTCGGGGCGAACGGCAACGCGGTCGTCGCGCCGGCCGCCTCGACGCAGCCCGACAGCAGTGCCGCGTCCTCATCGCGGCCGACCGAGGCCAGCACGCCGGCGACGTAGCGGAGGCTCAGCCACTGGTTGGCCCAGTCGCCGCCGCGGAACCAGGTCTCGACGACCTCCCGGAAGCCGGAGAGCGCCACGTCGAGCTCTCCGCGCTTCGCTCGGAGCCACATGACCTCGGTGCGGGCGAAGCACCGCATCCACCGGTTGCCGACCGAGTCCGCGAGCACCGCCGACTCCTCCAGCAACCGGAGCGCGTCCGCAGGTTCTGCGTCGGAGCGGCTGAGGCCGGCGGCGTAGGCGGCCTGGGACCTCGCGGTCGGGCTCCCGGTCCCGGCGGCGACCGCGACGGCGGCGTCGGCGAATCGGCGACCTCCGTCGGCATCGCCGGTGCTCGTCCGGGCGACCGATCCCATGTAGAGCGCGTGGGCGAGGCGGCCCTGTCGTCCGGTGGCCCTCGTCGACTCGGCCAGCCGGTCGATCCAGGCCAGCGCCTCGTCCGGTCGTCCGAGGTAGAAGAGGGCGTTGGCCAGCACCCGCTCGGGTAGTCCGCACGCCGCCACCCCGATCCGCTCCCGGAGCGCCACCGCGTCCGCAGCCAGTGCCAGCGCCCGCTCCAGCTCGCCCCGCACGAACGCGCCGAGGCCCACGACCCCGAGCGCCGTCGGTCGCAACGGGTGCTCGGCCGCGGCCGGCATGGCCGCCACCGTCTCGGCCCAGTCCACGACCTCGTAGCGGATGGCCCGGAAGCCCAGCTCGCTCGCCGACACCGCGAGCCGCAGCGCAGCGTCGACGTCGTCGAACGCGACAGCGGTCGTGAACGCGGCACGGAGGTTGTCCATGTCGCGATCGAGGCGGAGCGCCCACTCGCCCTCAGCGGCGGTGTCCAACGCCTCGCCGCCCTTGGTGGCGCGGGCCACGAAGGTCGCCAGGTGCGCCGCCCTCACCGCCGGGCCGTCGGAACGCTCGTCCAGGCACTCGGCGCCGAACTGCCGCAACGTCTCGAGCTGCGAGTACCGGACCTCGTCGCCCACGTGCACCCCGGCGACCAGCGACTTGTCCACCAGTCCCCCGAGCACTCCTGCGACCGTCCCGCGGGGCAGGGCGGCGTCGGCGCACGCCGTCTCGGCCGACTCCAGGTCGAACCCGCCCGCGAACACCGAGACCCGGGCGAACAGCGCTCGCTCGGGTTCGTCGAGCAGCCCGTAGGACCACTGGACGACGTCGCGCAGGCTCCGGTGGCGGGCCCCGCGACCGTGGCCGCTGCCGAGCAGCGCGAACCGCTCGTCGAGCCGGTCCGCCAGCTGGCGAGGCGACATCGCCGACATGCGGGCCGCCGCGAGCTCCAGGGCGAGCGGCAGCCCGTCGAGCTGGATGCACAGTTGCGCGACGGCCGGGGCGTTCGACTCGTCGAGCCGGAACCCGGGCGCGGCCTCGGTCGCTCGAGCCACGAACACCTCGACCGAGGGCGAACCAACGAGCTGCTCCACGGGTGCCGACGGGTCGAGCGGGACGGCGAGCGGTGCCAGCGGTCGGACCGCTTCTCCCGGCATGCCGATCGGCTCGCGGCAGGTGGCGAGCAACGTGACCGACGGGCACCATCGGACGAGCTCGACCACCAGCTCGCCGACCGTGCCGATCACGTGCTCGCAGTTGTCGAGGACGAGGAGCATCCGCTGAGGTGCCAGGACCTCGACGATCGCATCGGCCAACGACCGCTCCGACCTCCGCTCCGCGTCGACGGCCTGGGCCACCGCGGCGATCACGGCCGACCCGTCTGCCACCGGGGCGAGCTCGACGACGCGCACACCGTCGGGAAACCGCGACGTCGTCCGCCGGGCCACCTCGTTGGCGAGCGACGACTTGCCGACACCACCCGGACCCGTGATCGTGACCATGCGGGCCGTCGCGAGCGCGTCCAGCACGTCGTCGACGGCGGCGGCACGGCCGACGAGCGGAGCGGCCCGCGCCGGCGCGGCAGGCCCTGGGGTCGGCGGACCGGTCGGGTGCGTCAGGACCGCGGCATCGGGAGGAGTGCCCTCGAGCACGGTCCGCTCCAGGGCGACGAACTCGGCCGAGGGATCAAGCCCGAGCTCGTCGCGGAGGTGACGGCGGAACGTCGCGGCGGCGCGGAGGGCGTCTCCCTGGCGGCCGGCGCCGTGCAACGCCGTGACCAGCTGGCTCCACATCCGCTCGCGGAGCGGCTCGTCGAGGACGAGGCCCTCGAGCTGGCCGATCACCGCATCGCGCTCACCCAGTCCGAGCAGTGCGCCGTTGCGCTCCTCGATCGCCTGCAGCCGCAGCTCGCGGAGCCGGGCCGACTCGGCCTGGGCCCACGGGCGGTCCTCGAAGCCCGCGAACGGCTCGCCGGCCCACAGGCCGAGCGCCGCGTCCAGGAGCGCGACGGCGTCGGCCGGACGATCCGTGATGAGCGACCGGGATCGGGCCAACTGCGATTCGAAGCGGTCCGCGTCGACGGCGTCGGCGTCGACGCCGAGGCAGTAGCCGGGGCCGCGGGTGTCGATCGCGATCGACGGGCAGCCCACGACCAACCGGCGCAGCTTGGACACCGATGTCTGCAGCGTGGATCGGACGGTCGGCGGCGGGTCGTCCCCCCACATCGCCTCGCTGAGCGAGTCCAGGCTGACCACGCGGTTGCGCGACGCCAGGAGCGCGGCGAGCAGCAACCGCTGCTTCGGCCCTCCGAGCGGCACGGGGCCGTCGGCGCCGACGAGCTCGACGCTGCCGAGCACCGTGAACTCCACGTGCTCATCATGCTCTGCGGTCCCGGCCGCGTGAACGGCCGACCGACGCACCACCGACGGGTCGCAGACGCCCGGCAACCGCTCCGGCTCACCATCAGTCCGAGCCCGACCACCACGGGCACCGACGAGAGGAGAGTGACGTGCACATCGCGAAGGAGGACATCCCGGTCGTCCTGCAGGTCCCGGGAGCGATCGCCCGACAGCTCGATGGCTTCGGTGAGGTGCCGGGCCTGGGGTCGATGGCGGGCGAGTGGTTCTCGCTCGGCGCCGGCACCGACATCGCGCCGCTGCTGCAGGGCCTCGAGAAGGACCTGTGCGCAGCGCCCCACTGGGGGTACCTGACCTCGGGCGAGCTCGTGATCACGTACGCCGACCGCGCGGAGGAGAAGATCGCCGGAGGCTCGCTCTTCTACTGGCCGCCGCACCACTCGGTCCGGGTGACCGAGGACGCCGAGGTCATCCTCTTCAGCCCCCACGCCGCCCACCGTGCCGTCGTCGACCACATGGCCGAGAAGCTGGGGGCCGCCGGGTGACCACGACGACCATCCCCTTCGACCTGGACGACGGCGTCGACGGCGGGGCTCAGCTCCAGCAGGTGGTGCCCCGGCTCGGCGCCGCGATCGCCTCCGTGCAACCGGCCGACCTCGGTCGCCGCACTCCGTGCGCCGAGTGGACCGTGCGCGATCTGTTGAACCACGTGATCGGTGGCGCGGAGATGTTCTCCGACGCGTTCGGCGGTGGACCGGTCCAGGACATCTCGGGCCGTCTGCCGGACGTGATCGGCGACGACCCGACGGCGGCGTTCGGTCGGGCCGCCGAACGCTTCGGTGCGGCGACCCAGCAACCCGGTGCGATGGAGCGCGTGCTGGAGCTGCCGTTCGGGCCGATGACCGGCCGCACGTTCCTGCGCTTCGTCGCGTTCGACCTGATCGTGCACACGTGGGACATCACGACCGTCACGGGGGCGGTGGTCCCGGAACTGCCCGACGATCTGCTCCTGGAGGTCGAGGCCTTCGCCCACACGGTCCTCGACCCCCTGCCCCGGGTCGACCTGCTGTGCGCGGCAGCCGTCGACGTGGCCGACGACGCGCCGCCGCTGGATCGCATCGTGGCGTTCTCCGGCCGACGGCCGTAGCGACCGGACCCCCAGTCGCGTGGTCGACCTCGGCCCGGCTCAGTCGGCCGGCGGGTGGACCGTGATGTTCGACGTCACCGAGTTGGCGATGAAGCACCGGTGGTGGCTCTCGTCGTGCAGCTCGGCGATCGTCCGCTCATCGGGCGCGTCGCCCTCCCACTCGATGCGCGGGTGCAGCTCCACGTCGGTGATGGCGATCACGCCGCGGTCCACCCGGTTCATGAACCCGACCGCCCTGTCGGTGTAGCTGCTCACGTAGAAGCCGGCGTCCTGCGCCAGGTGCACGAACCACAGCATGTGGCAGCTGGAGATCGACGCGACGAACGCCTCCTCGGGGTCGACGCGGGTCGGGTCGCCGTGCAGCGCCGGCGCCGACGCGGCCGGTACCTCGACGCCGCCGTCGAAGCGCCACACGTGCGAGCGGGAGTAGTCCGCCCCCGGCTCGACGCCGTCCCGGTCCCACACGACCTCTGCCACGTGCTCGCTCACGAACGCTCCTCCGTCGACGACCCGGCGCGGACGACCCTACGCCGCGCCGCCCGGTCGGCTTCTCGGGGATGTCCCCGAGAACCCCGGTCCGGCGTTCTCGGGGACGAGCGATCGCTGCGCGATCGCTGGTCCCCAAGTTCGGGGAGGGCAGCGGCAGGGGAGGGGAACGGCGGCAGGGGCGGGTCGGGAGCGGCTCGGGGCGAGTCGGCTGCGAGGGCCGCGGTGGGGCGGGCGCGTCATGGGCGCGTCAAACGTCGTCGGGTGGGCGTTCAGAACGCGTCAAGGCCGCTGACACCGCCCGATGTCGGGCGTATCCCGGGCTCATGGCCCATCGCACGAACCCCCGGAACCCGGCCCCGCTGCGGGCCGGGCAGCGCGACGGCCTCGCCGCCGCGGCCGGCTCGATCGTCGTCCTCGCCGTGGCCCTCCTGCTGGCCCCGGCGCGCGACGCGCTCGGCCTGGCGAACGTCGCCCTGCTCCTCACCCTCGTGGTCATCGGCGCCGCGTCGATCGGCGGCCGCACCGCCGGCGTGACCACCGCGGTCGTCGGCGCCCTCGGCTTCAACGCCATCCACGTCCGCCCCTACGGCACCCTGCGCATCGACCGCACCGAGGACATTCTCACGTGCGTCCTGATGATCGTGGTCGGTGTGGCCGTCGGGCAGCTCGCCCACATGGCCGTCGACCGGGGTCGGCGGGCGAGCAGCGAGCGCAACGGCATCCGCCACGTCAGCGAGCTGCGCGAGCTCGTCGCCGAGCACGCCCCGCCCGAGGTCCTGATCGAGCGGTCCGGCGGCTACCTCGTCGAGCAGCTCGGCCTGACCTCCTACTACTTCGTCTGGGGCGGCTCGACGTCGATCGGCTTCGGCGACCTGCCCCCCGACCTCGAGCGCAGCGGCGCCATCCCGGGCCCGATGCGCCACGGCCACGGCGGCTTCCAGCTCCCGCCCGAGGGCGTGTCGCTCCCGGTCAGCGGTCGCGACGGCACCGTCGTCGGCCGCTTCGTGCTCGAACCCACGCCCGGGCACGGCGTCCCGCTCGCCGACCGCGAGCTGGCGGTCCTCGTGTCCGACGTCATCGCCCCTGCGCTTGAGGCCGCCCCGGTCCCCGGCGGCGGCCGGTCCGCCGCGGCGACCGGCGCACCCGACAGCTCGACCCCCCGCACGACCGCCGGCGCCCACGCCGGCAGAACTCGGAGCAACGGATGAACGACCTGATCGTCCTGATCCTCACCGTGGTGTTCTTCGGTGTCGCCGTGGCCTACGTCGGCCTGTGCGACCGCATCATCGGTCCCGACCCCGAGCCGGCCGACGGCGACGCCGACGCCCCCGAGGTCGAGGTCGAGGCGGTGACGGCGTGATCGCACTGCTCTCCCCGGTCCTGGCCGTGCAGTGGGAGGACGGCCTCGGTCTGGTCCTCGCCCTGATCGCCGTCGTCTACCTGGTCGTCGTCCTGATCGCGCCGGAGCGGTTCTGATGAGCGCGCAGGGCATCTTCCAGCTCGTGCTGCTCGTGGTCGTGCTGGCGCTGACCGCGCCGCCGCTCGGGCGCTACATGGCCCGGGTCTACGCGCACGATCCCGAGGGCGGCCCGGCCCCGGCGCCCGGCGACCGCGTGTTCCTCCCGGTCGAACGGCTCATCTACCGCCTGCTCCGCGTCGACCCGGAACGCGAGCAGCGGTGGAACGTCTACGCCGTGTCGCTGCTGGCGTTCTCGTTCTTCAGCGTCCTGCTGACCTACGTGATCCTCCGGGTCCAGGGCGCGCTGCCGGTCAACCCGACCGACATGCCGGGCATGGCCGCCCACGGCGCGTGGAACGCGGCGGTCAGCTTCACCACCAACACGAACTGGCAGTGGTTCTCGGGCGAGCAGGCGATCAGCCACCTCACCCAGATGGTCGGCTTCACGGTGCAGAACTTCGTGTCGGCCGCCGCCGGCATGGCCGTGGCGGTCGCCATCGTCCGGGGCATCGCCCGACGGCAGGGCCGCACCCTCGGCAACTTCTGGGTCGACCTCGTCCGCGGCACGCTGCGGATCCTCCTGCCGATCAGCTTCGTCGCCGCCGTCCTCATCGTCGGACTCGGAGTCACGCAGAACCTGCACGGCGACACCACCGCCACCACCGTCGACCGGACGGTGACCGCCACGGTCGTCGACGCCGACGGCAAGGAGCACACCGATCGGGTCGACACCCAGGAGATCCCTGGCGGTCCCGTCGCCTCGCAGGTCGCGATCCGAAACCTGGGCACGAACGGCGGCGGCTTCTACAACGCGAACGCCGCCCACCCCTTCGAGAACCCGAACGGGTGGACGAACCTCGTCGGCGTCTGGATGCTGCTGCTCATCCCCTTCGCCTTCCCGTTCGCCTTCGGGCGGATGGTCGGCCAGCCCCGGCAGGGCCTCGTCCTCCTCGGTGTGATGGCGTTGCTCCTCACCGTGTCGATCGTCCTGATGAGCGCGGTGGAGACGGGCGGCAACCCCGCCGTGTCGGACCTCGGCGTCAGCCAGGCCAGCTCGGCGCAGACCGTCGGCGGGAACCTCGAGGGCAAGGAGGTCCGGTACGGCGCGGCGACCTGCTCGCTCTACGGCGCCGCCTCCACGGGCACCTCGACCGGCTCGGTCAACTGCATGCACGACTCGCTGACCCCGGCGGGCGGCGCGGTGCCGATGGTGCTGATGCAGCTCGGCGAGGTGTCGCCCGGCGGCGTCGGCTCCGGCCTGATCGGCATCCTCATCAACGCGCTGCTCGCCGTCTTCATCGCCGGCCTGATGGTCGGCCGCACCCCCGAGTACCTCGGCAAGAAGATCCAGGCGGCCGAGATGAAGCTCGTCGTGCTCTACATCGTCGCCATGCCGGTCGCGGTGCTGGTCTTCGCCGCCGTCAGCGTCGTGCTGCCGACCGCCGTCTCGTCGCTCGCCAACCCCGGGCCGCACGGCCTGTCGGAGGCGCTCTACAACTTCGCCTCGGCGGGCAACAACAACGGCTCGGCCTTCGCGGGCATGAGCACCGGCACCGACTGGTACACGATCACCCAGGGCGTGGCGATGCTGATCGGCCGGTTCCTGCTGGTCATCCCTGCGCTGGCGATCGGCGGCTCGCTCGTCCGCAAGAACAAGGTGCCGGTCACCGTCGGCACGTTCCCGACCGACTCGCCGCTGTTCTTCGGACTCTTGACCGGCGTGATCATCATCGTCGCCGGCCTGACCTTCTTCCCCGCCCTGGCGCTGGGGCCCATCGTCGAGCAGCTGAGCCTCTGATGGCCGCCGCTCCGACCGGTACGCGCCACCCCCACCCCCGTCCCACCTCCGCACCGCACCCCCGCCCCCGAGGGATCCGTCGCACCTGGAGCCGCACATGACCATCACCGAGGACGCCCCGGCACCGCTGCCGACCGAGGAGGGCGGCGAGCACGCCCCCGCCCCGAAGCGCTCGCTGTTCGACCCGTCGATCGTCGGGCCCGCCGTCGCCGACAGCGTCAAGAAGCTGAACCCGAGGGCGATGGCCCGCAACCCGGTCATGTTCATCGTCGAGGCCGGCGCCCTGCTGACCACGATCCTCTGCATCACCGACTGGGCCGGCGCCGGCACCGCCCCGTCGACAGCACAGCAGAACGTGTTCGCCCTGCTCGTCGCGGTCTGGCTGTGGGCGACCGTGCTGTTCGCCAACTTCGCCGAGGCGATGGCCGAGGGTCGGGGCAAGGCGCAGGCCGCCACGCTCCGCCGCACCCGGGCCGAGACCACGGCGAGGGTCCGCACGACCGACGGCACCGTCGTCGAGAAGGCGTCGACCGAGCTGCAGGTCGGCGACGAGTGCGTGGTCACCGCCGGCGAGGTGATCCCCGGCGACGGCGACGTGGTCGAGGGCATCGCCACGGTCGACGAGTCGGCGATCACCGGCGAGTCCGCCCCGGTCATCCGGGAGTCGGGCGGCGACCGCTCCGCCGTCACCGGCGGCACCCGGGTCCTGTCCGACGAGATCGTCGTCCGCATCACCGCCAAGCCGGGCGAGACGTTCCTCGACCGCATGATCGCCCTGGTCGAGGGCGCCGACCGCCAGAAGACGCCGAACGAGATCGCGCTGTCGATCCTGCTGGCCGGGCTGACGATCATCTTCCTGCTCGCCGTCGTGACGCTGCAGCCCTTCGCCGTCTACAGCGGCGCGCGCCAGAGCATCGTCGTGCTCACCGCCCTGCTGGTCTGCCTGATCCCGACGACGATCGGCGGGCTGCTGTCGGCCATCGGCATCGCCGGCATGGACCGCCTGGTGCAGCGCAACGTGCTCGCCATGTCGGGCCGGGCCGTCGAGGCCGCCGGCGACGTCAGCACGCTGCTGCTCGACAAGACCGGCACGATCACGTTCGGCTCGCGCCAGGCGGCCGAGTTCATCCCCGTCCACGACGTGACCGAGCGGGAGGTGGCCGAGGCCGCGCTGGCCTCGTCGCTCGCCGACGAGACGCCCGAGGGCCGCTCGATCGTCGACCTGGCGATCCAGGAGTTCGGCCTCACGCCGCCCGACCCCATCGGGGCCGAGCTCGTGCCCTTCACCGCCCAGACCCGCATGTCGGGGATGGACTTCCCGCCCGCTCCGGGCCAGCCCGGTCGCATCGTCCGCAAGGGTGCGGGCGACGCGGTCCGGCGCTGGGTCGAGGCCGAGGGCGGCCGGCCGCCGATCGAGCTCGGACCGATCGTCGAGGGCGTCTCGTCCGAGGGCGCCACGCCGCTCGTGGTCGTCGACCGCCTCGGGAACCAGCCGCCCCGGGTGCTCGGGGTCATCCGGCTGAAGGACACCGTGAAGCCGGGCATGCGCGAGCGCTTCGACGAGCTGCGGGCCATGGGCATCCGCACGGTGATGATCACCGGCGACAACCCCCTCACCGCCGCCGCCATCGCCGAGGAGGCCGGCGTCGACGGCTTCCTGGCCGAGGCCACGCCCGAGGACAAGATGGCGCTCATCCAGGCCGAGCAGGCCGGCGGGAACCTCGTCGCCATGACCGGCGACGGCACCAACGACGCCCCGGCGCTCGCGCAGGCCGACGTCGGCGTGGCCATGAACACCGGCACCCAGGCCGCCAAGGAGGCCGGCAACATGGTCGACCTCGACTCCGACCCGACGAAGCTGATCGAGGTCGTCGAGATCGGCAAGCAGCTCCTCATCACCCGGGGCGCGCTGACCACGTTCTCGATCTCGAACGACGTGGCGAAGTACTTCGCCATCATCCCGGCCATGTTCGCCGGCGTGTTCCCGGCGCTCGACCGGCTGAACATCATGGGGCTGAGCTCCGCCCGCTCCGCGATCCTCGCCGCGGTCATCTTCAACGCGCTGATCATCGTGGCGCTCGTGCCGCTCGCCCTGCGCGGCGTCCGGTTCCGCGCCGAGGCCGCCTCGGCGATCCTCCGCCGCAACCTCCTGATCTACGGCGTCGGCGGCCTCATCACCCCGTTCATCGGCATCAAGGTCATCGACATCGTCCTCACGGCCCTGGGGGTCAAGTGATGCGCCAGCAGCTCCGCTCGTTCGCCCGCCAGTCCGTCCCGGCCGTGGTCGTCCTCCTGGCCCTGACCGTCGTGTGCGGGCTGGCCTACCCGCTGCTCGTGACCGGCGTGGCCGAGGCCGCCTTCCACGACAAAGCCGAGGGATCGCTCCTGACCGACGGCGACACGGTCGTCGGGTCGTCGCTGCTCGGCCAGGGCTTCGCCGCTCCGGCGTACTTCCACCCCCGCCCCTCCGCCGCGGGCGCGGGCTACGACGGCACCGCCTCCAGCGGCTCCAACCTGGGCCCGACCAACCCCGACTACCTCGCCACGGTCGCCGAGCGGGCCGAGCAGTACCGGGCCGAGAACCGCCTGTCGCCCGAGGTCGAGGTCCCGGCCGACGCCGTGCAGGCCTCGGGCTCGGGCCTGGACCCGCAGATCTCGATCGCCAACGCCCGCCTCCAGGCCCCTCGCGTGGCCGAGGAGCGGGGCATGGACCTCGACGACGTCCTCGCCCTCGTCGACGCCCACACCCAGGGTCGGCCGCTCGGCATCCTGGGCGACCCGGGAGTGAACGTGCTGGAGCTCAACCTGGCGCTCGATCGGGCAGGCTGACGGGGTGGACGACCAGCCGACGGCGGCCCGTGGTGTGCTCAGGGTCTACCTGGGCGCCGCGCCCGGCGTCGGCAAGACCTTTGCCATGCTCGACGAGGGCCGACGCCGCCGAGCGCGCGGCACCGACGTCGTCGTCGGGCTGGTCGAGACCCACGGCCGGGCCAACACCGCCGCGCTGCTGGAAGGCCTGGAGCTGCTGCCGCGCCGCACCGTCACGCACCGCGGGGCGGTGATCGAGGAGCTCGACGTCGACGCCGTGCTCGACCGCCGGCCCGGCGTGGTCCTCATCGACGAGCTCGCCCACACCAACGCCCCGGGCTCGCGGAACGCCAAGCGCTGGGAGGACATCGACGAGCTCCTCGCCGCCGACATCGACGTCGTGTCGACGGTCAACATCCAGCACCTCGAGTCGGTCAACGACGTCGTCGAGCGCATCACCGGCGTGCGCCAGCAGGAGACCGTGCCCGACGCATGGGTCCGGGCCGCCGAGCAGGTGCAGCTGGTCGACATGACGCCCGAGGCACTGCGGCGGCGGATGGCGCACGGCAACGTGTACCCGGCCGACCGCATCGACGCCGCGCTCGGCAACTACTTCCGGGTCGGCAACCTCGGCGCGCTGCGCGAGCTGGCGCTGCTCTGGGTGGCCGACCGCGTCGAGGACGAGCTCCACACGTACCTCGAGGCCCACGGCATCACCGGCGCGTGGGAGACCCGCGAGCGCGTGCTCGTCGCGATCACCGGCGCGCCCGACGGCGACGGCGTGATCCGCCGCGCCGCCCGGCTGGCCCGGCGCAACCAGGGCGAGCTGATCGGCGTGCACATCAGCCCGTCCGACGGGCTGGTCGACCGGCGCGGCCCCGACCTCGACCGGCACCGGCAGCTGCTCGAGGAGCTCGGTGGCACCTACCGCGAGGTGGTCGGCGACGACATCGCCGAGACGCTGGTCGCCGTCGCCCGCAGCGAGCGGATCACCCAGGTCGTCGTCGGTGCCAGCCGACGCTCCCGGCGCCAGGAGCTGACGCGCGGCTCGGTGGTGAACGACCTGCTGCGGCTGGCGCGTGACCTCGACGTCCACGTGATCTCCGCGCCCGACTCCGCGAGCGGTGGAGTGGCGGCGGTCGCCGCCCGGATCGGCGCCGGCCGGCTGCACACGCCGCTGCCCCGGCGGCGCCGCACCATCGCCTGGGCGCTGCTGCTCGTCGGCGGCCCGCTCCTCTTCCTCTCGCTGTTCCCGCTGCGCGACGACCTCGGTGTGCCCACCGCGATGCTGCTGGCGCTCACGTTGGTGGTCGCGGTCGGCACCATCGGCGGGCTCCTGCCCGGCGTCGTCGCGGCGATCGTCTGCTCGTTCGCCATCAACTTCCTGTTCGTGCCGCCGTACGGCACGTTCACCGTCACCCATGCCGAGAACGTCCTCGCCCTCGCGGTGTTCGTGGTCGTGGGCGCCACCGTGTCCACGCTGGTCGACCGCGTCGCGCGGAGGTCCGCCGAGTCGGCGAGGGCGCGCGCCGACGCCGACGCGCTGGCCCGCTCGGCGGCCGTGCTGTCCACCGACGCCGATCCGCTCCCGTCGCTGCTCGCCGAGGTCCGCAGATCCCTCGGCCTGGAGGCGGTCTCGCTCCTGCACGGCGACCCGGCGCTGGACGACGCGGTCGCCGGGCGCTGGGAGCTGGTGTCGAGCAGCGGCGAGGCGCCGCCCCGCCGCCCGGTCGACGGGTCTGTGCGAACGGTGACCGACGACGGTGACTGGCTGCTCGTGCTGCGCGGCGACGTGGACGCGGACGGGGTGGAGCTCCTCGAGACCTTCGTCGGCCAGGTGGCCGTGGCCGTCGACGCCGTCCGGCTGCGGCAGGAGGCGGCCGCCGCCGAGGCGCTGCTGCGGGCCGAGGAGCTCCGGACCGGGATCCTCCAGGCCGTGTCGCACGACCTCCGCACGCCGCTCGCGGGCATCAAGGCGTCGGTCACCTCGCTGCTGTCGCCCGACATGACGTTCGGGCCCGAGGACACGCGCGAGTTCCTGACGCTCATCGACGACGAGGTCGACCGGCTCGACCGCGTGGTCGGCAACCTGCTCGACATGAGCCGGCTGCAGTCCGGGGGCCTGCGGGTGCTGCGCCTGCCCACCCCGGTCGAGGACGTCGTGAGCGCTGCGGTGGCCGGCGTCGAGGACCCCGGGTCGCACGGGGTCGAGATGCGGGTGCCGGCCGACCTGCCGCTGATCGACGTCGACCCCGCGCTCACCGAGCGCGCCGTGGCGAACGTCGTCGCCAACGCCCTCGCCGTGCAGCCCGAGGGCGAGCCGGTGGTGGTCGACGCCGCCGTCGTGGGCGACCGGGTGCACGTCCGGGTGATCGACCGCGGTCCCGGCATCCGCCCCGCCGACCGGGCGCGGGTGCGGGCGCCGTTCCAGCGCCTCGGCGACCGGTCGAACCAGGCGGGCGTCGGGCTCGGGCTCGCGATCGCCCACGGCTTCACCGTCACCGTCGGCGGACGGCTCGAGCTCGAGGACACGCCGGGGGGCGGGCTGACCGCGGTGTTCGAGCTGCCGATCGCGCCGGTCGACGCCGGCGATGCCGGCGATGCCGGCGAGCCGGGGAAGCCCGGTCAGGCGGCGGAGGCCGGCGCCGCAGCCGAGCACGCGGCCGGCGAGTCCGAACCTGCGGCCGGCGACGACGCGGTGCCGACCGGGCTGGTGGCCACCGAGGGAGGCACGTCATGAGCAGGATCCTCGTCGTCGACGACGAGCCGCAGATCCGCAAGGCGCTGTCGGTCACGCTGCGGGCCAGCGGCCACGACGTCGACGCGGTCGGCACCGGCGAGGAGGCGCTCACCCGCGTCGCCGGCTCGCACCCCGACGCCGTGATCCTCGACCTCGGCCTGCCCGGCATCGACGGCATCGACGTGATCGAGGGCCTGCGCGGCTGGACCGACGTGCCGATCGTCGTCCTGTCGGTGCGGGGCGAGGAGTCCGACAAGATCGCCGCCCTCGACGCGGGCGCCGACGACTACGTGACCAAGCCGTTCGGCATGGGGGAGCTGCTGGCCCGGCTCCGGGTCGTGCTGCGACGCCAGCAGCCCGACACGTCGGTCGCCTCGGTGGTCACGCCTAACTTCACGATCGACCTCGTCGCCCGCCGCGTCACCGTGCAGCGCGACGGCGCCGAGGAGGAGGTGCGGCTGACGCCGATCGAGTGGGGCCTGGCCGAGCGGCTCACCACCAACCCCGGCCGGCTCATCACCCAGCGTCAGCTGCTCACCGAGATCTGGGGCCCCGGCGTCAGCGACCAGACCCAATACCTGCGGGTCCACATGTCGAACCTGCGCCACAAGCTCGAACCCGACCCGTCGCGGCCGCGCTACTTCCACACCGAGTCGGGCATGGGCTACCGGTTCGAGCCGACGCCGATCAGCACGGCGCCGTAGTCCGGCGCTCGCGGGCACGCGTTCTCGGGGACATCACCAAGAAGCCCGATCCGGCTTTCTCGGGGACGACCGATCGCTGAGCGAACGCTAATCCCCGAGTTCGGTGGCGGTGGGGCTCGCTACTGCGGGAGCGGGGCGCGCTCGGCGGTGCGACCGAGCGCCTCGGCGACCAGCTTCTCGAGCGGCAGCGACCGGCCGAGCGTCCACGCCCGGTCGAGCTCCTCGGGGTCCATCGCCGCCCGCAGGCGCTCGACGCTCTCGTCGTGCAGCGGCTGCAGGAACGGGAGGATGGCGAGGCCGGTCGCCTCGCGCTGGAGCTCGGCGGCGCCGTGCAGGAGCGCCGACCACTCGGGCTCCTCGTGCGCGCTGGCGAGGTTGGCGAGCAGCTGGATGCTCTCGCCCAGGCCGCGGGCGTCGCGGATCGACCACCGCAGCTCGAGGCTCTCGGTGATCGGCGCCACCGCGGCCCGGGTGTCGCCCTCCATGATCGACACGATCCCGACGCTGAACTGCGCCCAGGCCACGCCCCACGGCTGCACCACGAGGCGGGTGAGGTCGAGGGAGCACTGGAGCTCGTCGCGCATGCGGGCGAGGTCGCCCTCGAGGAACCGCGCGTAGGCGAGCCCGAAGTGCGCGAGGCCGCGCAGGAAGACCTCGTCGAGCCGGGTCGCGATCTCGAGGCACTCGCTGAACAGCTCCTGGGTCCGCTCGGGGATCCCCAGGCTGAACACGACGTTGCCGAGCTCGGCGACGGTCCAGCCCAGCTGCAGCTCGGTGCCGTGCTCGCGGACGAGCTCGAGGCCCTCTTCCATCAGCTCGCGTGCCCGTTCGAAGTCGCCCTGCAGCGCCACGACCCACCCGAGCGCGCTGAGCGCCCGGCCGCGGATCGCGGAGCGGTCGTCGGTGGTGAGCGCCAGGAGGTCGCCGAGGCGGCGTTCGCCCTCGCGGTACTGGCCGCCGACGTCCCAGTAGGGCCACATCGCCGCCGCGACCCGGCAGCCGAGCAACGGGTCGCCCGCACCCGCGGCGTGGTCCATCGCGCTGCGCAGGTTGTCGTGCTCGGCGTCGAGCAGGGCGAGCCAGTCGGGCATCTCGCTCGTCCAGAAGCCGGTCCACGCCTGCTCGGCCAGGCCCACGTGGAAGTCGAGGTGCCGATCCCACGTGGCCTCGGCCTCGCCGGCCTTCACCAGCTGCTCGACCGCGTACTCGCGGATGGTCTCGAGCACGGTGAACCGGACGCGGTCCGAGCTCGACGGGTCGGTGTCGATGGACGACACGACGAGCGACCGGTCGACGAGGTTCTCGAGGATGTCGAGCACGCGGAGCGGGTCGACGTCGTCGCCCGAGCAGACGTGCTCGGCGGCTTCGATGCCGGTGCCGCCGGCGAACACGCCGAGCCGGCGGAAGACGGCCTTCTCGTCGGGCTCGAGGTGGTCGTGGCTCCAGGCGATCGTCGAGCGCATCGTGCGGTGGCGCTCGGGCAGGTCGGGCGACGAGCCGGCGAGCGAGTCGAGCCGGTGCTCGAGCCGCGCCAGCAGGTCGGCCGGCTGCTGCACGCGCATGCGCGCCGCGGCGAGCTCGAGTGCGAGCGGCAGTCCGTCGAGCTGCCGGACGATCTCGGCGATGACCGCCACGTTCCGTTCGTCGAGCCGGAAGCGGGGCCGGACGCGCCTCACCCGCTCGACGAGCAGGTCGACCGCCGGCGAGGCGGCCACCGCGTCGAGCGTCGCCTGCTCGTCGGGGTCGGGCACCGCGAGCGGCAGCAGGGGGAACTCCTGCTCCCAGCGGAGGCGCAGGGCCTGGCGGCTGGTGACCAGCATCCGGACGCCCTCGGTGGCGCCGAGCACGTCGGCCAGGTCGCTCGCGCCGGCGACGACGTGCTCGAAGTTGTCGATGACGAGAAGGACGCGCTCGCCCCGCAGCACGCTCGCGATCGCGTCCACCAGCGACCGGCCGCCGGCGTCCTTGATGCCGACGCTCGCGGCGATCGTCGGCAGCACCAGAGCCGGGTCGCGCAACCCGGTGAGGTCGACGAACACGACCCGTTGGTCGCCCTGCTCCCGGCAGCGGCGGGCGACCTCGATCGCCAGGCGGGTCTTGCCGCTCCCGCCGGAACCGGTGATCGTCACGAGCCGGTTGTCGTCGTCGCACACCATCTGCAGGAGGGTGGCGAGCTCGACGTCACGGCCGATGATCGGCGACGGCGCCTGGGGCAGCGCCGGCTGCTCGAGCGCCGGGCGCGGTTGGTCGTCGGTCCGGGCGACGGCGGTCTCGAACACCTCGCTGAGCATCACGGCCAGGTCGGTCTCGACCAGCTCGCGGAGCTCCTCGGGCGTGGCGAACGATCGGTACGAGGTCGAGTCGCTGTCGCGGATGCGGTCGAGCAGCTCGACCAGGCGCTCGTCGCGGTGGTCCGAGTCCTTGATGTAGACGAGCTTCGGGTGGTCCTTCGCGAGGACCCACTCGTGCTCGAGCCCCGAGATCTCCATGTCGGGTGCGACCCAGCCGTAGCGCTCCCAGTACAGGCCGATGAAGACGTGGGACTGCTCGAGGTAGGCCTGGTACAGGTCGGCCGGCGGGTGCGGTCGCGCCCCGAGCTCGAACATCACCGGGACGAGCCGCAGGCGCGTGATCGCCTCCTTCACGGCGGCGCGCTCGGGAGCCATCTCCTGCAGGGTCGAGCTGACGAAGACCCTGAGCCGCTGGTCCGGTGTACGGATCACCGATCGAAAGTATGCAGGACCGCCTTCCACGGGGGAACGGCTCCAACCCGAATCCCCCGCGGCGGCCTCGTCGGATCGGCGCGGGCCCGCCGGCGCGGTCACCGATCGGTCGGCGCTCCCGGCGGCTCGTCGACGCCCCTGCCGTCGACCACCCCGCCGTCGACCACCCTGCCGTCATCCATGTAGATGATCCGGTCCGCCGCCCGGGCGACGTGGTCGTCGTGGGTCACGACGACGACCGTCACGTCCTCCTCCGAGCGGAGGTGCTCCATGAGCCCGAGGACGAGGTCGACGGAGCGGCTGTCGAGCGACCCGGTCGGCTCGTCGGCCAGCAGGAGCGCCGGCCGGTTGGCCAGGGCCCGGGCGATCGCCACCCGCTGGCGCTCGCCGCCCGACATCTGCGGCGGCCGTCGGTGGCCGAGGTGGCCGAGCTCGACGAGGTCGAGCAGCTCCTGCGCCCGCTGCTTCCGCTGCCGGCGATCGGTGTGCGACCCCATCATCGCCACCCCGATGTTGGCCATGGCGTCGAGGTGGGGCAGCAGGTTGTGCATCTGGAAGACGAGCCCGACCTCGGTGCGCCGGTAGCGGTTCACGTGGTCGGGGTGCGTGATGTCGTGGCCCTCGACGCGCAGCGTGCCGCTGTCGGGGTGGTCGAGCGCGGCGAGCAGGTGCAGGAGCGTGGACTTGCCGCAGCCCGACCGGCCGGTGATGGCGACGTACTCGCCCGACTGCACGGTCATCGTCAGGCCGTCGAGGGCCGTGACGAGGCCGCGGTCGAAGGTCTTGCGCACGTCCACCGCCTCGATCGCCGGCCTGGCCAGCGTGGCGGTCGCGCCGGCGCCGCTCCCCGTCGCGGCGGGGACGGGCTCGTCCGTCGTCGGATCACTCACGGCGCATCGCCTCCTGTGGTGAGAGCCGGGCGGCGCGCAGCGCCGGGTAGAGGGCGCCGAGCGCGGTCACCGCCGTCGCGGTCACGAGCGCCCGGCCGAAGACCCATGCCTCGAACGTCGGCTTGAGGACGCCCCGGAGGTCGGGCAGGTCGGCGAGGACCCACACCGCGAGGAAGCCGAGGCCCACACCCAGGCAGGCGCCGATGAAGGCGATGATCGCGGCCTCGCCGAAGATCAGCGCGACGAGCCGCTTGCGCGACCAGCCGATGGCGCGCAGCACCCCGAACTCGCGGTAGCGCTCGACGAGCGACAGGAGCATCGCGTTGGCGACGACGATCGCACCGACGACCACCGCCACGATCGTCGCGGCGCGGTCGGCGCCGCTGATCAGCTGGTAGCCCCGGTCGGCCCGACCGAACTCGAGCAGGTTGCGGATGCCGATCAGCACCGGGTTCTCGTCCTCGATCCGCCGTTCGAGCGGCGCCACCGCCGTGCCCTCGTCGGTCTTCACGAAGAACAGGGACAGGCCGCCGGGCTGGCGCTCGTAGGCCTGGAACGGGACGAGCGGGAACATGATCGTGCTGTCGCCGAAGGTGTTGCCGGTGTTGAACACGCCGACGACCGTCCGGTCGGAGTCGGCGATGTGCAGCGTGTCGCCGGGCCCGATGCCCAGGTCCTGTGCGAGGCGAACGCCGACCATGATCTGGTCCTCCGCCGTCGGGTCGAACGGGCGGCCGTCGGCGATCCGGACCCCGAACGGCGCCAGGTCCTCGGGCCGGATGCCGACCTCGACGACGAGCGGGTGGGTCTCGTCGAGCTCCGTGGTGCTGAGCAGCACGCCGATCGCGCTGCTGACCCCCGGCGTCTGCTGCACCCGCTGGAGCTGCTGCTCGGTGAGCGCGCTCTCGAGGAGGTCGTTCAGGCCCTTCTGCGAGATCGTGAAGTCCGCCGCGCCGACCTCGAGCACGCCGGCCGCCGTGGTGCGGATGCTGTCGGTCACGATCCCGAGCGTCACGACGACGAGCACGCCGACGGCGACGGCCGCGGCGGTCAGCATCGACCGGACCTTCTTCGACCACACGTTGTGGCCGATCAACCAGATGAACGACATGGCGACTCTCCCTCGTCGCGTGTTCGCCCCGCTGCCGGTGTCCCGCTCCTCCGTAGTGTGCCGCGCCGGGCCGCCGGTGCGAGCGGAAAGTGCGCGTGCGACACTCGCGGGATGGCGAACCTCACCGGCACCGGCATCTGGAGCAGCGCCCTCCGCTACGGCGACGTCGACGTGGCGAAGGAGGCGGCGGCCGAGCTCGAGTCGCTCGGCTACTCGGCGATCTGGTTGCCCGACGTGGGCGGCGACGTGTGGACGCCGCTCGACGCGGTGCTCGGCGCCACGACGTCGACCACCGTCGCGACCGGAATCCTCAACATCTGGATGCACGAGCCCGCCGTGGCCGCCGCCGAGTTCCAGCGACTCGTCGCCGCGCACGGGCCGCGGTTCCTCATGGGCCTCGGCGTGAGCCACGGCTCGTTCATCAACGCCACCGGCGCGGGCAACTACTCGAAGCCGCTGACCCACATGCGCGAGTACCTCGACGGGCTCGACGCCACGCCGGAGCCGGTGCCGACCACCGACCGGGTGCTCGCCGCGCTCGGCCCGAAGATGCTCGACCTCGCCCGGACCCGGGCGGCCGGCACGCACCCGTACCTGGTGGTGCCCGAGCACACGGCGCAGGCGCGGGAACGGCTCGGCGCGGGACCGCTCGTCGCGCCGGAGCAGGGCGTCGTGCTCACGACCGATCCGGCGCGGGCGCGCGAGGTCGCCCGCCAGCACCTGTCGATCTACCTGACGCTGCCCAACTACGCGAACAACTGGTTCCGGCTCGGCTTCACCGAAGAGGACACGCTCGACGGGGGCAGCGACCGGCTGGTCGACGCGCTCATCGTCTGGGGCGACGAGGACGCGATCCTCGCCCGGGTCCAGGCCCACCGCGACGCCGGCGCCGACCACGTCTGCCTCCAGGTGCTCGGCGAGGACCTGCCGCTCGACGACTGGCGCCGCCTCGCCCCCGTCGTCACCGGCTGACGCTCTCGCTGCCCAGCCGGTGCGCCACCCGGATTTCTGAGGCGCGGATCGCGACAAGGGTTGTCGCTGTGCACCCCTATATCCGGGGGTGAGTACCGTGCGGCGGCGTGAGCGACGCCCCCACCAGCCAGCCCATCCGCATCGACGCCGGCGGCTGGGGGCTCAGCTGGGTGGCCGACGACGACGGCCGGCTCCACCAGCTCGGCCTCGGGCCCGAGGGCCACACCGTCCCGCTCGAGGTCGGCGCGCAGTGGTACCCGCTGGCGTTCCCGACGCTCGACGGCACCGATCCGTTCCGCCCGCCGGCCCTGCAGATCACCCACGCCGACGGGACGCTCACCACCCGCCTGGCGCTGACCGCGGTCGAGCGTGACGACGACCCGAGCGGCAGCCACGTCGTCGTGCGCACGACCGACGAGCGGTTCGACCTGACCGTCGAGCACCACTTCCGCAGCCACCCCGACTCGGGCGTGCTCGAGCAGTGGGCCGAGGTGTTCCACGTCGAGGACGGCCCGGTCACGCTGCTCGCGCACGACACGCTCGCCCTGTTCCTGATGGTCCCCGACGACGCCGAGCTCGTGCAGTTCGGCGGGGCGGGCTGGGCCGACGAGTGGCGCTGGAGCACCGACCCGCTCACGATCGGGACGACCGTGCTCGGGAGCCTCGGCGGCGTGCAGCCGCACCTCCAGCGCAGCCCGTGCCTCCTGCTGTCGCCGGCTGGTCCGTTCGGTGGCCCGGACGGCGCCGTCGCGCAGGACGAGGGCGAGGTGATCGGGCTGAGCGTGGCGTGGGGCGGCAACTCGCACCTCACCCTCGACGTGAAGCCGCGGGCCGAGCTCGACGCGCCGCGGGAGCTCCGGCTGCGCGCCGGGGCCAACGCCCTCGGCGCGCCGTACCGGCTCGACCCGGGCGTGCGCATGGTGCTGCCGACCGTGGCGTGGACGTGGTCGACGACCGGCCGGGACGGCGTGACCGAGGCGTTCCACCGGTGGAGCCGCGACCGCGTGCTGCGCGACCCCGACCGCCTGCGCCCGCTCGTCGTCAACAACTGGGAGGCGACGTTCTTCGACTTCGACGAGTCCCGCATCGTCGGCCTGATCGACCGCGCCGCCGACCTCGGCGCCGACGTGTTCCTCCTCGACGACGGCTGGTTCGGCACCACCCACCCGCGGGACGACGACACGCAGGGCCTCGGCGACTGGGACCACGACGTGCGCAAGCTGCCCGGCGGGCTCGCACCGCTCGCCGACGCGGCGGCGGCCCGGGGCATCCGCTTCGGCATCTGGGTCGAGCCCGAGATGGTGAACCCGCTCAGCGAGCTGCACGAGGCCCACCCCGAGTGGGAGCTGCGCGACGGCCGCGAGCCGCGCCTGCACCGGCACCAGCTGCACCTCGATCCGCTGCAGCCCGACGTGCGCGACTTCGAGGTCGGCGTCGTCGACCGCACGCTCGCGTCGGCGCCGTCGACGAGCTACGTGAAGTGGGACGCCAACCGCCCGATCACCGACCCCGGTTCGAGGGCGCTGCCGACCGATCGGCAGGCCAACGTCTGGTTCGACCACGTCGGCGCGACCTGGGACGTCATGGCGCGCGTCGCCGAGGGACACCCCGACGTCGAGCTGATGCTCTGCGCCTCGGGCGGCGGGCGCGTCGACCACGGCACCCTTCGCTGGTTCCACGAGTTCTGGACCTCGGACAACACCGACCCGGTCACGCGCGTCCGCATGCAGTGGGCGTGCTCGCACTTCTTCCCCGGCGCGGTGATGGCGGCGCACGTGACCCGGTGGGGCGAGCGGCCGTTGCCCTTCGCGTGCGCGGTCGCGCTGTCCGGCCGCTTCGGCATCGACCTCGACCTCGGTGCGGTCAGTGCGGAGGAGGACGCGGTCCTGCGGAGGGCGGTGGCGTGGGCCCGCCGGACCCAGGACGTCGTCCAGCGCGGCGTGGTGCGGCGGTACGTCTCGCCGGTCGAGGGGCCCGACCGCTCACGCGCCGCCTGGTCGGTGCACGGCGACGACGGTCGGGTGGCGGTGTTCGCGTTCCAGCTCGACGAGCCGGCGACCTCGGCGCCGACGCTCCGGGTGCGAGGGCTCGATCCCGCGGCGTCCTACGAGGTGCGCGCCACCGACCTCGACGGCTTCGACGAGACGTCGACCGCCACGGGTGCCGAGCTCACCGACGGCATCGCCTGGCCCCTCGACGCGCCGCTGACCGCGCGCCTCTGGGAGCTCACCCCGACCGACCCCGCCTGAGCCCCGGTCACCTCGCGCCCGTCGCGGGCGCGGGCGCGGCCGAGCCGAGTCCGGGTCGACGTCGGCGAGCGCGGCGGCGCGCGCGTTCTGGACCACACGAACGGCGGGCATGGACGTAGTGTGATGTCGGTCACACACCCGAGGAGGGTGCAGATGGCAGGTGCTGGCGGACGTGTTCGCCGGCCCCGACGTCGGGGGGCGTCGAGGCCGACCGGCCGAGACGGGCGGCGCGCGCCCCGAGGGCGGCGCCGCTCGGGCCGGGCCATCGTGGCGGCGCTGGCGGTCGCCCTGTGCGCGGGTGGGCTCGCCGCCTGCTCGAGCGGCGACGACTCCGGCACGCCGACGCTCATCTGGTACATCAACCCGGACAACGGCGGGCAGAAGACGCTCGCCCAGGAGTGCGGCGACGCCAGCGACGGGGCCTACCGGATCCAGACGCAGATCCTCCCGAACGAGGCCGACGCCCAGCGCGAGCAGCTCGTCCGCCGCCTGGCCGCGCAGGACAGCTCGATCGACCTGATGAGCCTGGACCCGCCGTTCGTCGCCGAGTTCGCGAACGCCGGCTACCTCCGGCCGATCACCGACCCGGCCGACGTCGATCAGCTGACGGCCGGCGTGCTCGACGCACCGATGAAGACGGCCGAGTGGGACGGCGAGCTCGTCGCCACGCCGTTCTGGGCCAACACGCAGCTGCTCTGGTACCGCAAGTCGGTCGCCGCAGCGGCGGGCGTGGATCCGACCTCCGAGGCCTTCACCTGGCAGGCGATGATCGAGGCCGCCGAGTCGCAGGAGAAGCGCATCGGCGTCCAGGGCCGCCGGTACGAGGGCTACATGGTGTGGATCAACGCACTCGTCGCCTCGGCCGGTGGCCAGATCATCACCGACGCCGACAAGGGCAAGGACGCCAAGCCCTCGATGGCCGGTCCCGCCGGCGACGCCGCCGCGAAGATCGTCGGGGGCCTCGCCCGATCGCCGGCGGCGCCGGCCGACATGTCGACCGCGGGCGAGGAGGAGGCCCGCTCGCTGTTCCAGGGCGACTCCGGCTCCTTCATGGTCAACTGGCCGTACGTGTACCAGGCCGCCAAGGAGTCGGTGGAGGCCGGTGCCATCGACCAGTCGGTGCTCGACGACATCGCGTGGGCCCGCTACCCCCAGGCCGTCGCCGGCGAGCAGAGCGCCCCGCCCCTCGGCGGCATCGACCTCGCCATCGGCAACTTCACCGACCACCCGGACGAGGCCCTCGACGCGGTGAAGTGCATCACCTCGGTCGAGAACAACGCCCAGTACATGGTCGAGTCGGGCAACCCGGCCGCCCGCGCCGCCGCCTACGACGACCCGAAGGTCAAGGAGGCGTTCCCGATGGCGGACCTGATCCGCGACTCGATCGACACCGCCGGTCCTCGTCCCATCACGCCGTACTACGGCGACGTGTCGACGTCGGTCCAGCGGGTCTGGCACCCGTCGACCGCCGTCCGCTCGCCGGCGACGCCCGAGGAGACCGATGAGTTCATGACCGAGGTCCTCAGAGGGGAGCGCCTGCTGTGACCGCAGTGATCGAACCCGAAGCCGCGGGCGCCGGCCCGCCCGAACCACCGCCTGCGCCGAAGGCTGCGGCGCGCACCGACCGGGCCAGGCACGAGCGACGCCTCGGCCTGCGCCTCTCGGCGCCGGCGTTCATCGTGATGATCCTGGTGACCGCGTACCCGCTCGGCTACGCCGTCGTGCTGTCGCTGTTCAGCTACCGGCTCACCGACCCGGAGGGCAGGGAGTTCGTCGGCCTGTCGAACTACTGGGTCGTGCTGACCGACCCCGTGTGGTGGGGCGCCGTCAGCACGACCGCGATCATCACGGTCGTGAGCGTCGCGGTGGAGCTGGTGCTCGGCTTCGCCTTCGCCTGGGTGATGTTCCGGATCATCAGGGGCCGCTCGCTCGTGCGCACGGGCATCCTCGTGCCGTACGGGATCATCACCGTCGTCTCGGCCTTCATCTGGCGCTACGCCTTCCAGCTCGACTCCGGCTTCGTGAACACGTGGTTCGGGCTCGAGGACTTCAACTGGTTCGGCGAGCGGTGGTCGTCCCTGTTCGTCATCGTCCTCTCGGAGATCTGGAAGACGACGCCGTTCATCTCGCTCCTGCTGCTGGCCGGCCTGGTGCAGGTCCCCGAGGACATGCTCGAGGCGGCCAAGGTCGACGGAGCGACCGCGTGGCAACGGCTCTGGAAGATCGTCCTGCCGAACATGAAGGCGGCGATCATGGTCGCCGTGCTCTTCCGCACGCTCGACGCGTGGCGGATCTTCGACAACCCGTTCATCATGACGCAGGGCGCCAACGGCACCGAGACCCTGTCGTTCCTGGCCTACCGCCAGAACGTGACGCTCGTGAACCTGGGCTCCGGCTCGGCCGTGTCGGTCCTGCTGTTCCTCACCGTCTTCCTGATCGCCTTCATCTTCGTGAAGGGCTTCAAGACGGACCTGTCCCAGGTGAGGGGTGATTGAGATGGCCGGCACCGGCAACCGCACCAGCAACTGGTGGACGGCGTGGGGGCTGCTCATCCTCGTGTGGGCGGCGTTCCCCCTCCTCTGGATGGTGTCGCTCTCCTTCCGCAGCCCCGACAGCTTCGGCGCCGGTCCCACGTTCTGGCCGAAGGAGTGGACGTGGGAGAACTACTCGACGGTGTTCAGCGACGAGCTGTTCACCTCGGCGCTGCGCAACTCGTTCGGCATCTCGATCATCGCCACCGTCCTGTCGGTGGTCATCGCGATGTTCGCCGCCTACGCGATCGCCCGGCTCGACTTCCCCGGCAAGCGGCTGCTGCTGTCCATGGCGCTGGCCATCGCGATGTTCCCCGTCGCGGCGCTGGTCGGCCCGCTGTTCAACATGTGGCGCGGGCTCGGGATCTACGACACGTGGATCGGGCTGATCATCCCGTACCTGACGTTCGCCCTGCCGCTGTCGATCTGGACCATGTCGGCGTTCTTCCGCCAGATCCCCTGGGAGATGGAGCAGGCCGCCCAGGTCGACGGGGCCACGCCGTGGCAGGCGTTCCGGAAGGTGATCGTCCCGCTCGCCGCGCCGGGCGTGTTCACGACCGCCATCCTCACCTTCTTCTTCTGCTGGAACGAGTTCCTGCTCGCCATCTCGCTGACCTCGACCGACAGGGCCCGCACGGTCCCCGCGGCGCTGTCGTTCTTCACCGGCAGCTCCCAGTTCCAGAGCCCGATCGCCCCGATCATGGCGGCCTCGGTCGTCGTGACGATCCCGATCGTCCTCCTCGTCCTCGCGTTCCAGCGCCGGATCGTCGCCGGGTTGACCTCCGGCGCCGTGAAGGGCTGACGCCGAACCGCCCGCCCCCGCGAGCGCCCGCACCACCGACCCGAACAGGAGTCCAGACGTGGCCGCCATCACGATGCAGCACCTGGTCAAGACCTACGGCGACGGCTTCAAGGCCGTCAACGACATCAGCCTGGACATCGCCGACGGCGAGTTCATGATCCTGGTCGGGCCCTCCGGCTGCGGGAAGTCGACGCTGCTCCGCATGATCGTCGGGCTCGAGGACATCACCTCGGGCGAGCTCGAGATCGGCGGCGAACGGGTCAACGACCTCGCGCCGCGGGACCGGAACCTCGCGATGGTGTTCCAGAACTACGCGCTGTACCCGCACCTCACCGTGTTCGAGAACATCGCCTTCCCGCTGCGGCTCCGCAAGGACATGAGCGGCGACGAGATCGACCGCAAGGTGCGCGAGGCGGCCGAGGTCCTCGAGCTGACCGAGCACCTCGACCGCAAGCCGAGCAACCTCTCGGGCGGCCAGCGCCAGCGCGTCGCGATGGGTCGGGCGATCGTGCGCGACGCCCAGGTGTTCCTGTTCGACGAGCCGCTGTCGAACCTCGACGCCAAGCTGCGCGGCCAGATGCGCACCGAGATCCTGCGCCTGCAGCGCCGGATGGGCACGACGACCGTCTACGTCACCCACGACCAGACCGAGGCCATGACCCTCGGCGACCGCGTCGCGCTGATGCGGCGCGGCGAGATCCAGCAGGTCGGCACGCCGCGGGAGCTCTACGAGCACCCCGTCAACCTGTTCGTCGCCGGCTTCATCGGATCGCCGCCGATGAACTTCGTCCCCGGCGCCATGGAGGACGGGAAGCTCCACCTGCCGTTCGTGAGCTTCGAGCTGCCCGAGGACCGCCGCGAGGTCGTCGGCGACCGGCACTACGTCACGATCGGCATCCGGCCCGAGCGGTTCGAGGACCGGGAGCTGCTCGACGAGGCCCGGGTGCCGAAGGGCGTGGGCTTCGACGCCCCGGTCGACGTGGTCGAGTGGCTCGGCAACGAGCAGTACGCGTACGTGCCGTTCGAGACCGACCCGAAGCTGCTCGAGGGCCTGTCGGAGCTGGAGCGCGAGCTCGACGGCGAGCAGGCCCGCACCCAGCTCGTGGTCGCGCTCGAGCCGACGAGCCGCGTCGCGCCCGGCGAGACCGCCCAGTTCTGGTTCGACCCGGAGGACATGCACATCTTCGACGCCGGCACCGGCGAGAACCTGACCCGGGAGCTGGCGCTGGGTGCCTCGGTCACGACCGGATCGGCGACCGCGGGGGCCGGCTCCGGCGGCTGACGGCGCCGGCCGGCAGGAGGGGCCCGAGCCTCGTGGCGGCGCCCGAGCTGCGACTGCGCCAGACGCCCCCCGGGCTCCTGGCCCTCCCGTGGACCCGCCCGCTGGGCGAGTGGCGCGCGCCGGAGGTCGAGCTGCGCGAGCTGCCGGTCGGGCCGAGCCGCCACCTCGTCCGCTTCGTCGAGTCCGACGGCCGGCTCTGGGCGCTCAAGGAGCTGAGCCCGTCGCTCGCCAACCGCGAGTACGAGGTGCTGCGGGAGCTGGAGCGGCGGCACCTCGCCGCCGTGCGGGTCGCCGGTGTGGTCACGCAGCCGGCGCTCGACACCGCGATCCTCGTCACCCACTACCTCGAGCGGTCGTGGCAGTACCGCCGCCTGTTCATGCGCGTCGCCGGGTCGCTGCGAGCCCACCGCCGACGGCTGCTCGACGCCATGGCGCTGCTGCTCGTCGACCTGCACCGCAACGGCGTGTACTGGGGCGACTGCTCGCTGGCCAACACGCTCTTCATCCGCGACGGGCAGGCGATCCAGGCGTGGTTCGTCGACGCCGAGACCGCCGAGCTGCACGACGTGCTCAGCGACGGCCAGCGCCGGGCGGACCTCGACACCGCGGTCGAGAACGTGGCGGGTGGGCTGCTCGACGTCGCCGCCGCCCGCGGGCCGGCGACGCTGCCGGGCGAGATGACGACCGAGTCGCTGCTCGCCGAGGCGCAGAGCGTCGCCACCCGGTACGACCAGCTGTGGGAGCTGCTGTTCGACGCCCCGGTCGTCGACCTCGGCGACCACGACCGGATCGCGGCGCGGCTGGCGCGGCTCGAGGACCTGGGCTTCGAGCTCGACGAGGTCCGCTTCGAGCCGACGGGCGAGCGCACCGACCAGCTGCGCATGCGCGTCGCCGTCGGCGGCCGCAGCTACCACTCCGACCGGCTCCGCGCGCTCACGGGGATCGACGCGGGCGAGGGCCAGGCCGCGATCCTCATGAACGACCTGCTCGCGTACGCGGCGGCGCTGCGCAGCCGCTCGCGCCGCGACGTCAGCGAGGAGGAGGCGGCCCGGGCGTGGTACGAGGATGCCTTCCTGCCGGGGGTGGCCAAGGCGCAGGCGGTGCTCGGCGACGCGACGTCGCCCGTCCAGGCCTACTGCGACCTGCTCGAGGTGCGGTGGCTGCTCAGCGAGGCCGCCGGCCGCGACGTCGGCGACGACGCCGCGCTGGCGGTGCTCGCTCGGCGCGAGCCGCCCGACGAGTCGGCCGCGACGCTGGTCGTGCTCGACCCGGCGACCACCGAGATCCCGGCGGTGCCGCCGCCCACCACCTCCTGAGCTCGGGTCAGCCGCCGGGTTCGAGCCGCTCGACCGGATCGGGCCCGTACCCGCCGGCGACAGGTGAGTCGGCATCGTCGCGCGGGATGTCGATCCCCTTGCGGCGGAGCAGCGCGACGCAGACCCAGCCGATCGGCACGACCAGCCAGTGCGACATGAGCCGGAAGGCGACCGAGGCGGCGAGCGCGGTCGACGCGTCGGTGCCCGTCGCCGTCAGCCCGACCACCAGGGCGGCCTCGACCTGACCGGCCCCGCCCGGGATGATCGGGATCGCCCCGGCCAGCTGGCTGGTCCCGTAGATCGCCAGGATCGACCCCCACGCCGACAGGTCCGTCGGCGTCCCCCCGCCCATGGCCGCGACGGCGGCGACGAGCGCGACGAACTCGCCAATCCAGCTCAGCACCTGCAGCACCCACGCCGCGGTCCAGCGGCCGGGACCGGCGCGCACGGCGCCGAACGAGTCGACGAACCGGTCCGCCAGGTCCGCCGCCGCCCCACCGGCGTCCTCGTGCGCATCGCCACCCGAGGTGGTGGCGCGGGCAGTGACGAGGCGGCGGAGCGCGAGCCAGGCCCGGACGCACCACTCGGCCGGGCGGCGCAGCACCCACGGGTTCCGGGTGATGGCGAAGAAGGCGCCGAGCAGGACCAGCGCGACGGCCCCGGGGAGCAGCGCCCGGCTCGGGTCCTCGCCGGCGACCGCGTACCCCGCCAGCGTCATGAACACGAGCACCGCCGGGGCGACGACACCGGTGGCGATCGTCGTCCACCCCGCCAGGCCGCCGTCGGCGCCGGCCTCGCGATAGCGCTGGACCATGTAGCCCGTGGCCAGCGCGCCGCCGGCCGGGAGCGTCGCCGCGATCGCGCCGCTGGCGAAGGACGCGGTGGTCGCCCGGCCGAGGGGCAGGTGGGCGCCGCCGGCGCCGAGCAGGACGGAGCGCACACCGGCGAACAGGACGATCGACACGATGCTCGTGACCGACCCGATGGCGATCCAGGTCCAGTCGGCGTGGGTGAGGAGCTCGGCCGCGTCGACGACCTGGTCCCACTCCGCGACGACGAACACCGCCAGCCCGGCCAGTGCGAGCACCACGACCGCGGCGCGCAGCCACCGGCCGGATCGCTGCGGGCCGTCCATGCGGCGATCGTACGGCCGGGCGCAGGTCGCGGAGCGTCCGACGGTCGCTTCGACGCCCGAACGAGGTGCACCGAGGATCGGCGGAGTGCCCCGAACCCCTCAGGACCCGTTGGCTAGGGTTCTCACATGGCCACCACGCAGCGACCGAGGAACCCGCGCTCGTCGGCTCCTCCGCCCGGTCCGAACCCGGTGAACCGTGGTCTCATCCTGATCGCGGTCGGCGTCGTGCTGGCCGTCATCCTGCTGATCAAGGCCGGCGGCGCCGGCTTCGACGGCGACAGCTCCGACCTCGAGATCGGCGCTGGCGACGACAAGGTCACCACCACCACCGAGGCCACCACGACCACCGTCGCCGAGCAGGCACCGCAGACCGTCCAGGTCGTCGCGGCCAACGGCTCCGGCACCTCGGGCCTGGCCGCCAAGACCGGCCAGCTCCTCGCGCAGTCCGGCTACACGCAGGTCGTGGCGACCGACTCGCTGCAGCCGGTGACCGCGTCGCAGGTCCTCTACGCCAACGGCTACGAGGCCAACGCCAAGTCGATCGCCGCCGCCCTCGGCCTGCCCGAGACGGCCGTGCAGCCGCTCGCCCCCGGCACCCAGCTGGCCAAGAACCAGCCGCCGACGTCGGGCGTCATCGTGATGATCGGTCCCGACCTCGTGGCCAAGGTCAACGCCGGCGGGACCGCCGGCGGGACGGCCGGCGCGACCACGACGACCGTGGCCGGCGGCACCGGGAGCACGAGCGGCACCGGGACCGGCGGCGCGACGACCACGACCGTGAAGTCCGGGACGTCGACCGCGGGCGCCACGGGCACCGGCGGCGTCACGACCACGACCCGCTGAGCCGGCCGTCGACGTGGGCGTCCCCGACGCGCTCGAACCGTTCCGCACCCACGCCGCCGACGCGCTGGTCGCGTTCGACTTCGACGGCACGCTCGCGCCGATCGTCGACGACCCCGAGGCCGCGGCCCCGATGGACGGCGTGGCCGCCGCCCTCGAACGGCTGGCGGCCCGCTTCGGCGAGGTCGCCGTCATCTCGGGCCGGCCGCTCGCGTTCCTCGAGCGCTGGTTCCCCGAGCCGTCCGGCGTCACGCTCGTCGGGCTCTACGGGTTGGAGGCGCGACGCCTGGGCGAGCGGGCCGACCACCCGACCTCGGGCGTGTGGCGCGAGACGATGGCCGACGTCGCCGGGCTGGCGCGCATGAAGGGCCCCGAGGGCATGGACATCGAGCTCAAGGGCCTGTCGATCACGCTGCACTACCGGCGTCGCCCCGAGCTCGAGGGCGAGGTCATCGCCTGGGCCGAGCAGATCGCCGGGCCGACCGGCCTGCGGGCCCGACCGGCGAAGATGAGCGTGGAGCTCCACCCGCCGATCGACGAGGACAAGGGCACCGTCCTGCAGCGGCTCGCCGGCTCGCACACCGGCCCCGTGCTGTTCGCCGGCGACGACCTCGGCGACGTCCCCGCCTTCCAGGTGCTCGACGAGCTGCGGGCGGCGGGTCGGGGCGTGCTCGCCGTCGTGGTCGACGGGCCCGAGGTGCCCGGCGCGCTCCGGGACCGTGCCGACCTGTTGGTCGACGGACCGGCCGCCGTCGCCGACCTGGTCCTCGCCCTCGGCACCTGACGCGTCCCGATCCCACCCGCTCTGTCACGGCTCGCGGTGCTGAACGGCACCGCCAGGCGGGACAGAGCAGGAGATCGTCGTCCGGTCAGTCGTCGAGGGCGGCGAGCTGGTCGTCGAGCCAGTCGGCCGGCGTGCGCGCCTCGGCGGATCGCCGCAGCAGCGCGGCTCGGGCGGCGCGCTCCTCGGGGTCTCGGTCCAGCGCGGACCCGAGCGCCTCGGCGGTGGCCTCGATGTCGAACGGCGAGATGCCGTCGGCGGCGCCGACGAGCTCGGTCCACGCGCCGGCCTCGGTCGACAGGACGAGCTGCCCGTCGCGCTCGTTCACCATCGGGCCCTCCTTGGCGACCAGGTTGAGGCCGTCGCGGATCGGGTTCACCAGCAGCACGTCGTAGCGGCGCAGGGCGGCGATCGAGCGCGGGAAGTCGTCGTCGGTCATCAGCTCGACCGGCGTCCAGTCGGCGTCGCCCCAGCGCTCGTTGACCGACGCCGCCGCGGCCTCGACCTCGTCGCGGTAGCGGGCGTAGGCCGGCACGCCGAGCCGCGACGGGTAGCAGCAGGCGACGAAGGTGACGCGGCCGCGGAGGTCCTCGCGGCGCTCGAGCAGTCGGTCGTACGCGTGGAAGCCGCGCACGATGTTCTTCGACAGCTCCATCCGGTCGACGCGCACGATGAGCTGCCGGTCGCCGACGAGCTCGTCGAGGTCGACCAGCGCGCTCGAGCAGTCCTCCTCGGCGACGACCCGACGCAGGTCGTCGATGTCGCTGTTGAGCGTCGACGCGAACACCTTGGCCCGGTCCGTCGGGTGGACGGTGCCCCAGCGCTGCTGCACCGCCGAGTAGTTCTCGGCCCACTCGGGGACGTGGAAGCCGCACGCGTCGTGGGCGGCGAGCGCGTCGAGCATCTCGACGAGCGGGCCGGTGGCCATGGCTCGGGCGCCGTCGGGGCCGGCGAACGGCGTGTGGTGGAAGTGGACGAGCGACAGGTCGTCGCGGGCGGCCCGAACGGTCGGGGCCACCATCGTCAGGTGGTAGTCCTGCACGAGGACGACGGCACCCTCGGGGGCGTGGGCGGCGATGGCGGCGGCGAACCGGCGGTTCACGTCCTTGTACGAGTCCCAGCACTCCCGCCAGGTCGAGTCGAGCTCGGGCTCCCGGGTCAGGTCGAACAGGCCGTGGTGCATGAACCACAGGGTCTGGTTGGCGACGACGTCGTAGTAGCGGTCGAACTCGTCGGGTGGGACGTCGACGAGGTGGACGGGGTGGCCCTGTGCGGCGGGGAGGTCGTCGGCCGCGGCCTTGCGGTCGGCGTCGGACAGCGCCGCGGCGATCCAGGTGATGCGACCCTCGTCCATGAGCGGCGCCAGACCCGAGACGAGCCCGCCACCGCCCCGCACGGGCACGAGCGTGCCGCCCTCGTCCTTGTAGCTGAGGGGCCCGCGGTTCGACGCGAGGACGATGGGGCGGTCGACCGTGTCCACCCACCCACCCTACGGGTTGGTCCTCGGGGTCCCGGTCGGCCACCCGCCCCGCCGGGGCGGCTCGCCGCCGGCGGGACGTAGGCTCCCCGGCCGTGCGCATCGTGGTGGCTCCCGACAAGTTCCGGGGCACGGTCAGCGCCGTGGAGTGCGCCGAGGCGCTGGCCGCGCCGCTGCGCGGCGCGGGCCACGACGTGGTCGTCCGGCCGATGGCCGACGGCGGCGAGGGCACGCTCGACGCGCTCGGGGGGCCGAACCGGCGCACCGTCGTGACGGGGCCGAACGGCGACGCCGTCGAGGCCGAGTGGCGGTACGCAGGGCGCAGCGCGGTGATCGAGATGGCGAGGGCATCGGGTCTCGCCCTGGTGGGCGGGGCCGAGGGCAACGACGCGGTGGCGGCCTCGACCCACGGCACCGGGGAGCTCATCGCGGCCGCGCTCGACGCGGGGGCGAACGACGTGATCGTGGGCGTCGGCGGATCGGCGACGACCGACGGCGGGCTCGGCGCGCTGCGGGCGCTCTACCCCGTGCACCGGCTGCGCGGCGTCAGCCTCACGGTGGCCTGCGACGTACGGACGCGGTTCGTCGACGCCGCCCGGGACTTCGCACCGCAGAAGGGCGCGTCGCCGACGCAGGTGAAGCTGCTCGAGCGCCGGCTGGAGCGGCTGCAGCAGGTGTACCTGGAGGAGTACGGCGTGGACGTGTCGGATCTCGAGGGCGCCGGCGCCGCCGGCGGCCTGGCGGGCGGTCTGGCCTGCGTGGGCGGCGAGCTGCTGAGCGGGTTCGACCTCGTGGCCGAGCGCCTCGCCCTGGACGCCGACGTCGAGGGCGCCGACCTCGTCGTGACCGGCGAGGGCTTCCTCGACGAGGAGTCGTTCGAGGGCAAGGTCGTGGGCGGCATGGTCGACCTCGCCCGCCACGTCGGAGTGCCGGTCGTCGCCGTCGTGGGGGAGTGCTTCGACGGCGCCGATGCGCTCGTGCCGACCGTGTCGCTCACGTCGAGGTTCGGTCGGGAGCGGGCGATGACCGAGACCGCGGCCCTGCTCGCCGAGGTCGCGCTGGAGCTGCCGTCCTTCGCCGAGCCCGGCTGACCGGGTCAGCCCGGCTCACCGGCGTTCTGTGATGCTCGATACGTCTGGATCGACGTATCGAGCATCACAGAACGGGCTCGGGCGGGATCCGGCGCCCGTCCCTGGGAGGGATGCACTCAGTCGGGGTCGTAGCGGATGGCGTCGTCCATCTCCATCGGACCGTCCGCGCCGTGGCGCAGGGCGGCGCGGACGGTGAGGAAGTCGACGGTCGACCGCACGTCGTGGACCCGGATCAGGTCCTGGTCCTGCAGGTCGACCGACGAGAGGACGCCGAGGGTGCCGGCGCCGCGGTCGCGGGGGAGGCGGCCGGTGAGCACGCCGACGAAGTCCTTGCGCGACACCGCCCACAGCACCCGGTCGATGCCGAGCTCGGCCCGCAGGCGCGGCACGGCGCGCAGGATGGCGACCGTCTCGTCGGGCGCCTTGTAGAGGTCGGGTCCGGGATCGAGGATCACCTGGTCGTCGCGCACGCCGGCGCGCTCGAGTCGCTCGAGGCGTTCGCCCACGAAGCGGAGGCAGTCCTCGACCGGGTCCGCGAGGCGCTCGCCGGTGGGACGGCGCTGCTTGGGGACCCCCGGGTTGAACGCCACGACGATCGACGCGCCGGAGCCGGCGACGAGGTCGGCGAGCTCGAGGTCGCGCAGCCCGGACGGGTCGTTGACGATCGTGGCCCCGACCCGGAGCGCGGCGTCGGCGACCTGGTGGCGGTACGTGTCGACCGACAGCGTCACGTCGGGCACCCGCTCGCGGACGGCGGTGAGCACGGGCAGCAGCCGGGCCAGCTCGTTGTCGACCGAGATCTCGGGCTGGTCGGTCCGCAGCGACTGCGCGCCGACGTCGAGCACGTCGGCCCCGTCGGCGACCATCTGCACCGCGAGCGCCGCCCCGTCGGACGCGGCCACCTTGTTCTCGGAGAAGGAGTCGGGCGACGCGTTGAGCACGGCGAAGATGCCGGGCCGGGGCGCCCTCGACGGGTCGGCGTGGGTCACCGCTCCGCGTCCTCGTCGACCGGCCGGCCGCCCCGCAGCAGGTCCAGGTAGGCGGCGACCTCGATCATCGGCGGCCGCTCCGAGACGTCGACGGCGTGGGGCGGCCGCCCGGGCCGGAGCAGCTCCGCGACCGCCGGGATCGGCGCGGTGCCCTCGGGGCCGTGGAGGCCGCTCGTCTGGGCGTGGCGGAGGATCGTCTGCGCGACGGCCATCGCCTGCGGGCCGAGGTCCTCGAGCGGTCGGTTCCGGTGGCGGCGCTCCTGCAGGTCCACCTGCACCAGGCCGGTCGTGCCGCGCTGGCGGAGGTAGTGCAGCAGCAGGCCGACCTCGACGCCGTAGCCCTGCACGAACGGCAGGCGCTCGAGCACGCTCCGGCGGCCGCCGTACTCGCCCGACAGCGGCTGGTACAGCCCGGCGAGCGCCGGGAACAGCAGCGACAGGAGCGGGCGCGCCACCAGCTCGGTGACCCGGCCGCCGCCCACGCCGTCGGCCTCGGGTCGGTGGTAGAAGCCCTTGACCAGCTCGACATCGGGTTCGCAGAGCAGCGGTCCGAGGAGCCCGGTGACGAGGTGGGCGCTGAAGTCGCTGAGGTCGGCGTCGCACCACAGCACCAGGTCGCCGTCGGTCACGTGCAGCGACTTCCAGAGCACCTCGCCCTTGCCGTGCGCCCGGCCGAACTCGGGCAGCACGTCGCCCGCGTGCACGACCCGCGCCCCGGCGTCCCGGGCCACCGACGCCGTGGCGTCGACCGAGTGGTCGTCGATGACGACGAGCTCGTCGACGAGCCCGACCTCGACGGCGTCGCGGACGAGGACCTCCACGATCCGCCCGACCGTCGGCTCCTCGTTGCGGGCGGGCAGGCAGACCGACACCGTCGTGGGACCCTTCGTCGCCACCAGCTCGTCGACGGTGCGGTCGGCGTGGTGGAACGACCGGATCGGCGGGCAGTCCAGCGCGGCGCCGGCATCGGTGGCCGCGCCGGCGGTCTGGCGCCGGTCGTCGTGGCCCGTCGGGGGTCGGTGCTCGCTGCTCATGGGTGCATCGCCGCGGCGGACCGGACGGGCCCGATCACGATCGGCCCGGGCAACCTATCCGCCCCCGTGGCGGGAATCGTGCGCGCCATCCTGGAGTTGACGTGCACGGCGCCGCCGCCACGGGACTTCACGTGGACGCCACCCCTGGTGGAGAATGCGACGCCTGCGACGGGGCCCTGACGCCCCGAACCGCTCGAACAACCGAGCGATCGATCGAGGAGCACGCACATGGTGACGATCAGGATCCCGACCACCCTCCGGACGCTGACCGGCGGTTCGTCCTCGGTGGAGGTGGAGGGGGCGACGATCGGCGAGGTGCTCGCCAACCTCGACGCCGCGCACCCGGGCTTCAAGGATCGGCTCTTCGACGACGACGGCTCGCTCCGCCGCTTCGTCAACGTGTTCCTCGCCGACGACGACGTCCGCTACCTGGACGGTGTCGACACCGCCGTGACCGACGGCGCCGAGATCTCGATCATCCCCGCCGTCGCCGGCGGCTGACCCCCGTCCCCTCGTTCTGGCCCGTTCCGTTCGTTCTGGCTGTCGTTCTGCCGGTCCTGACCGGCAGAACGACAGCCAGAACGGGTCGTAGGCTCGCGGACGTGCACGACGACGAGCCGTTCGGCCACGAGCCCGACGACGATTCGGGCGGCCCGCCCGAGGTCGATCCGCTGCTGCCGCCGTTCCTCGTGCCGGTCTCCGACGAGCTCGCGCCGCCGATCGAGCCCACCCGGTCGAGCGGGATCCCGCATCGCTACCGCCGGTCGATCGGCGCCAGCGTCGTCGCGGCCGGTCTGCTCGGGCTGCGCGACGTGCTCGAGGATCCGAAGGACGACCGCCCGGTGGTCGAGCAGTTCGCCGACGAGGGCGACAAGGACCGACCGATCGAGGTCGACCTCGATCCCGAGGACCCGTCCGCCAGCGTGGTCCGCCTCCGCGGCGTCTGAGGGCGGCCCGTCAGACGACCGGGACCCGCAGGTCCTTGGCCAGCGCGCGCAGCTCGCGGAAGGGCTTCACGCATCGGGCGAGCGCCCATGCGGCCGTGGCCGCCGCGAGCGCCAGCAGCGCATCGGGCAGGCCGCTCCACACGAAGCTGAACTGCCATGACGACTCGACCGGTGGTGGCCACGGGACGTCCTGCGGATCCGCCTCCACGACCCGGACGACGATGCTCGCGACGGCGATGGATCCGCTCAGCGCGATGACCGCGAAGGTCCCGGGTGCGGACCGCCGCCAACGATGGCCGAGATCGGCCTCCTGGTCCGACGCCAGCCGGACCAAGGCCTCGACCGTGAGCGATGCGGTGGTGGCGCTGAGGACGATGGTCAGGACGTAGGCGGCTGGATCGAGGCTCACGAACGTGGCGGCGCCGGCCACGAACCCGACGACCGCGGTCACCGCGACCCATCGCCAGGCCGAGCGGGTCCGGTCGGCGGTCGCACCCCGCCAGAGCCGTCGCGCCGCCGCGGCGACGACGACCAGCCCGAGGAACATCAGGTTGATGGTGAGGCCGTTGCGGTGGTCGACGCTCTTGAAGCCCACGATCCAGAGCACGATCGTCGTCGTGATGCCTCCGGCCAGGCGGTTCAGTCCGCGCTCCAGGGGCGACGGCTCCCACATGGCGTACGCGTGCGCCTCGGACCGCGGGTCGTCGGCATCCCAGGGGACGTCCGCGTCCTCGACGGCTCCCTCTTCCACCAGACCAACGGTACGGGAGGTGCTGCGCGATCGGAAGGCCGCGTCAGGACGCGGTCGACGTCGGTTCGGCCGGGTGGTTCCGGGCGAACTGGGCCGCCGCACGCAGCGTCCGATACGGGTGGCGGATGGCGAAGTAGGCAGAGATCGCAGCTGCGCCGAACCCGAAGAGGGGCAGCGTCGCCGACCAGTTCGAACCGAAGCCGATCCCGAATGCGGTGATCCCGCCGTCGCCGGACGCCGGTGGGGCGACGAGCAGCATGGCGATGCCGGCCGCAGCTGCGAGTCCGAGCCGCCGGAGCGCGGTGAGCCGAGCGGTCACCCACATGGCGGCCACCTCGTCCCCGAACTCGCGGGCCTGGAGCGCGAGCGCGTGCACCAGCGCTGCTGCCGTGCCGACCCAGCAGATCATCGCCACGATCGCGACCGGCCGCTCGGGGAGCTCCGTCACGGACATCGGTACGACGACGACGAGGGTCAGGCCGGTGGCCGCCGTGAACCAGGATCGGCGCTGGTCGTGAGCATCGCTCGCACGACCGAGCCAGCACGCTCCAGCGGCCATCACGATCTCGCCGATGGCCGCGAGGCTGAACCCGGACCCGACCTTGGAAACGCCGAGCACCATCGCCAGCAGCATGCCGGTGCTCAGCATCGAGAGCCCGCGATCGACCTCGGTCGCGCGCCACTCCGCGTCGCGCTGCTCCGATCCCTCTTCCACGTGGCCCACGGTACGGACGCGCGGGCCGGCGCGGAAGCCCCGTTCGCCTAGATGGCGGCCAGGAAGCCGGCGCGGTCGGGGCCGAGGTCAGGCTCGGGCGGCCGGTTGTCCTTGTCCTGGAAGACGGCCATCACGCGACCGATCACGTCGCCGTTCGCCATGAGCGAGTCCGGGGCGTCGAGGAGGTTGAGCATACGCAGGAAGGCCCGCAGGACGACGGGGTCGACCCGGAGCGCCGGGAAGAGGCCGTCGCGCAGCAGCGTGCGGGCGAACTCCGCCGGGTCGGCGAACTCCTCGGGAGCGTCCGCGTCGGCTGACGGTCCGTCGGCGGTCGAAGCCTCCTCGGCCTCCCGAGCGGCGCGCTCGGCCTGGTCCCGTGCCATCCGGTCCTGGCTGACCGCGGCCTTGTACCAGGGGATGACCTCGTCGCGCGTCGCCTGCTCGTACGCGATCGACCGGGCCGCGTGCGCCTCGGGACCGTCGACGCCGTGCTCGTCGATCAGGTCGGCGAGCACCTGCGCCTGGACCATCGCGAGGCTGCACCCGCGCCCGTAGAGCGGGTTGGTCGCGGTGTGCGCGTCGCCGACGGCGTGGAAGCCGGCGACGACCGGACGGCCGTCGGCGTCGAGGAACCGGCGGCGGCGGTTGATGAGCCCGCCCATCACCTGGACGCTGTTGATGGGCTCGGACCGCCCGGGTTCGACGTACGCCGCCGTGGCCGTGAAGATCCCCGCTGCGGCGAGGAACGTCTCGTCGTCGAGCAGCAGCTTGCGCATCTCGGCGTCGTGGGTGCCGACGGCGAACGTGATCGAGAACGTGCGGTTGTCGCCGGGGAAGACGCCGTACTTGATGTAGCCGAGGTCGCCGCCGATCGGCCCGGTGAGCGGCGGCATCTCGGCGCCGTCCTGCAGGCGGAAGAAGCGCGACAGGTAGATGATCCCCGTGTCCTCCGAGACCTCGTCGACCGTGACGCCGTGCGGTTCGAGCAGCGCCGGCACATCGCTGCGGCGGCCGCCGGCGGCGACGACCACGTCGGCGTCGAGCACCCGTCCGTCGTCGACCTCCACGCCGACGACGAGGGGCGGGCCGCTGCGATCGACCTCGTCACCGGTGGCGCCGGGGGTCGTGCGCAGCGCCGAGACAGCGGTCCCGTGGAGCAGCTCGACGTCGCCCTCGGCCAGCGCGGCGCGCCGCAGGACCCACTCGAACGTCGTGCGGCGGACCGCGAGCCCGACCAGGTCCTCGTCGCCCGGCTCCGGCTCGATGGCCATGCCCTCGGGCGGCATGTCGAGGAACCGCATCTCGGTCGCGCCGGCGGCGATCAGATCGGCGAGCACGTCGGGGTGCCGGTCCCGGAGCAGGTTGCGCAGACGGGCGAGGAAGGCGTGCGAGTGCCGGACCTGGGGGGCGCCGTGGCGGTCCCAGTCGAACGCGCCGTGCGGGTCGGCGGGCAGCGGCGTGTCGTCGCGCTCGACGATCGTGACGTGGTGGCCCGTCCGTGCTGCGCACAGCGCGGTGCCGAGTCCGCCGACCCCGGCGCCGATGACGACGATCCGTGCCACGTGTGCCCCTCCTCCGGCCGCTCGCCGCTCGGCGTGCGCCGGTTCGACCGTCCCTCTCGGGAGACATCGGGCCGGCGCCCACTGAACTTGACCATGCGGTCAAGACGTGCCGGGCACCGTAACCGTGGCCGATCGGCCGCTCAAGGCTCTGTCCGGCAACGGCCCTGCTGCCGGGGCGCGGAGAAGGTGCCTTGACAGGCATATAGCCACTGAGGCATGTTCGCGCGGTGACCTTCGCCGTCCTCGCCGAACCGCACCGCCGTCACCTCCTCGAGCTGCTCCGCGACGGGGAGCGCCCGGTCGGGGAGCTGGTCGACGGGCTGGGCCTCAGCCAGCCCGCCGTGTCGAAGCACCTGCGCGTCCTCCGCGACGCCGGGCTGGTGGAGGTCCGTCCCGACGCCCAGCGCCGGCTCTACTCCCTGCGACCCGAGCCCCTCAGGGAGCTCGACGAGTGGATCGGTTCCTTCCGGGACCTCTGGGCGGACTCGTTCGACCGGCTCGACGCCCACCTGGAGGAGCACCCGTGACCGACCAACACCCGACCCCCGCCTCCTCGACGTCGGGTCCGCCGCGTCGTGGCGAGCTCGTCACCGTCGACGGCCGGCCCGTGCTCCGGTTCGAGCGGCGCTACCGCCAGCCGATCGAGCGCGTGTGGCGCGCCGTGACGGATCCCGACGAGCTGCGGCGGTGGTTCCCGTCGGAGGTGATCGGCGACCGCACCCCCGGCGCACCGCTGCGCTTCGACGACCAGTCCCACCGCGAGGCGGCGATCGAGGCCGGCGAGCCGACCCGCGCCGACGGGCCCGAGTTCACCGGTCGGGTCGTCGCGGTCGACCCGCCGAACGTCTTCTCCTTCACGTGGGGCGCCGAGCTGCTCCGGTTCGAGCTCACGCCGGACGGCGACGGCACGCTGATGGTGTTCACCCAGGTGCTGAGCCACCCGTCGGTCGCCGCCCGCAACGGCGCGGGCTGGCACGTGTGCCTGGCCGAGCTCGACGCCCTGCTCGACGGTGGCGTCGCCGAGGATGCCGTCGGTGCGGAGGCCGACGGGTTCGCCGTCTACGACGAGTACGTCGCCGCCGTCGGCCCGCCGGCCGGCGTGCCCTCGCCCGACGGCTCGATGACGTGGGAGCGGGGCACCCACGTCGAGCCGGATCGGGTGCGCGCCGTCGTCTCGGCCGACCTCGACAGGTGGGGTGCCGGCGACCACGCCGACGAACCGCTGCACTGGGAGGTCACGGGCGGCGACGGCGCCACGCTGATTCGCCTGACCCACGACGGCATCGGTACCGACGCGGCGCGGGCCGCCACGTGGCACGCGCTCCTCCTGCAGCTCGACATGTACCTGGCGGCGGGCGAGCTGATGCCGGCCGACCCGGCGGAGTTCGTCCCGATGTACCGGCACGTCCTGGGCGACTGACCGCCGGCCCGCCGACGCTGGCGCCGGCGGCGCCGCTGGCCGCTCGACCGGCGCGGGAGTCGGGCCTCTGCCGTGCTGTCCGCCGGCCTCTCCGCCGGGCCCCTTCGCCGACGCCGGGCGACGCCGGGCGGCGTTGCGCCCGTCGGCCTGAGGCTCGCAGCGGGGAGGCCGGAGGCTGTTAGCACTCCGGGCAGGTGAGTGCTAAGAATGTCTGGCACTCCCGTGCCGAGAGTGCCAACCGCCAGGCCGGCGGGCGGCGCACCGGTCGGCGACCGCACCGCCCACGCACACCGCCACAGTTTCCAACGGAGGACTCATGGCCAAGATCATCCAGTTCGACGAGGACGCCCGACGTCACCTCGAGGCGGGCATGAACCAGCTCGCCGACGCCGTGCGCGTCACCCTCGGCCCGAAGGGTCGCAACGTCGTCCTCGCCAAGAAGTGGGGCGCCCCGACGATCACCAACGACGGCGTGTCCATCGCCAAGGAGATCGAGCTGGAGGACCCCTACGAGAACATCGGCGCCTCGCTGGTCAAGGAGGTCGCCAAGAAGACCGACGACGTCGCCGGTGACGGCACGACCACGGCCACCGTGCTGGCGTGGTCGATGGTCCGCGAGGGCCTGCGCAACCTGGCCGCCGGCGCCAACCCGGTCGGCGTGAAGCGGGGCATCGAGGCCGCGGTCGAGGCGGCCGTCGGCAAGATCCAGGAGCTCGCCGTCGAGGTCGACTCCAAGGACCAGATCGCCCAGGTGGCCTCCATCTCGGCGGCCGACAAGGAGATCGGCCAGCTGATCTCCGACGCGATCGACAAGGTCGGCAAGGACGGCGTCATCACCGTCGAGGAGAGCCAGACCTTCGGCATGGGCCTCGAGTTCACCGAGGGCATGCGCTTCGACAAGGGCTACATCTCGCCCTACATGGTCACCGACACCGAGCGCATGGAGGCCGCGCTGGACAACCCGTACATCCTGTACGTGTCGTCCAAGATCACGAACGTCCGTGATCTCGTGCCCGTGCTCGAGAAGGTCATGCAGTCGGGCAAGCCGCTCGTCATCATCGCCGAGGACATCGAGGGCGAGGCGCTGGCCACGCTCGTCGTGAACAAGATCCGCGGCACCTTCAACTCGGTCGCCGTCAAGGCCCCGGGCTTCGGTGAGCGCCGCAAGGCGATGCTGCAGGACATGGCGATCCTGACCGGCGGCCAGGTCGTGTCGGAGGAGGTCGGCCTCAAGCTCGAGAACGTCGACCTCAGCCTGCTCGGCTCCGCCGACAAGGTCGTCGTCACCAAGGACGAGACCACGATCGTCAACGGCGGCGGCTCCAAGGAGGACCTCGAGG